>NZ_DATMBZ010000165.1:0-5076 GCF_035558935.1 Gaiella sp. | reverse complement strand
ACGACAGCCGCGTTCGCCGGGGCGATGCTCGGCGGGACGGGGCTCGGTTCCGCCGCGACGCAGGCGAAACCCACGAACCAGACGCGTCCGACGATCCAGGGGACGCCGCAGGTCGGGTCGACTCTGACCGCCAAGGAGGGGACATGGACGGGCAACCCGACCGACTACGACTACGCCTGGCGTCGGTGTGACTCCGACGGCGGGAGCTGCGCCCTGATCAGCGGGGCGAGCGAGAAGACGTACCTGCTCAAGCAGGTCGACCAGGGAAACACCATCCGCGTGACCGTCACCGCGCAGAACGCCGATGGACGCACCAATGTCACAACCGTTCCCACCGCGGTGATCCGCGAGGCACCGACAACGCCGCCGCCCGCCGCGAACCCCTGCGACAAGAACCCGCCCGTCGCCAACGAGCTGAAGCCGCCCGAGCGGCTGCTGATCGCCGGCCAGCAGGTGTCGCCGAGCGTGATCGTCGGCTCGACGCAGTCGATCGTGGCGCGGTATCGCGTTACCGCGTGTAACGGCAAGCCGGTCCAGGGCGCGCTGGTCTACGTCACGGCGGTGCCGTACAACATGTTCTCCGTTCCGCCCGAGGCGACAACCGGTGCCGACGGCTGGGCCGAGCTGCGGATGAACCGGCAGCGCGGGTTCCCCGCGACGCCGCGGCAGCAGCTGCTCGTGATGTTCGTCCGCGCTCGTGAGCCGGGCGGCAACCTCCTCGGCGGGATCTCGACCCGCCGCCTCGTCTCCTTCCCGGTCAATCTCCGCGGGTAGGCGAGCCCCGACACGAAAGCCAGGCGACGCTCCGGCGCCGTCTGCGCACGGGGTGGGCGCTCCAGGGGGTGGGGCGCCCACCCCGTGCGGGGGGCGGCGGGTCCCGTCCGAGTGACGCAGTAGCGTCCCGGACGATGACCCCTCCGCGCCCTCCGGAGCCCGCACAGCACACCGAGCCCTGCCTGCGCTGTGGCGCGGCGATGGAATGGCGGCACGGCACGTTCCAGTGCCCCCGCTGCCGCTTCAAGGTCGGCTGCTGCGAGGGACTCACCGGCGACTGCCGGACCTGACCCCGCCCGCGCGGCGGTGAGGGATAGCCTCGCCCGATGGAGATCCGCCCCATCCGGGCCGACGAATGGCTGCGCTGGCGCGAGGCGCGCCTGCGCATGCTCCGCGAGGAAGCGGCGTACTTCTCGACCCGATACGAGGACGCCGTCCGCGAGCCGGAGGGGGTCTGGCGGGCGCGCACGGCCGAGGCAGCCGAGGGCACCGACAAGATCCTCTTCGTCGCAGACGACGACGACAGGCTGCTCGGCGTCGTGGGCGGCTTTCGCCGCCTCGACCCGCTCGAGGTGCAGCTCGTCTCGCTCTGGGTGGATCCCAAGGCGCGCGGAAGAGGTGTCGCCCGCTCCCTGATCCGCGCCGTGGCCTCCTGGGCGCGCGAGCGCGGCGCTCGACGCATCGTCCTGTTCGTCCAGGAGGCGAACGCGCCCGGGCGCGCCCTCTACGCCCGCGCAGGGTTCCGGGCGACGGGCGACCGCGAGCCCGTCGGCGCCGGCCGGCCGGGGTTCAAGCTCGTCGTCGCCGCGACGGTGGACGAGCTCCTGGAGCAGCCCTAACCGGGTTCGACCAGCGGATTGGCCCGGGCGCCGTAGTGGACGTAGCGCGAGGCGTTCTCGAGCTCGTAGAACGTGACGGGCGTCCACGTCGTCTCCCCGGGCAGTCGCACCACGAACAGCTCCGGCTCGACGGCGACGAGTGGCAGCTCGTGCACGGGCTCGGGCATCAGCTCCGCGAGCGGGCCTGTGGCCGTCGCGCGCAGGGTGAGCCCGCGGTCGTCGACGAAGACCTCGGTCGTCATCGCGGCACGCTCGTAGCGACCGACGTAGCGCTCCGGGTCGACGTCGGGCGAGACAACGGGCGGCTCGAGCGGCCGGGGCATCTCGACACCGGCGACCGAGCGGAAGATCTCGCGGTAGAGATCCTGGAAGAGGTCCGTCGTGTTGCCGCCGTTCGTGAGCAGCACGACCGCGAGCCGGCGGGACGGGAGGAGCCGCAGGAAGGCGGACTGCCCGATCGTGTTGCCGTCGTGACCGATCAGCCGTTCGCCGTCCCAGCCGAAGCGGATCCAGCCGAGGCCCCACGAGTCGCCGAGCGTGTGCGTGTCCGGGAGCTCCGCCTTCGCGGCCATTGCGTCGCAGCCGGCCGTCGAGAGGACGCGCGTGCCGTCGGTCGCGACGCCGCCCTCCAGGTGCATCCGCGCGAAGGCGAGGACGTCCTCCACGCTCGCCGTGATCAACCCGGCGGGCCCCATCGCGCGCGTCAGCGTCCATGTGGTCGTCGGAATCGGGTCCTCGTCGGGCTCGCCCACGTGACCGACTGCGGTGCGATGGAGGAGGGCGTCCTCCGGCAATGTCACCGTGTGCTCGAGCCCGAGCGGCGCGGCCAGGCGCTCGCGCAGCGCGCCGTCCCAGGTGAGGCCGGTCACGTGCTCGACGATCCGCCCCAGGACGACGAAGCCCGCGTTGCAGTACGACCAGGTCGCGCCCAGCGGGTGGTTCTGGCCGATCTCGGCGAGGCCCGCGACGTACCGCTCGACGCAGTCGTCGCCGCGGCCCGTGTCGGTGAACACGTCGCCGTCGATCCCGCTCGTGTGCGTGAGGAGATGGCGCGTCGTCACCGCGCGGGTCACGTTGGCGTCGGCGACCCGGAAGCCCGGCAGTACCTCCGCGACGGGCTCGTCGAGATCCAGGCGGCCCTCGTCGACGAGCTGCAGAACGAGCGTCGCCGTCCACACCTTCGTGATCGAGCCGATCTGGAAGAGCGAGTCGGGAGTGACTTCGACGCCGGTCGCCTTGCTGAGCACCCCGGCCGCGGTCGCCGTCACCCTTCCCTCGTGGAGGATGCCGAGGGTCGCGCCAGGGACGCGATGGTCGGCCATCAGCTCGACGAGGCGCCCGCGCCAGGCGGCGGCGTCGGTCGCGTCGCCGACGGCCGGCTCGGTGTGCGGCGCGCTCGGCATGCGGAGTAGCGTACGCCCGTGCCCCCCGCCGAGCCGAGGTCGCTGTCGTCGCTCCGCGCGGGCGTCGTCGGCACGGGGTTCGTCGGCGTCGTCCACGTCCACGCCCTCCGGCTGCTGGGCGTCGACGTCGCAGGCGTCGTCGGGTCGTCGCCCGAGCGGGCTGCGGCGAAGGGGATCGCGCCGGTCTACGACTCGCTCGAGGAGCTGCTCGCCGACCCGTCGGTCGACGTCGTCCATCTGACGACCCCGAATCACCTGCACCATCCGCAGTCGAAGCAGGTGCTCGAGGCGGGCAAGCACCTCGTGTGCGAGAAGCCGCTGGCAATGACGTCCGAGGAATCGGCAGAGCTCGTCTCGGTCGCCGAGTCGAGCGGCCTCGTCCACTGCACGAACTTCAACCTCCGCTTCTTCCCGCTCGTGCACGAGTCCCGGGCGCGCATCGCCACGGGCGAGCTCGGCGAGATCTGGAACGTGCACGGCGGCTACCTCCAGGACTGGCTGCTCTACCCCACCGACTGGAACTGGCGTCTCGAGCTCGAAAAGGGCGGCGCGCTCCGTGCGATCGGCGACATCGGCTCGCACTGGATGGACATGGCGCAGTTCGTGAGCGGTCAGCGGATCGTCGAGGTCTGCGCCGACCTCCACACGACCATTCCCGTGCGGAGGCGGCCCGTCGGCGAGGTCGAGACGTTCGCGAGCGCCGACGACGTCGAGCGCGAGGACGCGCCGATGGCGACAGAGGACCTCGGGCACGTGCTCGTCCGCTTCGACGGCGGCGCGCGCGGCGCGTTCAAGGTCTCGCAGGGTGCAGCGGGGCGCAAGAACTTCCTCCACTTCGAGGTCGACGGCTCCGAGTCGGCCCTGGCCTGGAACGCCGAGCGTCACGAGGAGCTGTGGCTCGGGCGCCGCGACGAGCCGAACGAGCTTCTGCAGCGGAACGGCGCGCTCATGCAGCCCTCCGCCGCAGCTCACACCTTTCTTCCGGCCGGCCATGCGGAGGGCTGGGTGGACACCTTCCGCGAGCTCTACCGGAGCGTCTACACGGCTGTCGCGGCGGGCGCGCCTCCCGAGGAGCCCGACTATCCGACCTTCCTCGACGGGCACCGCGCGAACGTCCTCGGCGACGCGATCGCCGTCTCCAACGCAGAGCGACGATGGGTGGAGGTACCGACATGAAGCTGGGACTGCTCACAGCCGCGTTCCCGCGCATGAATCTCGAGCGGACCGCCGCTTGGTCGGCGGCAAACGGCTTCCAGATGCTCGAAGTCGCCTGCTGGCCCGCGTCGGGCGGCGAGCGGCGCCGGTACGCCGGCGTCTCGCACATCGACGTCGAGCGGCTCGACGCGGGGAAGGTGCGCGACGTGCTCGACCGCCACGGGCTCGAGATCTCCTCGCTCGCGTACTACCCGAACAACCTCCACCCCGACCCGGGTGAACGGCGCACCGTCAACAACCATCTGAAGAAGGTCGTCGACGCGGCCGCCGCGCTCGGCGTCCCCACCGTCGGAACATTCGTCGGCCGTGACCAGACGAAGAACGTGCCTGACAACTTCCGCGAGTTCCGCAAGGTGTGGCCGCGCCTCGTCTCCTACGCAGAGGGCCGCGGCGTGAACATCGCGATCGAGAACTGCCCGATGATCTTCAGCTGGGACGAGTGGCCGGGCGGCACCAATCTCGCTGCCACGCCCGCCGTCTGGGACGAGATGTTCACCATCGTCCCGTCGCCGCGATTCGGCCTGAACCTCGACCCGTCGCACCTCGTCTGGCTGCGGATCGACTACCTCCGCGTCGTCCGCGACTACGCCTCGCGGATCCTCCACGTCCACGCGAAGGACATGGAGATCGACCGTGACGGCCTTTATCGCAACGGCACCGTGTCGCTCGGAATGGGCTGGCAGGTCCCCCGCCTCCCCGGCCTCGGCGAGGTGCGCTGGGACAGGTTCCTCGCCGCGCTCTACGGGGTCGGCTACGACGGCGTGGTCTCGGTCGAGCACGAGGACCGCGCGTTCGAGGGAACGGCCGAGCTCGTCCAGCGCGGCTTCCTCATCGCCCGGGACGCG
>NZ_DATMBZ010000164.1:0-4293 GCF_035558935.1 Gaiella sp. | reverse complement strand
GACGGATCAGCTCCAGGAAGAGCGCGAGCTTTCGCCTGCGCGAGCGGAGCGAGATCGCGTCGGCGAGCCGCACGGCGGGAGATTAGGGATGGATGACGACAGGCGTCCCGAGCGGAAGCCGCGCGAGCTCGTGCAGAGTCTTCTCGGTCGCGTGGAGGCACCCTGCGCTCGTCGGGGCGCCGATCGACTCCGACGTCGACGCGCGGCCGTGGATCGCCAGCCGGTCGCCGCCGTTCCAGCCCGCGGGAAGATGCGGTTGCTTTCCCGAGAGGACGACGATGCAGCAGCCGAGTCCCCACCGCTTGCCGGAGATCTGATCCGAGATGTGGAATCGGCCGCTCGGGGTGGGACTGTCACCGGCGCCGATCGAGACGCGGCGGCGGAAGACTACGCGTCCTTCCCGGCGGAGAGTCAGCAGTCGCTGCGAGAGGTCGGCCTCGAGCGAGTACCGCACGCTTCTCAGACTGACGGGAGCTGTGCGCGGCACCCAGCCGACGACACCGTTCCCGAGCACATCGCTCTCGACGGCGAACCAGTCCCCTCGGCGCTGGACGACTCGGAGCCGCCTGACGGAGCCGAAGGACGTCTTCCAGGCCGCGACCGCGAGGGCGCGGCTCGCGGGCGCCCTCAGGATTGCCACCCTGGCGCCGTGGTCGACGACGAGCGTGAGGCCCTCCTGCGCGACGGCGGGCCTCGCCGTGGTCGCCGGTGGCCGTGTGGCGGCGGACGCCGACGTGGTCAGGATCGCTGCCGCGAACAGGGCGAGCACGGTGCCGCGGGGCGCTGAGCACGGAATCGGCACGAATTCCTCTTGACAGGATTTCAGGATTCGGTGTCTGACACCGGGGCGGCCAGCCTACCCCGCGAGTAGTGTCGGTGCCGGTGGTCGAGGATGTCGTCACACCGGCCGGGCCGTACCGCCTCCGCCTCATGACTCGCGGTGGATCGTGGCGCGGCGCACTCCCGGGAAAACGAGCGGCGACCGCCTGGCAGCGGCCCGACGGCCGCGTGGTCGTGCGCGCGCCGGACGAGGCCGCGCTCGCGACCGCGCGGTTCATGCTCGCCCTCGACGACGACACGGGCGAGTTCCACGAGCGCTTCCGCCGCGACCCGCTGGTCGGCCCGTCGGCACGGGCGCTCGTCGGCTACCGCCCACGCCGCGTGGCGACCGTGACCCACGCGGTCGTGCGCGCGCTCTGCGGGCAGCTGATCGAGGCGCGCCGAGCCTGGGCGATCGAGCGGGCGATCGTCGACGCAAGCGACGACGACGTCGTCACCCAGCAGGCTCTCCGCCGCCTCCCACCCGTCGCGCTCCGCCGCCTCGGACTGGCGCAGCAGCGGGCGACCGTTCTCGCGCGACTCGCGGCCACGATCGACCTCGAGCGCCTCCGCAACGTCGACGGCGACGCAGCACTGGCCCGCCTGGCTCGCGAACGCGGGATCGGACCGTGGTCGATCGGCGTGATCGCGCTCGAGGGCCTCGGTCGCTACGACCGTGGGCTCGTGGGCGACCTCTCGCTCGTGAAGCTGTACGCCGCGCTGACCGGCCGCTGGGTCGAGACGTACGAGACGGCAGAACTGCTTGCCCCGTACGAGGAGTGGCAGGGGCTCGCCGGAGAGATCCTGCTGCTCGGCTGGGCACGCGGTCTCGTCCCGGACGCGTCCGCCGACCTGGCGCGGATCGCTCGGCGGCGGGCGCGCCGGGCTGCATAGAGTCTCGTATGGCAGTCGACGAGCGCCGCATCGCAGTCCTCGGTACCGGCCGCATCGGCGAGGCGCTGATCGCCGGCCTCCTTTCCTCGGGTTGGCGGACAAAGGACGAGATCGTGGCGTCGAGCCGCCGGGCCGAGCGGGTGGCCGAGCTCACGGATCGTCACGGCATCTGGGCGACGGTCGACAACGTGGCGGTGGCGTCGCGGGCGGCCCTGGTCGTGGTAGCCGTCAAGCCGCAGGACATCGAAGCGCTGCTCGGAGAGATCGGGCCCGCGATCACGACGGAGCAGACGGTGCTGTCCATCGCCGCCGCAACGCCGACGGCGACGATCGAGCGGCATCTGGCGGACGGCGTCCCCGTCGTCCGGGCGATGCCCAACACGCCGTCGACCGTCCACGAAGGCATCGCCGGGCTGTGCGCGGGCGCGCACGCCGACGACGCCCACGTGACACTGGCCGAGGAGGCGCTCGCGCATCTCGGATCCGTCGTCCGCGTCCCCGAGCGCTCGATGGACGCCGTGACGGCCGTCTCGGGCTCGGGGCCTGCGTACTTCGCCCTTCTCGCCGAGGCGATGATCGAGGCCGGGCTGCTGCTCGGGCTCTCCCGCGAGGTGTCGACCCAGCTCGTCGTCCAGACGATGCTCGGCACGGCGAAGCAGCTCCGCGACGAGCGCATGCACCCGGTCGAGCTTCGCGAGATGGTCACCTCGCCGGGCGGGACCACGATCGCCGCGATCCGCGAGCTCGAGTCGGCAGGCGTGCGCGCCGCGTTCCTGAACGCGATCCAGGCGGCGATGAACCGCAGCCGGGAGCTCGCCGAGGGCGCGGACTAACGAGGGAGCAGCGGCGACTCGAGCGCGGGCGTCGGGATGCCCCTCTCGCGCGCGAGCGCGTCGAGCACGAGGACGGTGTCGGCGACCCGGACGTCCTCGAGGAACGCGTCCCGGCTCTCGAACGACCGCAGAACATCGAGGCGGTCTCTCGCGTACGCACCGGCGTCACGCGCGGCGAGTGCCGCCAGCGCGTGGGCGACCGCGGCCGGCTCGAGCCCCTCGCCCGCAATCCTCGAGGTGATCGGAGCCGCCTCCGCATCCCGCCCGAGCACCAGCAGCGCGAGCGCGGCGCAGTAGCCGGCGATCGGCCCCGCCGAGTGGGCTGCGCCCGCGTCCAGCGCAGCGGACGCATCCGCGCGTGCGCCGTCGAGATCGCCCGCCAGCAGCCTGCAGCGGATCATCGCGATCGGCCGCCCCCAGCTCCCCTCGGGAGCCGCATGCCAGCTCGTCGCGTACTCCTCGGCCGCCAGCCGCAACCAGGTCTCGGCCTCGTCGCGCCTGCCGAGCATCGCCGAGGAAAGGCCGGCAGCCCACGAGGCGCCGGCGATGCCCGCCAGACGGAAGTCGTCACGCTCGCTGTCGTCCGTCGGCGTCGCGGCACGGCGGTCGTGCTCGGCGATCGCCCAGGCGCGCTTCGCCTCCCAGTCCATCGGTGGAGTATCGCGAACCGCGACTGATTGAACCGTCAGTCAAAGGCACGGGTATCCTCTGCGGCATGGCGCGCGAGCTGCGAGAGGTCGTCTACGTCGACGGCGTCCGGACGGCGTTCGGCCGCGCCGGCGAGGGCGGTCTCTTCTGGAAGACCCGCGCGGACGACATGGCCGTCAAGGCCGTCCGCGAGCTTCTGCGTCGCAATCCCGGAGCCCCACCCGAGCGGATCGGCGACGTCGCCATGGCCGCCACCGCGCAGGTCGGCGATCAGGGACTGACGCTGGGCCGTGACGTGGCGCTGCTCGCGGGCCTCCCCCACACCGTCCCCGGGTTCGCCGTCGACCGTATGTGCGCGGGCGCCCTCACGGCCGTGACCGCCGCGGCGGGCGAGATCGCGATGGGCGCCTGCGACCTCGCAATCGCCGGGGGCGTGGAGCACATGGGCCACCACCCGATGGGCGAGGACGTCGACTTCAACCCGCGCTTCGTCGCCGAGCGCCTGATCGACCAGAGCGCCGCCGTGATGGGCCAGACCGCGGAGAACCTCCACGACGCGTTCCCGCAGCTCACGCGCGAGGATGCCGACCGGTACGCGGCCGAGTCCCAGCGCCGGGCCTCCGTGGCGTGGGACGACCCTGAGGGCGTCTATGCGCGCACCGTCGTCCCGATGAGCGTCTTCGGCGACGAAGGGTGGAAGGTCGCGGCGCGCGACGAGTTCCTGCGCCCCGAGACGACCGTCGAGACGCTCGCGACGCTGCGGACGCCCTTCCGGGCCGGCGGCCGCGTCACGGCCGGGAACTCCGCCGGGCTGACCGACGGTGCCACGGCCTCGCTGCTCGCGTCCGAGAAGACCGCCGCGGAGCTCGGCCTCGAGCCGCGCATGCGCCTCGTCGGCTTCGCGTACTCGGGTGTCGAGCCGCACCTCATGGGCCTCGGCCCGGTGCCGGCGACCGAACAACTGCTCGCGCGGACCGGCGTCACGCTCGACGAGATCGGCCTCTTCGAGCTGAACGAGCCGTTCGCGGTGCAGGTGCTCACCTGGTGCGACGGCGTCGGCGTCGCCCCGGACGACCCGCGGCTCAACCCCTACGGCGGC
>NZ_DATMBZ010000163.1:0-6225 GCF_035558935.1 Gaiella sp. | reverse complement strand
GCCCTGGAAAGCCATGCCCTGTGCGTCCCCCGCGTTGTCCCACGCCGTCCGGGTGGGCCTCGCGTACGTCTCCTCCGTCGGCAAGGAGGACGCGGAGACACTGGAGGCGGAACGGGAAGCAAACGGGCCCTACCGCGACGTCGGCGACCTCGCCCGCCGCGCCACGATCTCCCGCGAGGCGCTCGAAGCGCTCGTCCGGGGCGGGGCCTGCGACTGTTTCGGCCCGAGGCGGCGCGACCTCCTCTGGGAGCTCGGGCTCGCGACCAGGCCGCGCTCCGTCGAGGGGACGCGCGGCGAGGCGAAGCAGCTGACGCTCTCGCTCGACCCGACCGCGGAGACGCCTGCCCTGCCCGATCTCACCCGCTGGGAGCGGATGCTCGCCGACTACCGCGAGACGGGCCTCTCGGTCGGGACGCATCCGCTCGCGCTGCTCCGCCCGCATCTCCCGCCCGGGACGCTCTCGAGCCCCGAGCTCCACGAGTCGCGGCACGGGTCGTCGGTCGCGTACGCGGGCCTGGCCATCGCGCGGCAGCGCCCGGCGACCGCGAACGGGATCGTGTTCATGTTGCTCGAGGACGAGCACGGCCAGGTAAATCTCATCGTCCCGAAAGAGGTCTACGAGCGGCACCGCGGGATCGTCAGGGGCGAGCCGATCGTCCTCGTCCGCGGCCGCTACGAGCGGGTCGAGCGGAACCGGAACATCCTCGTCCGCGAGCTCGAGAGCCTCTCCGCGCTTGCCCGCCGCGTTGCCGCGACCCCCGACCTCGTCACAGCCCTCCCTCGCGCGCACCACTTCGGTCACCGCTGAGGAGGCGCAGCGCAGCGTCGACGAGGTCGACCCGGTCGAGACCTGGAACGTCGGCGATCGGGATCCACGCAGCCTTGTCGGTCGTGCCCCCGACCTCGTCCGTCAGCTCGCCGCCGACGATCCGGGCCTCGAACACGACGCGAATCCCCTCGAGCGCGCGGCCGGACCCGTCGAGCCGGTCGCGGGCGGCGACCGTGAACCTGTCCTCGCCGAGCAACCGCACGAGCTCGACGTCGTAGCCGGTCTCCTCGCGCACCTCGCGCACCGCGGCCTCTTCGGGCGTCTCTCCCTCCTCCACACCGCCGCCGGGAACTGTCCAGGCGGGCGTCGGGCCCTCGTTCCAGAGAGCGAGCAGGATCCGCTGGCGGTCGTCGACGAGCACGGCATAGGCACCGACTCGAACGTCGCTGTCGTGGCGCTCCATCAGCCTCCGGGCCGGACGAGCGAGACCTCGACGTACTCCGTCGCTTGCGCGAAGCCGAGCTTCTCGTACGCGCGGATCGCGGCCGCGTTGTCGGCTCGGACGTTGAGCGAGATCACGTCGATTCCGTCGCTCTGGAGGACGCGACACAGGCGCGCGCAGGCCGCGGTCGCCAGGCCGGAGCCGCGGAGCTCCGGCAAGGTCGCGACGTTGCCGAGCGCCGCGACGCGCCACGCCGGCGACCAGACGTGCACGCCCGCAACGCACCCGAGCCTGCCGTCGCGCCGGATACCGACGTACCGGCCGGTCTCGAGCATGCGGGCCTGAAACCACGAGCCGGGATAGGCGTTGGCGTAGAACCGCTCGACCTCTGCGAGGTCCGCGGAGGAGAGGAGCGTGGCCCCGGCCGTATCGTGCGGCTCGAGGCGAGACGGGTCGACCAGGCCGAGCTTGAGATGCGCGGCCGGCGGGCTCGCCGGGACCAGATGCGGCGCGAGCACCTCGACGAGACCGGGGGAGAGGTGCGCATACAAACGGTGGGGAAGCTCGGCGACGAGGCCCTGGAGGAGCTCGCGCATGCCGGCGTCGGGCTTCTCTGCGATTGCGAGCAGCACCGGCGGGTCGGGCTCGTCGTAGAGGAGCACGAGCTGCTCGAGGTGCCCGTCGCGCTCCAGGCCCAGCCAGCGCGTGTGCGGCCAGAAGAAGTCGTCGAGATCGCCCAGCTCGTAGGCGTGGGCGGCCGGCCGTCGACGGCAGAACGCCGCGATCGCATCTCGATCACGAAGCTCGACGATTGCCACGCGAAGCGGAGCGGGTCAGCCCGTCATGTCGGCGGTTCCGGGACGCGGCTCCTCGACCGGAGGCACGCCGGCCCGGCGGCACCATCCCTCGTCGAGGGTGAGCGCCGCGTCCACGAGCGCGAGGTGCGTGAAGGCCTGGGGGAAGTTCCCGACGAGACGGCCGGCCGCCACGTCGTACTCCTCCGAGAGCAGACCCAGATCGTTCCGCAGGCCGAGAAGGCGCTCGAAGAGGGCTTCCGCCTCCTGGAGTCGCCCCTGGAGCGCGTAGACCTGCGCCAGCCAGAACGAGCACGGCAGGAACGTCCCCTCACCCGGCGGCAACCCGTCGACCTCCACGTTCTCGTCGTCGGCGCGATAGCGCTCGACCAACCCGTCACGGACGAGCTCCCGCTCGATCGCGGCGACCGTGCCGGCGATGCGATCGTCGTCCACAGGGAGAAACCCGACGAGCGGCATCATCAGCGCGCTGGCGTCGAGCCGCTGCAAGCCGTACGACTGCGTGAACGCGCCGAGCTCCGTGTCGAAGCCCTCACGGCACACCTCCTCGTGGATCTCGTCGCGGATCGCCTTCCAGCGGTCGGTGGGCCCCTCGCGGTCGAACTGCTCGACGCTCCGCACCGCGCGGTCGAACGCCACCCAGGCCATCACCTTCGAGTGGGTGAAGTGACGGCGCGGGCCGCGTACCTCCCAGATTCCCTCGTCCGGCTCGCGCCAGCCGTTCTCGAGCCACTCGAGCAGCTTCCTGCTGAGGTTCCAGGCCTCCGACGAGGCCGCGAGCCCGGCGACGCGCGCGTGGTACAGCGCGTCGGCAACCTCGCCGTAGACGTCGAGCTGGAGCTGCTTGGACGCTGCGTTGCCGACCCGCACGGGCCGCGATCCCTCGTAGCCGTCGAGCCACTCGAGCTCGATCTCGGGCAGGCGCCGCTCGCCGGCCAGCCCGTACATGATCTGGAGTTGGTCGGGCAGGCCGGCGATCGCCCGCAGCAGCCAGTCGCGCCACGCCCGCGCCTCGTCCTCGTAACCGGCGCGGACGAGCGCGAGGAGGGTGAGCGTCGCGTCGCGAAGCCAGCAATAGCGGTAGTCCCAGTTCCGCACTCCGCCGAGCGCCTCGGGGAGTGAGGTCGTGGCCGCGGCGACGATCCCGCCGGTCGGCGCGTACGTCAGCGCCTTGAGCGTGATCAGCGAGCGCACGAGCGGCTCGCGGAAGCGTCCGACGTGCACGCAGTCCGTCACCCATTCCCGCCAGAACGACTCGGTCTCTCCGAGCGCCTGCTCGGCGTCGACCCGGTCCGGCGGCGGATGATGCGACGGATACCACGTCAGCACGAACGGGACGCGGTCGCCTTCGCTCACGTCGAACTCGGCGACGGTGTGGAAGTTCCGGCCCACGAGCTCGACCGGGGTTGCGAGGAAGAGGGCGTCGGGGCCGGCGATGGCGAGGATGCCGTCCTCACGACGGCGGACCCAGGGGATCGTCCAGCCGTAGTCGAACCGGATGCTGAGGCTCATCCTCATGGCGACGGTGCCGCTCACGCCCTCGACGATCCGGACCACATCGGGTGCCTCCCCGCGCGGGGGCATGAAGTCGATCAACCTCACGACGCCGTCGGCCGTCTCGAGCTCGGTCTCGAGGACGAGCGTGTCTTCCCGGTAGCGTCGGGTCGCGCGGGTGACCGGCGCGTCGGGAGAGAGCTCCCAGCGGCCGTTCTCCTCGTCGCCGAGCAGTGCGGCGAAGCAGGCGCCCGAGTCGAAGCGTGGGAAGCAGAGCCAGTCGATGCAGCCGTGACGTGAGACGAGCGCGGCCGTCTGCAGGTCGCCGATGAGGCCGTAGTCCTCGATCCGCGCGGCCATGCCTGCACGCTATCGCGCGCAGGCTCAGAATCGCCGCATGCGGGCCGTCGTCCAGCGGGTGTCGAGCGCATCGGTGCGCGTCGAGGGCGAGACGGTCGGTGCATGCGGTCGGGGGCTGCTCGTGCTCGTCGGTGTCAGGCACGAAGACACGTCCGAAACGGCCGCACGGCTGGCGGCGAAGATCGCGCGGCTGCGCATTTTCGAGAACGAGGAAGGGCGCTTCGACCGTTCGATCCTCGACATCGGGGGCGAAGCGCTCGTCGTCAGCCAGTTCACGCTCCTCGCCGATGCCAGACGTCAGAAGGGAACTAGGCCCGACTTCTCGCAGGCTGCGCCCAAGGAGCAAGCCGAGCCGCTCTATGAGCGCTTCTGCGAAGAGCTGCGCGCGCTGGGCGTCCCGGTCGCGACGGGCTCCTTCGGCGCGTACATGGAGGTCGAGATCGTGAACGACGGGCCCGTGACGATCGTGCTCGACGTCGAGCCGTAAGCCGGAGTGTGGGGGAATGCGGCACGCTCCGGCAGCGCGAGCGAAGCTGGAGGGTGGAGTGCCGCGCCGTCTCGATTACGCCCGCGTCGGCGAAGACGATTCCTCGGCGTTACTCGGCGTTACCGAAGTTCGAGAAGCGCCTCCTCGATCTCCTCGCCCATCCGCTCGTCCAGGTGCCGCTCCGACCCAATCGTCGTGAAGCCGCACTTCTCGAGTACGCGGAGCGAGCCGACGTTGCTCCGTACCACGCACGCATAGAGCGGCCGCTCGGTCACCTCGCGCAGCAGCGCCGCGAGCGCGGCCGTCGCGATGCCCCGTCCCCAGTAGGCGCGCCCGAGCCAGTAGCCCACCTCGCGCTTGCCGTCGCGTTCGAAGCAGAGCATGTGACCGGCGACCTCGCCGTCGGCGGCGATCGTCCAAGCGTAATTTGCCTCGTCCGCCAGGATCCGCTCGCGCCAGTGAGTCGTGAACGTGTCGTGGTCACGTAGCGGGAACACGGCCACGCGCCGCGCCTCTGGGTCGAGCTGGTGCTCGTAGAACACCTCGACGTCCGCGTCTGTGACCGGGCGCAGCTCCACTTCCATGCGCCGATCCTGACATCTGCGGCCTTCCGAACGTGTTCGCGGCGACGTGCGAGAGAGCCAGGGCTAGAGCTCGAGGCTCAGCGTCACGGGGCCGTAGTCGACGAGCGCGACCTCCATCCTCGCGCCGAAGACGCCGGTCTCAACGTGGACGCCTTCGCACCACGCGCTCACGACAGCCAGTCGCGTACCCAGCAAGCCGGTCGGGCGCCCGGTCATCCGACCGCCCGGCATCGGGCAGGTGCTCGGCGTCAGATGAGAACGGACGTGTGTGCTGCGTCTACATTGCGACCGTGGGCACGGTGGTCGTCGATAGGGAACGGAAGTGCCCGATGTGTGGTCACGCGACCTGGGTGCTTCTCGATGGCCACTCACTGCTTCAAGCCCTCGAAGGAGGCCTCGAAGCCCTGGCGTACTCCTGCGATACGTGCGGCTTCATTCGCTGGCATCGACTGGACAAGGCCATACCGCCCTCGCAGCCGTTCCCGAGCCGCGGCGACTGAGCTCGACTTGGGACGTCCGTTGTCGATTGAGCTGGCCGGCCGGGGGACACCTTGAATGAATCGTCACTAAGTTCTATCGTGGAGCAGAGCCTTTCTTCAGCGGCAAAGGCTCTGGGGGTGGGGATGAAGCAGGAAAGGCGCTCGGGGGGAGATGGGCGGGCGCCGAAGGGTGGTGACACAGGATGAGGCACTCACGACGATTGCTCGTGGGACTCGCGGTTGCGGTGGTGGTCGGCATGACGGCCGCCGTAGCCAGCGCAGCCGTCAACATCCACAACGTCTCGTTCACCGACAACGGGCTCACGTTGACCGCGACCGGCAAACTATCCGGTCTAGGAAACGCTGACCTCACGGTGAACGCGACCGCAACCGGAACGCCAGCTGCGACCTGCACGAACAAGGGGGGGACTCAGGCACCAGGCCAGAATCCCGCGCAGGTCACAGTCGGCGGATCGCAGCCGATCTCGGCTGACGCCATCAAGAACGGGACGGTTACCTTCAGCGTGACCACCTCGGGGCCAGGGCCAATCTCAGCCCAGGACGCGGGTTGCCCGAACGGCAACTGGACGGCCACAATCACGGACATCGCCTTCACGAGCGTCAGGATCACCGTTGTCCAGGGCGGCGTAACCGTGTTCGACCAGACGTTCACGCTGTGACAGGCACGCTCCCAAGGTGAGGCACGAAACGTAAGCCGCTTCTCCCAAACTGCTTCCTCCCCCTCCCGCCTCAACACCGTCGAGCGACGGAGCCCAGCCTGCTTCCGCGCGATGC
>NZ_DATMBZ010000162.1:0-2697 GCF_035558935.1 Gaiella sp. | reverse complement strand
CGTCGCCGAAGAAGGCGATCGCGACGCCGCCCGTGCGCCGGAGCGCGAGCGCCGCCCCGGTGGCGGCGGCGATGCTGCCCCCGACGATGCCGAAGCTGCCGATCAGGCGGTCCTTCGGCGACGTGACGTTCATCGAGCCGGCGCGCCCGCCGTTGATGCCCGTCGCGCGGCCGAGCATCTCGTCGAGCAGCGCCTGCGGGTCGACGCCGAGCGCGAGTGCGTGACCGTGGCCGCGGTAGGTCGCCGCGACGCGGTCACGTGCTTCCAGCACGCTCGCGAACCCGACCGCGACGGCCTCCTGGCCGGAGTAGAGGTGCGTCGTGCCGTAGACCTCGCCGCGGAGGAACAGGGACTGGACCAGGTCCTCGAAGCCGCGGATCAGGTGCATGCGGCGGTAGAGGTCGAGCTCTAGCTCGCGGTCGACCCCGTGCTCGGTCGCCGTCATGCCGTGGCCGCTCCCTCCTCGAGGCGTTCGGCGAGGTACTCCCAGTCGCGCTCGAAGCGGTACGAGTGCCGGTCGGGCGGTCCCGGAGCCGACGTCTCGAGCCACTTCACCGTCCCGCCGCGCGTCTCGTAGAACGCGTGGACGCAGCCGACCCCGGTCCAGAAGACATCGCCGGGGCGGAGCGTGTAGCGGTCGTCGTCCGCGACGACGTCGACCTCGCCCTCGAGCATGTAGTACGCCTCCTCGAACGGATGGTCGTGCGGGTGCGCGACGGCTCCGGGCTGGTAGCCGACCATGAACATCGTGTGCAGTTGTGCGTCCAGGCGCTTGTCCACGAGCATCTTCACGGTGATCCCGCTGTAGAGGAGCGCGGCCGTCGCCATGCTCGCCGAGACCGTCGGCGCGCCGACGCTGGCCCCGACACGCAGCCGTTCGACGTCCATGTCGCCGGCGTTCAGATGGAAGAGGTTGCGGTTGCGCGGGTCGCGCAGGTCGAGCGACTCGCCCGGCTCGTCGGGGGCTCCGCCGAGCCAGAACGTGTCCGGCGGCTGGTCCGGGCCGCGTGGGCGCGGCGACGCCATCTCGATCCACTCGGCCCGCTCGTCGGCCCGCCACGCGTGGGGGACACCGACCGGGATGGCGCCGCACGCGTCCGGCTCGAGCCGCACACCGCGGCCGTCGAGGTACAGCACCGGCTCGCCCGAGAGCACGTAGAAGCTCGACTCGAACGAGTGCAGGTGCGTGTCGACGTGCCCGTCCTCGAGCGCGACGAGCGTGAGCCCGGTGTGCGTCGCGCCGGTCGCACCGCCGACGAGCACCATCCGGGTCAGCCCTTCGCTGTGGCCGGGCAGCGCGGGCTCGAGGCGGACGTCCTCCCGTCGGACGAGTCGGTACGGCGTCATACCGGCGCGGGCGACTCGGTTGCGGCGAGGAGGTCGGCGCCGCGAACGTACGTCTTTCCTGCGACGAGCAGCTCCTCCGCGGGGAACCGCGTGAGGACGCGGTTGCCGTCCTTCGTGACGACCACCTCCTCCTCGATTCGTGCCGCCGAGTGCCCGTCGGTTGCGGCGCAGTACGTCTCGAGCGCGAAGACCATGCCCTCCTCGAGCTCGACCGGGGCGTCGAGCGAGTGGACGCGCGAGATCATCGGAGGCTCGTAGAGGCCGACGCCGACCCCGTGCCCGAACTGGAGCCCGAAGCACGCCTCCTCGCTCGGGAAGCCGAGCTCCTCGGCCGTCGGCCACACCGAGGCGATCTCGTCGGTCGTCGTCCCGGGCCGAACGAGGTCGATCGCGGCATCGAGCCACTCGCGGCACTGCTTGTAGGCGTCGAGCTGTGACTGCGAGATCCCGCCGACGTTGAACGTGCGGTAGTAGCACGTGCGGTAGCCCATGAACGAGTGGATCACGTCGAAGAACGCCTGGTCGCCGGGCCGCAGCAGACGGTCGGAGAAGACGTGCGGGTGCGGGTTGCAGCGGTCGCCCGAGACGGCGTTGACGGCCTCGACCTGCTCGGAGCCCATCTCGAACAGGAGCTGGTGGGCACGTCCGACGATCTCGTGCTCGTAGACGCCGGGGCGCAGCATCCGGTAGATCTCGTCGTAGACCGCGTCGACGAGCCCGGCCGATTGGTCGAGGAGCGCGATCTCCTGCGACGTCTTGATCGTCCGCGCCGCGAGGAGCACGCGGGAGCCGTCGGTGACGTGCACGCCCGCCCGCTGGAGCGCCTCGATCGTGACGAGGTCGGCCATGTCGATCCCCAGCGGCTCGCCCTGGAGGCCCCGCTCGCGGAGCTCCGTCGCGATCCGCTCGCCGAGCCTGTCGGGGATGCCGGTCTCGACGGGCATCGCCCCGCGCATCGGCGCGACGCCCGCGCGAAAGTTCTCCGGCGGGAGCCACGGGGCGAACAGCTGATGGTGCTTGGCGGCCGACCCGAAGTCCCAGAGGATCGGCTCGCCGCCGCGTGGAAGCAGCGCGAACCGCGCGTTCTTGTCCCGCGCCCACTCCCCGATGTGCGTGCTCGTGACGTAGCGGATGTTGTTGGGGTCGAACAGCAGCACCGCGCCCAGGTCCGACGCCTCGAGCGCGGCCTTCGCGCGGTCGAGCCGGTCCTGCCGGAGGCGCGCGAAGTCGATCCGCTGCTCCCAGTCGACCGCCCGCGTGGCGTCGGGGGAGCCGTTCGCCCTGGTCCACATGTTCACGGAACCACCTCCTGTTCGAGCTGCCTGCTCGCCCCCTCGGCCGCACGCTCCG
>NZ_DATMBZ010000161.1:0-16332 GCF_035558935.1 Gaiella sp. | reverse complement strand
AGGTGGAGCCACGCGGGGTCCGTGGCGAGACGGATCTCGCGCACCTCGGCCCGGCTCTCCTGGACGACGCGCCCTTCCGGGCGCGCGGGGCCCGGGTCCGCGGCGAGGAGCCCGAACCACTGCTCGTTCGTCCACGGGTCGTGCCACAGCTGACGGCGGTCGGCGACCGGAGCGTGCCGCGGCAGCGTGTTCCACGTGAACTTGAACCACTCGTCCACCCAGGAGAAGAGAAATGCGCCGGCGAGCCGCTGGCGGTGGACGAGCCGGAGCAGTTCCGCGTCGATGCGCATCGCCTCCTGCTCCGAGTGGGAGCCCTGGTCGCGCCCGAGCGGCCCGGCGTGCGCGGAGCCGATCGAGGACGGGACACCGAGCTCGGTGATCATCACGGGCATGGCACCGTGATGCGCCCGGAGGGCGGCGAGGTAGCCGGCGTAGGGGTCGACGTGGGCCCCGACGCGATGGCGGCGGAGCGCGAGCTCGTGCCGCTGGAAGTCGGGGTAGTACGGATAGGCGTGGTAGCTCGCGAACGACCCTCCCGGCCACGCGGGCGTCGGCCGGACGTGGTTGGCGTCGACGCCCACGAGGTCCTCGCGCGGGAGCGGCTCGGTCGGGTGGCGGAGGGGATCGGTGGTCGGCCAGTTCGTGAACGCGAGCGGCATGGAGACGCCGCGCGCGCGCTCGAGTGCGGCGAGACGGTCGAGATTCGCGGCGAGCCACCGCTCCGTCGGCGTCGCGTCGGCGGTGCTGCGGAAGAACCGCCCGCGCGTCGCGGGCGCGGTGCCGTTCGCCCGGTCGGTGCGCACGACGCCGTGAGGATCCCACTCGACCCCGACGATCCAGCCCGCGAGCCAGGGGCTGACGTCGGCCCGCCAGACGCCGGACGCGCGGCCGCCCCGCGGCGCCCGTGCGAGGTCGCCGTGGACGGCGCCGACCGCGGCCTCGAGCTCGTTGCGGAACGCCGCGGTCACATGCGGGTCGTAGAGCCCTCGTCGCCTGGAGGGATAGCTCTCGTCCGGCAGGTAGACGCCCTGGAGGAGGTAGAGCGGCGCGTCGGGATGCGCTTCGTCGTAGCGGCGCAGCTCGCGGTAGAACGCGGGTGGATGGATCGTGTAGATGCGGATCGCTCGGATCCCGAGCGCGCCCATCTCCGAGAACCACCGCCGGTAGTCGCCGGCGTCGATCGCGAGCTCGCCCGGCAGGTGGCCGGGTGTCGTCGCACCGAGGTTGACGCCGGGCAGGAAGGAGACGTTCCCGTGCTTCGTGCGCAGGACGAAGCGCCCGCCGCCCGCCTGCGCGAGGACCGAGACGCCGCCCATGCGGACGGGTGCGGGACGCCACGACGGCCGTGGCGCGGCGTCGCTCGTGCCGCCGCCCGGGCGGAGCGCGACGGTGCCTGCCGCGGCGAGCACGGCCGCGGCGAAGACGGCGGCGGAGATCCACCTGTGGTTCGCGATCCTCTGCATGTCGTCGTCGCCGGGGCGCTACGAGAGCAATCGACCGCGGAGGTCGCCGACTTGACCGGCCGGCTCTCGTCGCGCGAAGGCGGACCGGCGTCGTGAATACGCTGTCCGCCGTGAGGGAGCTTCCGGCGCGCGTCCTCGTTGTCGGCCTCGCGCGTTCGGGCCGCGCGGCCGCCGCCGCGCTCGCCGAGCGCGGCGTCTCCGTGGTCGCGTACGACGCCGACCCTGCGCTCGCGGTATCGGCGCTGAGCGGCGACGTCGTGCTCGGAGAGTGGGACCCGGCGCTGCTCGAGGGCGTCGGCCTCGTGGTGAAGAGCCCGGGCGTCCCGTCGGATGCGCCTCCGGTCGCTGCGGCTCGTGTGCGCGCCATCCCCGTGATCTCGGAGGTCGAGCTCGGCGCACGGCTTCTCGCGAACCGGCTGCTCGGCGTCACGGGAACGAACGGGAAGACGACGACCACGGCGCTCCTCGGCGCGATCCTCACGGCGGGCGGGCTGCCGGTCGAGGTGGCGGGCAACATCGGCCGCCCGCTGACGTCGCTGGTCGGGGCCGTCGACCCCGGCGCCTGGATCGTCTGCGAGCTCTCGTCGTTCCAGCTCGAGGACGTGGAGACGCTCCGGCCGCGCGTCGCGGTGCTCACGAATCTCGAGCCCGACCACCTCGACCGGCACGGTGACCTCGCCGCCTACCGGCGCGCGAAGCTCCGCATCTTCGAGCGCCAGGAGAACGGCGACGTCGCGGTCGTCCCGCGGGGCTTCGGACACGTTCCCGGCAACGCACGCCGCGTGGAGTTCGCGGGTGACGACGCGCTGCCCGCGGAGCCGCGGATCCGCGGCGCGCACAACCGCGAGAACGCGGCCGCGGCAACGGCGGCCGCGCGGGCGATCGGCGTGGCGGACGAGGCGATCGCCGCGGCGCTGTCGTCGTTCCCCGGGGTCGAGCACCGCATCGAGGAGGTCGCGACCATCTGCGGCGTCGACTACGTCAACGACTCCAAGGCGACGAACGCGGCGGCGGCGGTGCGTGCGCTCGCATCGTTCCCCGGCCGCCGCAAGCACGTGATCCTCGGGGGCCGCGGCAAAGCGGAGCCGTACGACGCGCTCGCGGGGGCGTTCGCGGAGGGCGACCGCGCGTACCTCGTGGGCGAGGCCGCGGACGAGATCGCAGCCGCGCTCGCTCGGCGGCACGTCGACCACACGTACGCGCGCACGCTCGAGCGCGCGGTGAGCGAGGCGGCGGCGGCCGCATCCGCCGGCGACGTCGTCCTGCTCTCGCCGGCGTGCGCCTCCTTCGACCAGTTCACGAGCTTCGAGCACCGGGGGGAGGAGTTCCGCAGTCTCGTGCAGAAGCTTCCCGGGTGGGGACTCGACGACGCGCGGACCGGGGCCAGCTCGAGCAGCGGCTGCTGATCCTCGTCACGCTCGGGCTCGTCGCCTTCGGGCTCGTGATGGTCTTCAGCGCGACCTCCGCCTCCGCCGCGCTCGGCGAGGGCGATCCGATGCGGTTTCTCGTCAAGCAGGGGCTCTACGCGGGGGCCGGTCTCGTCCTGCTCGCCGTCTTCACGCGCGTCGACTACCACGTGCTGCGCCCGCTTGCGCCGCTGCTCCTCGTCGTTGCGTTCCTGGGCTGCGTCGCGGTGCTGGCTGTGGCTCCCTCGATCAACGGCGCCCACCGCTGGTTCGTCTTCGGTCCGGTCAGCGTTCAGCCCGCCGAGCTCGCCAAGCTCGCCGTCCTGCTCTGGGCATGCGCCGTCCTCTCGCGACGTCCGGCGCCGAGGACGCTCGGAGAGCTCATGAAGCCCGTCGGGATCGTCGTCGTCCTGTTCGGCGGGCTCATCGTGATCGAGCCGGACCTCGGGACGACGATCTCGCTGTTCGTGATGATCGCCGGGATCCTCCTCGTCTCGGGCGTGCGCTTTCGGCTCTTCGCGCTCGCGACGAGCCTCGCGCTCGGCGCCGGCCTCCTCGCGATCTGGATGGAGCCGTACCGCCGCGAGCGCGTCTTCAGCTTCCTCGACCCGTGGAAGGATGCGCAGGGAGCGGGCTTCCAGAACGTGCAGGCGATCATCGGCATGGGCTCGGGAGGCATCACCGGCGAGGGCCTCGGTCAGGGGATCCAGAAGGTGAACTTCCTCCCCGAGGCCCACACGGACATGATCTTCGCGGTCGTCGGGGAGGAGCTCGGATTCGTCGGCTCGTCGCTCGTGATCGCGGCCTTCGCCGTGTTCGCCTGGGCGGGCTTCCGCATCGCGCTGCATTCCCGCGACCCGTTCGGGAAGCGGCTCGCGGCGGGTATCACGACGCTCGTCTGCGGCCAGGCCGCCGTCAACCTCGCCGCCGTCCTGGGCATGGCCCCGCTCACCGGGATCCCGCTCCCGTTCGTCTCCTACGGGGGCTCCTCGCTGCTGGTGCTCCTCAGCGCCGTCGGGGTGCTCCTTAACATCGCGGTGAATGAGCGCGTCGTCGAAGCTCGCGTGCGTGATCGCGGCCGGGGGAACCGCCGGTCACGTCCGTCCGGCACTCGCGGTCGGGGAAGCGCTCCGCGAGAGGGGAGTGACCGTGACGTTCGCCGGCACACCCGACCGCGTCGAGTCGCGGCTGGTGCCTGAGGCGGGCTTCCCGCTCGACACCTTCCCTGTCTCGGGGCTCCCGAGGAAACCGAGCGCGGCCCAGCTGCGGGCTGCCTGGCGAGCCTCGGCGGCGCCCGCGCACTGTCTGCGGATCCTCGCTCGGCGGCGGCCGGACGTCGTCCTCGGCGCCGGCGGATACGTCGCCGGGCCGATGGTCCTCGCTGCTCGCCTGCGCGGGATCCCGGCGGCGCTCACCGAGGCAGATGCGCACCTCGGGCTCGCGAACCGGCTGGCCGCTCCGTTCGCCCGCCGACTCTTCTTCGCGTACGAGATCCCCGGCCGGAACGGTGCGAAAGTGCGCGTCATCGGCCGTCCGATCCCGGTCTCCCATCGCGGCTCGACGAGGGAGGAGGGCCGGCGGAGGTTCGGGCTGTCGGAGAGCGCTCCGGTGGTCGCCGTCTTCGGAGCGCTCGCGGGCGCGCGGTCGCTGAACCAGATGGCGGTCGAGGCATGGGGAGCTCGCGGCCCCGGGGTCCTCCACATCTGCGGCGATCGGGACTTCGACGCGCTTCGCGGCCGCGTCGACCGGCCCGGGTACGTCCTTCTGCCGCAGACCGACCACTTCGGCGACGCGCTCGCGGCTGCGGATCTCGCCGTTTCCCGCGCGGGCGGCACAGTGTGGGAGCTCGCGGCCGCGGGAACGCCGGCGATCCTCGTTCCGTATCCGTACGCGACCGCCGACCATCAGACGCTCAACGCGCGCCACTTCGAGCGTGGCGGCGGCGCGCTTCTCGTCCCAGACGGGGACGTCGACCGCGTGCCCGAGCTCGTCGCCGAGCTCCTCGCCGCGCCGCAGCGCCTCGGCGCGATGCGCGAGTCGATGCTCGCCCTCGCGCGCCCCGACGCGGCCGAGGCTGTCGCCGACGAGCTCGTCGCGCTCGCGCAGGGCGCCCGGTGAGGTCGTGACGAACGACCTGAAGCCGCTCGCCGGGCGCCGCCTGTACTTCGTCGGGATCGGAGGCTCGGGGATGTCGGCGTACGCAAACATCGCACGGGCGTGGGGGGCGGACGTTCGCGGATGGGATGCCCGGGAGACGATCTTCAGCCGCACGCTCGACGGCGTCGACGTCGATCTCGGCGGTGAGCCGGCCCCGCCGGAGGGATACGAGGCGATCGTGTCGACCGCCCACCGCGCCCGCATCGAAGGCACCCCGCGCGCGGACTTCCTCGCGGAGCTGGTGGGCGCGCGCCCGTCCATCGTGGTCACCGGCGCGCACGGCAAGACGACGACGACGGCGATGATCGCCTTTGCGCTGCGCGAGACCGGCAACGATCCGGCGTGGATCGTCGGCGGCGTCGTGCCGCAGCTCGGCGGCAACGCCGGGACCGGCGCGGGCTGGCTCGTCGTCGAGGGCGACGAGTCCGACCGCTCGGCCTTCGAGCTTCGGCCGCGGCTCGCCGTCGTCACGAATGTCGAGCTCGACCACCACGCGGCGTACGGGTCGACCGCCGAGCTCCAGGCGGCGATCGACGCCTGGCTGGCCGACGTCCCGGACGTGGTCCGCGGGTGGGAGCTCGACCCGGTGGGCTTTCCGCTCGCGGTGCCGGGCGAGCACAACCGCAGGAACGCCGCGGCGGCACGGGAAGCGCTCGTCCGCGCGGGCGTCGACTCCGCGGCGGCCGAGCAGGCCCTCGCCCGGTTCGCGGGGGCCGAGCGTCGCCTGGAGCGCGTCGGAGAGCGCGGCGGCGTGCGCCTGATCGACGACTACGGCCATAACCCGACGGAGCTCCGCGCCGCCCTGGAGACGGTCCGAGCCGAGAGCGACGGACGTCTCGTCGCCATCTACGTCCCGCACGTCGTAGAACGGACGCGTCACCTGCACACGGAGCTCGGCGAGGCGCTCGGGCTCGCGGACGTCGCGATGGTGACCGACTTCGTGGGGCAGCGGGACGCGCCGCGCGAGGGCGTCACGGGACGACTCGTACTCGACGACGTCCCGGATCCGACCCGCCGCGTGTGGGCACCGAGCCTCGACGACGCCTCCGCGCTCGCGCTCGCGCTGGTGCGGCCCGGCGACGTCGTCGTGACGCTCGGCGTGGGGGAGCCCTGGCGGATCGCGCGGGCGATCCTCGACGCCCTCCCGGACCGTGGGGAGGGCTGAGGACGCCCTGGACATCGAAACCGGACATCTGTTGTCGAAGTCGACGACGATCGGAACGGGCGGGCCCGCCGCGGCGTTTGCGCGCCCGCAGTCGCTCGCCGAGCTCGAGAAGGCACTGAGGTGGGGTCGCGAGCGTGGCCTTGCAATCGTGACGGTGGGTCTCGGCTCGAACCTGCTCGCGGCCGACGGGGGCGTCGATGCGCTCGTGCTGCGTCTCGAGGGCGACCTCGCCGCCGTGGAGGTCGACGGCGAGCTGCTCAGGGCGGGCGGAGGCGCCACGAACGCCGTCTGCCTCCATCGGGCGCGTGCCGCCGGGCTCGGCGGGCTCGAGTTCGCCTGCGCGATCCCCGGCACGGCCGGCGGGGGCGTCTGGATGAACGCCGGCGCATACGGGTCGGACTGGTCGGGGATCCTCGAGCGGGCGCTCGTCGTCTCCGCACATGGGAGCGGCTGGTTCACCCCGAACGAGCTCGGCCTCTCGTACCGTCACTCCGACCTGCAGCCTGGCGACGTCGTCGCGCGGGTCGAGTACCGGCTCGAGCCACGGCCCGTGGAGGAGATCAAGGCCGAGGTCTCCGAGCTCGTCGCGAGGCGGAAGGCGACGCAGCCGACCAACAAGCGGACGTTCGGCTCGGTCTTCAAGAACCCGCCGGGAGAGCTCGGCGCCGGCCGGATGCTCGAGCTCTGCGGACTGAAGGGGTATCGCATCGGTGGCGCAGTGATCTCGCCGCGGCATGCGAACTTCATCGAGAACGCCGACGGTGCGACGAGCGCCGACTGCCTCGCGCTGATCCGTGAGGCACGACGCCGCGCACGCGAGGAGTACGGCGTCGAGCTCGAGCACGAGGTCGTGCTGTGGGGCCTGACGCCTTTGGCGCCAGACGCCTAGGAGAGCGCCCGCCGGCGCAGAACACAACACGGTGGCCGAACGGGGACGAGCAGGGCGACCGGAGCGGCCGCGTGCGCGCACGGCGAGCGTCGTCGTCCCGTTCCCGCGCACGGCCCCAGGCGATCGCCTCGAGCTGGGCCCGCTCGTCCCGTCCGGCCGCTCGCTGCTCGTCGCTTTCGCAGTCCTCGGCGCGGTGCTGGTCGCGATCGTCGTCGCGCGTGAGACGCCTCTCTTCGCGGTCCAGGACATCTCCGTCAGCGGTGCGTCACCCGGCGTCGAGAGCCAGGTGAGAAAGGCGCTTCGCGACCGCACGGGGTCGAGCCTCGTCGGCCTCGACCTCGATGCCGCACGCTCCGACGTCGCCGCGCTCCCGACTGTCGCGGGCGTCGCCTTCGACCGTGACTATCCGCACACCCTCAACGTGACGGTCGTCCCCGAGCGCCCGGTCGCGGTCGTTCGCCAGGGTGCCGACTCGTTCCTGGTCTCCGAGCGCGGCAGGGTGATCGCCCGGGTCGAGCGCACCGCGTCCCCCGGCCTCGCCCGGATCTGGGTCAAGCGCGACGTGCCGCTCGACCCGGGGGCGCTGGTCGTCGGCGACCTGCTCACCGCCGTCGGGGCTGTGGCGCCGCTCGCCGACCTGCGGTTCCCGAGCCGCGTCGTCTCCGTGACGACGGCCGACGGGCTGACGCTCCGCCTGCGCTCCGGCCTCGAGCTCCGGCTCGGCGACATGCACGATGTCGACCTGAAGCTCGCCGTCGCGGCTCGCGTGCTGCGCGCGCTGCCCGCAGGCTCGGGCTACCTCGACGTGAGCGTCCCGGACCGGCCCGTCGCGGGGCCGCCGGGTCTCGACCCTCAGGTCGAGGTCGAGAGTAGCGTCTCCAGTGGGGCTTGAGGGTTCCGTTGACAATGTCGACAAGGAGACCGTACCCTGGCTCCGAATCGAGGAATTCCAGGCATTCCGTAGCTCGATGAGAGCTTGACCCTCAGGCAGGTCGAGATGAGCACGCAGAACGGCAACTACCTCGCAGTGATCAAGGTCGTCGGTGTCGGCGGCGGCGGTACGAACGCGGTCAACCGGATGGTCGAGTCCGGACTCACAGGCGTGGAGTTCATCGCGGTGAACACCGACGCGCAGGCACTGCTCGACACGGACGCCGACGTCAAGATCCACATCGGCTCGAAAGCAACCCGCGGCCTCGGCGCCGGCGCGAATCCCGAGGTCGGGCTCGCCGCCGCGCAGGAGAGCCGGGACGAGCTGAAGGAGGCGCTCAAGGGCGCGGACATGATCTTCGTCACCGCGGGCGAGGGCGGCGGCACCGGGACGGGCGCTGCGCCCGTCGTTGCCGAGCTCGGCCGCGAGCTCGAGGCGCTCACGGTCGGCGTCGTCACGAAGCCGTTCGCGTTCGAGGGACGCCGCCGTTCCGACCAGGCCGGCCTCGGCATCCAGAACCTCCGTGACCGCGTGGACACGCTGATCGTGATCGAGAACGACCGCCTCCTGCAGGTCGTCGAGAAGACGACGCCGATCCTCGAGTCGTTCCGGATGGCCGACGACATCCTCCGGCAGGGGGTTCAGGGCATCACCGACCTGATCACCGTCCCCGGTCTCGTCAACCTGGACTTCGCAGACGTCCGCACGATCATGCGTGACGCGGGCTCGGCGTTGATGGGGATCGGCATGGCCCGCGGAGAGGGACGCGCCACCGCCGCCGCGAATGCGGCTGTCTCGTCCCCGCTGCTCGAGACGACGCTCGACGGCGCGACTGGGATCCTCCTCAACATCACCGGTCCTTCCGACGTCGGGCTGTTCGAGGTGAACGAGGCCGCCGAGGTCGTCACCGGGCACGCCGACCCGAACGCGAACGTGATCTTCGGCGCCGTCATCGACGAGTCGCTCGGCGAGGACGTCCGGGTCACCGTGATCGCGACCGGCTTCGGCGCGGGGCGCCCGCGCCGCAAGCGAACAGAGCCCCCTGCGACGACCTCGACGCCGTCGTCCGAGTCGCCGGTTCCGAGCTTCGACCCCCGACCCCGCGGGGACGAGACCGACATCGACGTCCCGAGCTTCCTGCGCGACTGACAAGCCCTTACTCGGGGCCTCTTGACGGCGGGCGGGCGCAGTGGAACACTCGTTGCGCTGCAGGGGAGAGGGAATCAAACGGGGGACGTTCCGTCGGTGCGGCGGACGGAGATGTTTTGTGGGGGGTTCCCGACACCTGGTCGGGCCGTGACCGCATCGCCCTCTCCCCGCGCGACGGACATGCTGTGATGCCCGGCGCGGCTTGCCGGTGGCCGCGGGCGTGGCCCGCGCTATTGTCGCGCCCGTGAGCGCGACCCTGCGCAGGACGCCTCTGTACGAGCGGCACGTCGCGGCGGGCGCGCGCATGGTGCCGTTCGCCGGCTGGGAGATGCCGGTCCAGTACGACGGCGTGATCCCCGAGCACCTGGCCGTGCGCAGCGACGCAGGCGCGTTCGACGTCTCGCACATGGGGCAGCTCCATGTCGAAGGCCCCGCGACGGCGGCCTTCCTCCAGTCGATGCTCTCGAACGACATCGCCCGGCTCGCCGACGGCGATGCCCAGTACACGCTCCTCACGAACGAAGGCGGCGGGATCGTCGACGACCTGATCGTCTATCGGATGTCCAACGGCCACTACCTCCTCGTCGTCAACGCAGGCAACAGGGAGAGCGTCTACACGTGGCTGAAGGAGCGCGAGGCCCGGGGCACCGAGGTGCGCGACGCCTCGGACGACTACGCGCTCATCGCCGTGCAGGGGCCGCGGTCGCTCGAACGGCTGGGGCTGGACGAGGCACCCGGGTTCACGCATGCCATGGGCGAGGTGGACGGCATCGAGCTGATGGTCTGCCGCACCGGCTACACGGGGGAGACAGGGGTAGAGCTCCTCTGCCCGGCCGACGACGGAGTCGCCCTCTGGGACGCGGTCCTCGCGCGCGGGGTCGTTCCGTGCGGGCTCGGCGCTCGCGACACGCTGCGCCTCGAGGTCTGCTATCCGCTTCACGGCAACGACATCACCCAGGACACCGACGCGATCTCCGCGGGTCTCGGCTGGACGTGCGCGCTCGACACCGACTTCACGGGCGTCGACGTGCTCCGACGTCTCAAGGAGCACGGCCCGGAGCGGCGGCTCGTCGCCTTCGTCATGCAAGAGCGGGCGATTCCGCGCCAGGGCATGCCGATCGAGGGTGGCGGCGAGGTGACGTCGGGTACGCAGTCGCCTTCGCTCGACGTGGGAATCGGGATGGGGTACGTCCCCACCTCGAGCGCTGCGGTCGATACCGACCTCGTGGTCGACGTCCGCGGCAAGCCCCGCCGCGCCCGCGTCGTCCAGAAGCCGATCTACCGGAAGGAGCAGTAGTGCTCCTTCCGGCAATGCCCTGCAGGTCACTGGCGCGCGATGAGCGGCGCCATGCGTCGTCCTCGGTCGCCCCGATACCTTCAGGTATCGGGACTCCCTGCGTCCTAGCCTGGCTTGCTCCTCGCGCGCCAGGAACGAGCCAGCATCGCCGGAAGGAGCACTAGTGCCGCCGAACGAGAGCTACCCCGAGGACCTCCGCTACCACACCGAGCACGACTGGGCGCGGATCGAGGGGGACGAGGCCGTGCTCGGGATCACGTGGTACGCCCAGGACTCGCTGGGCGAGCTCGTGCTGTTCGACGGGCCGGAGGTCGGAGCCATGCTCCAGAAGGACGAGTCGTACGCAGAGGTGGAGTCCGTGAAGGCTGTCTCGGATGTGATCGCGCCGCTTTCGGGAGAGGTGGTCGCGGTGAACCAGAAGGCCGTCGACGAGCCGGAGACCGTCAACGAGGATCCCTACGGCGAGGGCTGGCTCGTGCGCATCAGGGTCGCCGACGCGGGAGAGAGCGACTCCCTGCTCGACGCCGCGGCGTACCGGGCGCACCTCGCAGAGCTCTGAGCGAAGCGGAATGAGCATCGCCGGCTACCTCTCGCTGACCGACGCCGATCTCAGCGCGATGCTCGAGGCGATCGGCGTCTCGTCGATCGACGACCTGTTCGAGCAGATCCCCGAAGGCGTGCGCTTCGACCGGCCGCTGGACGTGCCGGAGGCGCTGCCGGAGGCGGCACTCGTCCGCCACTTCGAGCAGCTCGCGGCCCGGAACGCCGACACGTCACGTGAGCTGAGCTTCCTCGGGATGGGGATCTACGACCACTACGTCCCCTCGATCGTGGACACCTTTCTCTCCCGCGGCGAGCTGCTGACGGCCTACACGCCGTACCAGCCGGAGATGAGCCAGGGGGTGCTCCAGGCGATCTTCGAGTACCAGACCGCGATCTGCGAGCTGACGGGGATGGACGTCTCGAACGCCTCGGGGTACGACGGGACGACTGTCGCGGCGGACGCGTGTTTCATCGCCCGTCACCACACCGGCCGGTCGAAGGTCGTTCTCGCCGAGACGCTCAACCCGATGGTGCGCCAGGTGGTGAAGACGTACGCGCCGGGCTTCGGCATGGAAGTGACAGAGGTGCCGCACGACGGCGGCACGATCGACCCGGCCCGCTTCGCTGGGGAGGCGCGCGATGCCGCGATCGCGATCTTCCAGCAGCCGAACGCCTTCGGCTGTCTCGAGCCCGCACCCGAGCTCGCCGCCGCGGCGAACGAGGGCGGCGCGCTGTCGGTTGCGCACGTCGACCTCGCATCGCTCGGACTGCTCGAGGCTCCCGGAGCCTACGGCTGCGCGATGGCGATCGGCGAGGGCCAGTCGATCGGCAACTACCAGTCCTACGGCGGCCCGCATTACGGGTTCCTCGCTGCCGGCAACGAGTTCATCCGCCGCATGCCCGGACGGATCGTCGGCGAGACGACCGACCTCGAAGGGCGGCGCGGCTTCGTGCTGACGCTGCAGACGCGCGAGCAGCACATCCGCCGCGAGAAGGCGACCTCGAACATGACGACGAACCAGACGCTCCTCGCGCTCGCCGGCCTGATCACGCTCTGCTGGCTCGGCCCCGAGGGCCTCCGCGAGCTCGGCGAGACGTGCACGGCGCTCGCCGCGTACGCGAAGGAGCGCGTCGGGTTGCCGCTGGCTTTCGAGCGGCCGACCTTCAAGGAGGTCGCGTTCCGCATGGCCATCCCGGCGCGTGAGGTCGTCGCACGCGCCCGCGAGCGGGGCGTCCACCCCGGCTATCCCCTCGGACGCGATTATCCAGGGCTCGACGACGTGCTCCTGGTCGCGCTCACCGAGAAGCGCACGCCGGCTGACGTCGACCGGCTCGCCGATGTGCTCTCGGAGGTGTGCTCGTGAGCGACGCCAATGCAGGGGCACGGCCGAAGCCGGGCCTCATCTTCGAGAAGTCGAAGCCCGGGCGGCGCGCGGGCCGCGTCCCGTCATACGGGCTACCCGTCCCCGAGCTGCCCGCCGAGCTCAAGCGGGAATCGCCGCCGCGCCTGCCGGAGGTCCCGGAGAACGAGATCGTCCGCCACTTCACGGAGCTCGCCGACCGGAACTTCGGGATCGACACGGGCTTCTACCCACTCGGCAGCTGCACGATGAAGCACAACCCGCGCGTCAACGAGCGCGTCGTCGGGCTGCCCGGGTTCCGCGACCTGCATCCGCTCCAGGAGGACGAAGGCGCGCAGGGCGCGCTCGAGCTGATGTGGGAGCTCGAGCAGATCCTCGCGGAGGTCGCGGGGCTGCCCGCCGTCACGCTCCAGCCTGCGGCGGGCTCCCAGGGCGAGCTGACGGGCCTGATGCTGATGCGGGCCGTGTTCGCCGATCGCGGCGAGCCCGGCCGGAATGTGATCATCACGGCCGACACCGCGCACGGGACGAACCCGGCGAGCGTCACGATGGCGGGCTTCGAGCTCGAGAAGGTGGCCACGACCGATCGCGGCAACCTCGACCTGGAGGACCTCCGCGCGAAGGTCGACGACCGCACCGCCGGGCTGATGCTGACGAACCCTTCGACGCTCGGGCTGTTCGACGAGGGCATCGAGGCGGTCGCCGAGATCTTCCACTCCCGCGGCGCGCTGCTCTACTACGACGGCGCCAACCTCAATGCCGTCGTCGGGCGTTCGCGCCCGGGCGACATGGGGTTCGACATCGTCCACTACAACCTGCACAAGACGTTCTCCCAGCCACACGGCGGGGGCGGGCCGGGCGGCGGGCCGGTGGCGGTGCGCTCCGAGATCGAGCCGTTCCTGCCCGCGCCGACCCTCGTTCGCGAGGGCGATGTCTTCCGTCTCGACCACGACCGCCCGAAGTCCATCGGGCGCGTGCGCGGCTTCGCCGGGCCGTTCGGCGTCTTCGTCCGTTCCTACGCGTTCATGCGCGCCTACGGCCCCGCCCTGAAGGACATGTCGGAGGCGGCGGTGCTCAACGCGAACTACCTGCTGGCCTGCCTCAAGGACGTCTACGACCTCCCCTACGACCGGCTGTGCATGCACGAGTTCGTCCTCTCGGCGCGAACGCTCAAGCGCGAGCACGGCATCACCGCGCTCGACGTGGCGAAGCGGCTGATGGACCACCGGATCCACCCGCCGACGATCTACTTCCCGCTCGTCGTCCCCGAGGCGCTGATGATCGAGCCGACCGAGACGGAGACGAAGGAGCGGCTCGACGAGTTCGTCGACGCCATGCGGTCGATCGCAGAGGAGGCCGTCAACGACCCGGACGTGCTGAAGAGCGCGCCGCTGACCCGACCCGTGCGCCGGCTCGACGAGGTGAAGGCCGCGAAGCACCCGGTCGTGCGCTACCCGTTCGAGCCGGAGGCCGAGGAGGCTAGGATCGAGGCCGGATGACGACGACAGCCGTCTCCCACGAGCTCGTCGAGCTCGAGCACGAGCTCGCCCGGGCCGTCTGCGATCACGACGTCGAGCGGCTCGAGACGATGCTCGCGTCCGAGTTCACCCTCCAGGGCGCTGCGGGGCAGCTCGATCGCGACGCCTTCCTCGAGGCTGCGGCGGGGCCGTACGAGATCGACGAGTTCGGCTACGAGCAGATCGACCCCGAGGTGTACGGCAACACGGCAGTGCTCGTGTCGCGCTACCGCCAGGTCGCGCGCCTCGACGGCCGCGACCTGAGTTACCGGATGAACGTCACGGACATCTGGACGCGGCGCGATGCGCGCTGGCAGATCGTCCGTCGCCACGCGACGATCGCGGACGAATGACTGCGTACGCCTCGACGTCCGAGCTGGAGGCCGGCCTCGATCACGTCCGTGCTGCACCGAGCGACGAGGGCGTCCTCGAGCTGATCGTCCGCCGGCCGGCCGTCGACGAGCGCGAGGTGCTCGAGGAGGCGGAGCTCGACCTCGAGCTGGGGCTCGTCGGTGACAGCTGGTCCTCCCGCGGGCGCTCGGGCGGCAGGCCGGCGAACCGCGACGCGCAGATCACCGTCGTGAGCGCACGCGCCGTCGCGCTCGCGGCGCGCGACCGCGACCGTTGGCCGCTCGCCGGCGACCAGCTCTACGTCGATCTCGATATCTCCCGTGACAACCTGCCGCCGGGCACTCGTCTCGCGATCGGCTCCGCCGTCGTCGAGGTGACGGCCGAGCCGCACACCGGGTGCAAGAAGTTCCGGGCGCGCTTCGGGATGGAGGCGCTCGAGCTCTTCAACTCGCCGCAGGGCCGTGCGCTCAACCTGCGAGGGATCAACACGCGGGTCGTGGAGCCGGGCGTCGTCCGCACGGGCGACTCCGTTCGCAAGCTCTAGGCGAGAGCGGGCCTCGTCTCCCTCGCGGGCGCGACGAGCTGTCCGCAGGCGGCGGCGATGTCACGCCCCCGGGTGAGGCGAACCGTCGCCGGCACGCGGGCGGCGTCGAGCTCAGCCTTGAACGCCGCGATCGCCGCGCGCGACGACCCGTCGAACAGACCCGTCGGGTTGTAGGGGATGAGGTTGACCTTGAAGGCCTCCCGGCCGAGGAGCTCGGCGAGCGCCCGCGCCTGCGCGGGCGAGTCGTTGACGCCCGCGAGCATCACGTACTCGACGAACACGCGCCGGTTCGTCCGCTCCCAGTGACGCCGGCAGAGGACGAGCACGTCGGGCAGGGGGTACCGGTCGTTCACCGGCATCAGCTCGCTGCGCACCGTCGGATCGGCTGCGTGGAGCGACAGCGCGAGGCGGATCGGCTCGGTGACTTCCTCGACGAAGCGCTCGAGGCCGGGTAGCCAGCCGACGGTCGAGATCGTCGTCCTGCGGTGGGTGATGCCGATGTCGGGCAGGCGGCGTGCCGCGTCGAGCACCGCGTCGACGTTCATGAACGGCTCTCCCATGCCCATGAACACCAGGTGGTTCACCGGCTCGCTGCGCCGGAAGTGGAGCACCTGGTCGAGGATCTCGGAGGCGGTGAGGTTGCGGCCGAACGCCATGCGGCCCGTCGCGCAGAACGTGCACGTGAGCGGACAGCCCGACTGCGACGAGACGCACACCGAGCGGCGCCCGTCGCGGTAGCGCATCAGCACGGCCTCGACCGGGTGGCCGTCGTGCGTCCGGAACAGCGTCTTGACGGTGCCGTCGCGCGAGCGCTGCTCGGCCTCCGCGGTGAGCGTGGAGAACGGCACGTCCGCCGCGAGCGCGGTCCGCAGAGCGAGCGGCAGGTTCGTCATCGCCTCGTAGCCCGGCGCGCCGCCCGAGGCCCATTCCCAGACCTGGCGGCCTCTGTAGGCCGGTTGTCCGAGCTCGTCCAGGCGCTCGTCGAGGCGTTTCAGATCCATCGGAGAAAGGTAGCCCCACCCCGGACACGTCCCGACCCCCACACCCCACAAGGAGGTCCCGATGTTCGCCCGTGTCACCACGTACGAGCTCGACGAAGCACGCGCCTCGGAGTCGATCGGTGCGTTCGAGCCCGCGATCGACCGCGTCCGGGAGCTGGACGGATTCGTCGATGCGCTCTTTCTCGTCGAGCGGGACGGCAACCACGCGATCACGCTGACCCTCTGGGAATCCCTGGCCGCGCTCGAGCGAAGCCGCGTGACCGCGTCCAACGCCCGCAACGAGGCCGCGCGCGGGGTGGCCGCCGAGGTGACGAGCACGTATGAGCTCGAGGTGGGGATTCGCGCGACGGCGGACGGAGAGGGACTGCTCCAGGCACGCGGCTCGACCGCGTAGGCGGCGGCTGCCGGCCCGATAGGGTGGCGGCCGTGATCGACCTTCGCTCCGACACCGCGACCCGGCCGACCGACGGCATGCGTGCGGCGATCGCCGCCGCCGCGGTCGGTGACGAGCAGCGCCGCGAGGATCCGAGCGTCAATGCGCTGCAAGAGCGGGCCGCC
>NZ_DATMBZ010000160.1:0-11632 GCF_035558935.1 Gaiella sp. | reverse complement strand
CGGTCACGCTCCTCGACGTCGAGCTCGTCGTCATGGGCGGCGGCCTCGGAGAGCGACTCGGCGCCTCGTGGCTCGGGCGGATCGAGAAGGCGGCGCGGCGGCACACCTTCTTCCGGGAGGCGCCTTCCTACCGCCTCGCCGAGCTCGGCGACATGGGCGGCGCGATCGGCGCCAGCCTCCTCGCCCGCCGAGAACTCGAACCGGAATGACCTCGTCGGCGGGGCGCAGCGCGCCGCCCGACGCGTTCCGACGGCATGAGGCTTCGTTGCGGTTCGAGTTCTGAGCCCGGTTGACACTCGAGCACAGCGCCGTTTAGTTTGGGCGCCTTCCATACAAACGCCGCCGATGTCCCCATTCCCATCCACTCGTGGAGCCTCGCTTCCCGCCGACCAGACGACGGTCCGCCGGGCGAACCTGTCCGTCGTCCTCCGACACGTCGCGTCGGCGGGCCCACGATCGCGCGCCCAGGTCGCCGCGGAGACGGGGCTCACGCGCGGCACGGTCTCGAGCCTCGTCACCGAGCTGATCGCACTCGACCTGCTCCGAGAGACGGGCGAGGCCACGGCGCCCCGCGGCATCGGACGCCCGGGGGTCGCCCTCGAGCTCGCCGACGTCGTGGTCGGGATCGGGCTCGAGGTCAACGTCGACTACCTCGCGGTCTCGGTCGAGGACATGACGGGCGCCGTCCGGTACGAGCGCCGGGCGCACCGCGACAACCGCGGGTGTGCGCCGGGGCCCGTGCTCGACCGGCTCGCGCTCGCGGCGCGCGCAGCGCTCGACGCGGCCGCACGTGAGGGCCTGCGGCCGGTCGGCGTCTCGGTGGCGGTGCCCGGGCTCGTCGAGGAGGCATCGGGAACGGTTGTCCTCGCGCCGAACCTCGGATGGTCCGAGCTCCCGGTCGCGGCCGAGCTCGAAGCGCGACTCGGGCTTCCGGTGCACGTTGAGAACGAGTCGAACCTGGCGGCGCTCGCCGAGCACTGGACGGGGGCGGCAGTCGGGATCGACGACTTCGTCTGCGTGTTCGGGGAGGTCGGCGTCGGCGGCGGCGTCGTCCTCGGCGGCCGGCTCTTCCGGGGCTCGCACGGGTTCGGGGGGGAGTTCGGCCACGTCTCGGTCGATCCGGCGGGCCGCCCGTGTGCCTGCGGCAGCCGCGGTTGCGTCGAGACGCTCGTCGGCGAGGAGGCCATCGCCCGCGCGGCGGGCATCACGCCGGCGACGAGCCGCGGACGCAGCCTCACGGACGAGTTGATCCGCCGCGCCGAGGACGGCTCCCCTTCCACTCTCGCGGCGCTCGCGGACGCGGGACGCTGGCTCGGCGTCGCGCTCGCCTCGACCTTCAACCTCTTCGACGTCCGGGCGGTCGTCCTCGGCGGCTGCTTCGGTCCGCTCTCGCCCTGGCTCGTCGACGACGTGCGCCGGACGCTCCGAGAGCGGTCGCTCGCCGCTCGCTCCGGCACGTTCGAGGTGCTTCCGTCCGCCTTCGGAGACGGTGCGGCTGTGCGGGGCGCTGCGGCGCTTGCGCTCCACCGCCTCCTCGATCAACCCTGGACTGCGCGGGCGGCCGACGACATCGAGGTCATGTCGAGCCGTGTGTCCGCGCCGAGGGCGACGCGGCGCGGGAGGGAGGTGGCGATCGGTCGTCGCTAGGAGTCTCGACGCGTTTGTACGGCCCGCGCGAACCGAGTAGCGTCCGCGCGGGAGGCAGAGGCAAAGGCAAAAGGAGGGCAACGGAGTGAAGAAGCTCATCGTCGCGCTCGCCGTGGGGATGCTCGTCGTCGGCCTGTCCGTCGGCGGCGCCTTCGCGAAGAGCGAGAAACAGTCCGCGACGGTCCAGGCATGCGTCCTGCTGCCGGACACGAAGTCGTCGGTCAGGTGGGAGACCCAGGACCGCCCGACCTTCATCGCGGCATTCAAGAAGGCCGGGATCCCGGCGACGGTCGTGAACGCAGAGGGTGACGCCCAGCGCATGCGCTCGCAGGCCGACCAGTGCCTCGCCAACGGTGCGAAGGTGATCCTCATGACGAGCCTCGATCCGGGCTCGGGGTGCGCGATCATCAAGGCCGCGACAGCGCGCAAGGTGCGGACGATCGACTACGACCGGCTCAACACCGGCTGCAAGGGCGCGAACTACTACGTCTCGTTCGACAACACGAAGGTCGGCAAGCTGATGGGGCAGGGCGTGAAGGCCGCGATGACGGCCAAGGGCCTGCTGGGTGCCGGCAAGAAGCCGGTCATCGCCTACCTGAACGGCGGCCCGACGGACAACAACTCGAAGCTCTTCAAGAACGGCTACGCGGGCGTCCTCGACCCGCTCATCAAGAGCGGCAAGGCGACGAAGGGCCCTGACCAGGGAGTCCCCGCCTGGGACAACCAGAAGGCGCGCACGATCTTCGAGCAGATGCTCGTCTCGACGTCGAACAAGATCGATGCCGTCGCGGCGGCCAACGACGGCCTCGCGAACGCGGTCGTGACCGCCCTCAAGGCGAAGAAGCTGAAGCCGATCCCGCTCTCCGGGCAGGACGCGACGGCGCAGGGCGCGCAGAACATCATCTCGGGCTGGCAGTCCGGGACGGTGTACAAGCCTGCCAAGGTCGAGGCCCCCGCAGCGGCCGCGCTTGCGGTCGCCCTGATCAAGGGTGGGTCGCCGAAGGTGAACGGCACCACGAACAACGGCGTGCGCAACGTGCCGTCGGTGCTCACCACACCGACCTGGATCACGAAGGCCAACATCAACCTGCTCTACAAGGACGGACAGCTCAAGAAGTCCGAGGTGTGCGTCGGCTCGTACAAGCAGTACTGCTAGGCAGTCGCAACTCGGTCGGGGAGCCGCGGGCGCGGCTCCCCGACCCGCCCAGACAGGAGTCCACCGAGTGACCGAGACGATGGCTTCACCCTCACCCGCAGGGGTCGTGACGCCGAGGCTCGAGACGCGAGGCGTCTCGAAGAGCTTCGGCTCGGTCCTCGCGCTCGACGACGTCGACTTCGAAGTGCGGGCCGGCGAGGTCATGGCGCTCGTCGGCGACAACGGCGCCGGCAAGTCGACGCTGATCAAGTGCATCGCCGGGATCTACTCGATGGACGAGGGCGAGGTGTACTCGGACGGGCAGAAGGTGTCGATCAACGGCCCCAAGGACGCCGCCCGGCTCGGGATCGAGGTCGTCTACCAGGATCTCGCCCTCTGCGACAACCTCGACGTCGTGCAGAACATGTATCTCGGCCGCGAGGCCCGTGACATCCTGTTCCGCCTCAAGGAGCCTGTGATGGAGTCGCGGACGGCCGAGGTGCTGCGGGGGCTGTCGGTGACGACGATCAGCTCGATCCGCCAGCAGGTGGCAAGTCTGTCGGGCGGACAGCGGCAGTCCGTGGCGATCGGTCGCGCGGTGATGTGGAACTCGCGCATCGTCATCCTCGACGAGCCAACCGCCGCCCTCGGCGTCGCACAGACCCGCCAGGTGCTCGACCTCGTCAAGCGGCTCGCGGAGCAGGGCCTGGCCGTGGTGCTCATCTCGCACAACCTCCACGACATCTTCGAGGCCGCAGACCGGATCACCGTGCTCCGCCTCGGGCGCAACGCCGCAGTGTTCGAGCGGCGCGCCGTGACCCAGCAGGAGGTGGTCCACGCGATCACGGCAGGTGTCCCGACGAAGGTGCCGGGCGTCGGCGCGACCGAAACGGAGGCCGAGGCGTGACCGAAGCCGAGCTGGCGATCGGAGCTCCCCCGCCCGCGGAGCGCAACGAGAACAGCGTCGGCGCCATCGCGCGGCGGCGATGGGAGTCGTGGAAGGCCGGGGACGTCGGCGTGATGCCGGTCGTGATCGGGCTGATCATCATCGTCGCGTTCTTCTACTCGCAGAACTCGAACTTCCTCACCGCCGGGAACTTCACGAACCTGATGGTGCAGATGGCGGGCGTGACGACAATCGCCATCGGCGTCGTCTTCGTCCTCCTCCTCGGCGAGATCGACCTCTCGATCGGCTACGTGTCGGGCATCGCCGGCGTCGTCGTCGCGAAGCTTCAGCTGCCGGACGGGAGCTGGGAGGTGAAGGGCGTCGCGGCGATCGTGATCGCGGTCATCGTGACCGCCCTGATCGGGCTGTTCCAGGGCAGCTTCGTGGCCATTATCGGCGTGCCGTCCTTCGTCGTGACGCTCGCGGGCCTTCTCTTCTGGCAGGGCGTGATCCTGTACTCGATCGGCGACCAGGGCGTAATCGTCATCGACGACTCGCTGATCAACAACGTCGCCAACTACTTCTTCTCCGACACGGTGGGCTACATCATTGCCGCGATCGCCGTGGCGTTGTTCGCGCTCTCGACGCTGCTCGGGGTGTTCAGTCGCAGGCGCCACGGAATCCGCAGCGACAACATGATCGTCGTTGCCCTCAAGCTGATCGGCTTCACCGTCGTCGCCTTCGGCGCCATCTGGTGGGCGAACAAGGAGCGGGGCTTCCCGGTCGCGTTCCTGATGGTGATCGTCCTCCTCGTCTTCTGGACCTGGGTCGCGGAGCGGACGACGTTCGGGCGCCACGTCTACGCCGTCGGCGGCAACTCCGAGGCCGCGCGCCGGGCAGGGATCAACGTCCGGAACATCCGGCTCATCGTCTTCATGATCTCGGGAGCGATGGCCGGGCTCGGCGGCGTGATCTTCGCGTCGCGCTTGAACTCGGTCGACCTCAACGCCGGCGGCGGCACGATCCTGCTCGACGCGATCGCCGCCGCGGTGATCGGCGGGACGAGCCTCTTCGGCGGGCGTGGGCGCGTGATCAGCGCGCTGATGGGCTCTCTCGTGATCGCGACGGTCGCGAACGGCATCGATCTCCTCGGCTACAGCTCCGCGATCAAGTTCATGGTCACCGGCGCGATCCTCCTCGCGGCCGTGACCCTCGACGCGGTCTCGCGACGCAGGCTCGAGCGGGCGGGACGCTAATTGCGCACGAGCCTCGGGATCTGGGCCCTCGGCCCAATGGTCACGCGCTTTGTTCCGGGCGGCTACCAGCCCGAGCACGAGGGTGAGACGACGCCGCAGCGCGTCCGCCGCGCGGTCGACGGGCTCGGCGACCTGATCGACGACTACGAGCTCCACTATCCGGGCGAGCTGAACGGCGACAACCTGGACGACGTCCGCGAGGCGCTCGACGGCCACGGCATCTACACCGTTTGCACGGGCCTTCACCTGGACCCGCGCTTCGGCCGCGGCGGGCTCGTCTCGCCCGACCCCGCGACGCGCGCGGAGGCTCGGCGGCTCACGCGCGAGACGGCCGAGATGGCGGGCGAGGTCGGTGCCAACATGGTCTGCTGGCCGGGGATCGAGGGCTACAACTACCCGTTCCAGACGCCCTACGCGGAGTCGTGGGAGTGGTTCCTCGAGGGGATCGCGGAGGCGGCCGAGGTGTGCGGGCGGCACGGCGTCAAGCTCTTTCTCGAGCACAAGAACTCGGAGCCGGCGATGAAGATCCTGATGCGGAACATCGGGATGACGCTCCACGTGATCCACAAGCTTCGCGAGCGGGGGGTCACGAACGTCCAGGTCAACATGGACTGGCAGCACCTGCTGATGAACGGCGAGAGCCTCGGCGAGTACGCGGCGATGCTCGCCGCGGAGGGCCTGCTCGGCCACCAGCACGCAAACTCCGGCTGGGGCACGTTCGACGACGACAACATGGTCGGCGCCACGGCGTTCATGGAGACGCTCGAGCTCGCCGTCGAGCTCCGCCGCGCGAGGTACGGCGAGAACGGCGAGCGGCTCGGCTTCGACCTCTACCCGTACACGGAGGACGCCGTCGCCGCGGTCGCGCGGAGCGTCAGGCAGTGGAACTTCATCTGGGAGGTCTCGGGCCGGATCGACGACGCCGCGCTGCGTGAGGCCCAGTCGCGCAAGGACGCGGTCGCCGCGTACGAGCTCGTCTACGCCGCCCTCGGCGCCTGACGCGTGACTGCCCTGGTCGGGCTCGACGTCGGCACGACGGGCGTCAAGGCGCTTGCGCTGTCTCCGGACGGTGAGGTGCTGGCGACGGCGACGCGCGTCTACGAGCTCTCGACGCCGCGGCCCGGCTGGGCGGAGCAGGCCCCGGAGGACTGGTGGCGCGCGGCCGAGGCGGCGCTCGCCGAGGTCGCGGCAGGACGCGACGTGGCAGGGATCGGGCTGTCCGGGCAGATGCACGGCCTCGTCGTGCTGGACGACGCGGGCCGCGTGATCCGCCCGGCGATCCTCTGGAACGACCAGCGCACCGCCCGCGAGTGCGCCGAGATCGAGGACCGCGTCGGGCTCGAGCGCTTGCTCGCGCTGACCGGGAACCGCGCCCTGACGGGCTTCACGGCGCCGAAGCTGCTCTGGCTGCGGCACCACGAGCCGGAGGCGTACGCGCGGATCGCGAGAGTGATGCTGCCCAAGGACTACGTCCGCCTGCGGCTCACGGGCGAGTGGGCGATCGACGCGTCGGACGCATCGGGCACGCTGCTCCTCGACGTTGCCGAGCGCCGCTGGAGCGACGAGGTGCTCGACGCGCTCGAGCTCCCGCGTCACTGGCTCCCGCCCGTCCTCGAGTCACCCGAGCGCGCGGGTGAGACCTGTGCACGTGACACGGTGTCACCTGGAACGCCCGTCGCCGCCGGAGCGGGCGACCAGCCCGCGGCGGCGGTCGGTGTCGGTGCGACCGCCCCGGGCAGGCTCTCCGTCGTGCTCGGGACGTCGGGCGTCGTCCTGGCGCCGTTGCCCGCCTACGCGCACGACGCCGAGGCGCGCGTCCACGCCTTCTGCCACGCCGTCCCGCGTACCTGGCAGGTGATGGGGGTGATGCTGTCGGCAGCGGGGTCGCTGCGCTGGCTCCACGATCTCGTCGCGCCGGACGTCCCGTTCGACAGGCTGGTCGAGGAGGCGGACGCCTGGAAGCCGGGCGCCGACGGCCTGCTTTTCCTCCCGTACCTCGCCGGCGAGCGGACGCCCCACGCCGATCCCGAGGCCAGGGGTGCGTTCGTCGGGCTCGAGCTCCGCCACGACCGGGGGGCGCTCGTGCGGGCGGTCCTCGAGGGCGTCGCCTTCGGCCTGCGGGATTCCCTCGACCTGCTCCGCGAGCTCGGCGTCGAGACGCGCGTCGCCCGCGCATCCGGTGGCGGCGCCAGGAGCCGGCGCTGGCTCGGGATCGTCGCCTCGGTGCTCGGGCTGCCGCTCGAGCTGACCGACTCCGAGGAGGGATCCGCCCTCGGGGCGGCGCTGCTCGGCGGCGTCGCGGGCGGCATCTTCGCGGACGTCGCGGACGCGGTCGAGCGTTGTGTCCGAATCGGCGACACGATCGAGCCCGATCCGTCGCAGCTCGCTCTCTACGCCGAGCTGCACGCGGGCTACCAGGCCCTCTATCCGGCGCTGCGCGAGGTTAGGCTCCGACGATGAGGCTCGGTCTCCTCTCGACCGCGAACATCAACCGGCAGATCCTCGTCGGGGCCCGTGGCGCGGGCCAGGTCGACGTCGTCGCCGTCGGAAGCCGTGACGGGGCAAAGGCGCAGACGTACGCGGGCGAGCACGGGATCGCGAAGGCACACGGCTCCTACGAGGCGCTGCTCGAGGACACGGACGTGGACGCCGTCTACATCTCGCTGCCGAACGGCATGCACCACGAGTGGACGATGCGGGCGCTCGCGGCCGGGAAGCACGTCCTCTGCGAGAAGCCGTACACGCGGCACCCCGCCGAGGCGGTGGAGGCGTTCGACGCAGCGGAGGCGGCCGGTCTCGTGCTGATGGAGGCCTTCATGTACCGCCACCATCCGCAGACCGCCACGATCGAGCGGCTCGTCCGGGATGGCGCCGTCGGGCGCGTCCTGGCGGTCAAGGCCGTCTTCTCGTTCCCGCTCGCCGACCTCACGAACGTGCGGGCGCTCCCGGAGCTCGACGGCGGCGCGCTGATGGACGTGGGCTGCTACTGCGTCAGCGGCTCACGCCTCGTCGCGGGCGATCCGGTGTCGGTGCTCGCCGAGCAGGTCGTCGGCGAGACGGGCGTCGACATGGCCCTCTACGGGACGCTGCGCTTCCCGGACGACGCCGTCGCGCAGATCGAGGCGTCGTTCCTGGCCCCCGAGCGCCAGTCGCTCGAGGTCGTCGGGGACGGCGGCGTTCTGCGGGCGTTTGCGCCGTGGCGCGTCGACTGGGGCGGCGACCTCGTGCTCGAGCGCGACGGCGTCTCCGACGTGGTCGCGGTCGACGAGGCGAACTCGTACACCCTTCAGCTGGAGAACTTCGCCGACGCGATCGAGGGACGTGAGCCCGCGCTTCTCGGCCGCGCCGATGCGGTGGCACAGGCGCGCGTGATCGACGCGCTCTACCGCTCCGCCGCCGAGCACGCCGCTGCCGCGCTCTGACGCCGGATCAGCCGAGCGACGCGCGGAGGAAGCGGAGCAGATTCCCGGACGTCACCGACGCGACGTCGGCAGCCGCCCAGCCGCGGCGTTCGAGGCCCTCGACGAGCGCGGGGTACTCCTCCGGGCCGGCGAGCCCCTCGATCCCCAGGCCGGGGGTGAGCCCGGGCGGCATGAGGCCGTCCTTCGGCTCGGGCGGAGGCGGCATCGCCTGCCAGAGCCGTCGCGTGAAGTCGCCGCCGAGACAGACGCGCTCGATGCCCATCACCGACGCAGCGTGCTCCAGGTGGTCGATCACGCCGTCGATCGTCCGCCGCTCCGGCCCGATCGCGATCGGGTGAAGCATCAGCCCGAAGACGCCGTCGGCGTCGGCCAGGGCGCGGAGCTGGTCGTCGTCGAGGTTCCGGGGCGTCTCGTGGACCGAGCGGCAGCCGCCGTGCGAGCAGAGGATCGGCGCGCCCGCCGCGCGATCGAGGAGCTCGGCGAACAGACCGTGCGACGCGTGCGCGAGGTCGAGGATCACGCCGAGCGCGACGAGGTGGTCGACGAGCTCGCGACCGAGGCGCGAGAGCCCGCCACCGTCTTCTGCCGCGCCGTCGGCGAAGGCGTTCCGGCGGTTCCACGTCAACCCGGCCATCCGCACGCCGAGCGCATGGAAGACGTCGGCCGGCCACGTCTCGACGCCGAAGCACTCCACTCCCTCGAGCGAGAGCAACAGGCCGATGCGCTCGCCCGACTCGACGGCGTCGAGGTCACTCGCGCGCGTCACCTGGACGAGACGGTCGTCGTTCTCGCGGAGGGCCCGCTGGAACGAGGCCGCCATCGAGAGCGCCTCGCGGAGCGAGCCTTCCGGCTGGACGGTGACGTCGACGTAGATCGGGCAGACCTGGAGCCCGACCCCGCCGCGCTCGAGCAGCGGCAACCACGTCTCGGCGAACACGTTCGTCTCGCCGAGGCGGCGCTCACGGTAGGCGACCTCCATCAGCAGGTCGACGTGGCCGTCGGCGATCATCCGCGCGACCATATCCGGGCGGGACTCGCGGCGAGGAGGGAATCCGACCGGCGCCACGTCCCGTATCACCCGTATCCCACTCGACGAAGGAGACGCATGAAACGCGCACTCGTCCTCGCTCCCACGGTTCTCGCCGCGCTCGCGGTCGCCCTACCGGCGAGCGCCGCGACGCCGACCTACAACGGCACCGTCGGGCCTGGCTTCACGATCAAGCTGACGAAGAAGCCGACCAAGGCCGGCAAGATCAAGCTCGTCGTGGCCGACAAGGCCTCGATCCACAACTTCCATCTCACGGGCCCCGGGGTGAACGTGAAGACGAGCGTGTCGGGCACCGGGACGAAGACCTTCACGGTCACGCTGAAGAAGGGCACCTACAAGTTCGTCTGCGACCCCCACGCGAGCGTGATGAAGGGCTCGTTCAAGGTCAGCTGACCGCTATCAGGCCTCGTGGGCGTCCTGCGCGAGCGGGATGCCCACCACGCTGTCGCCGATCCGCCAGGCCGCCAGCTCGTCGAGCCGCACCGAGTAGATGACGTACGGCCGGTCGCGCCAGAGGCCGATACGCTCGACGTCGGTGCGCGACGGCCGCGGCTCCGACGAGACGTGCGAGTGGACGATCGCCTGCTCGAGGTCGCGGTCGCCGAGATCGGCCCAGACGAGCGGGTCGAGCCGGAGCTCGAAGTAGTACGGCGACGGCGACGCGTTCTCGGCCGGGACGTACTCGACCGCCTCGTCCCCCTCGAGGAGCAGGAGGCCGCAGGCTTCGTTCGGGAGCTCCGTGCGCGCGTGCTCGGCGATCGACGCCCGCACGGCGGCGGGGATCACCACCAGACGGTGGACTCCATCGACTCGCCCACGTCGTCGGCGGCGACCTCCCAGAAGTCGGCGCTCAGGTACTTCCAGCCGCCGTCGGCGAGGATTGCGACGACGACACCCTCGTCGAGCTCGTCGGCCAGCCTCAGGGCGACGTGGATCACCGCCCCCGCGGACACGCCGCCGAGGATGCCCTCCCGCCGAAGGAGCTCGCGCACCGCCGCCACCGCCTCCTCGTTCGAGACGAGAAGCTTGCGATCGAGGCGGGACACGTCGAGGATCGGCGGCACGTAGCCGTCGTCGAGCGAGCGCAGGCCCATCACCGGGTCGCCCGGCAGCGGCTCGGCCGCGGCGACGACGACGTCGGGGAACGTCTCCCGGAGCCGCTCGCCCACGCCCATCAGGGTCCCGCCCGTGCCGAGCCCGGCGACCACCACGTCGACGCGGTCGAGCGCAGCGGCGATCTCGGCGCCCGTGCCCTCGTAATGCGCGCGCGGGTTCGCCGCGTTCGCGTACTGGAACGGCACGAACCACTTCGGGTCGTCCTCGGCCATCTGCAGTGCGAGGCGGACCGCGCCGTTCGATCCCTCGTCCGCCGGCGAGAAGACGATGTCGGCGCCGTAGAGGCGCAGCAACCGCTTGCGCTCCTCGGTCGCGTTCTCGGGCATCACGCAGGTCAGCGGATAGCCCTTGAGCGACGCGACGAGGGCGAGCGAGATGCCGGTGTTCCCCGAGGTCGGCTCGAGCAGCGCGCGCCCCGGCTCGAGCTCGCCGGAGGCCTCGGCCGCCTCGATCATCGCCTTGGCGACGCGGTCCTTGATCGAGCCGGTCGGATTCTGTCCCTCGAGCTTCGCGTAGAGCCGCACACCGGCCTTCGGCGAGAGCCGCGGCAGCTCGACGAGCGGCGTCGAGCCGACGAGGTCGAGCAGGCTCGTCGCCACGGGCGGCGACCAGGGCTGCGACGAGCCACCGGCCATCGCAGGCAACAGGATCACCGTCTCGCCGTCGGGAACCGCGGTGTCGAGGCCGTCGAGCGTCCGGACGTCCTCACCGCCGAGGTAGACGTTGACGAAGGGGGCGATGCCGCCGTCGGCGAGGATCTGCTCCCCCAGCGCCGGATGACGCTCGACGAGGTCGTCGAGCACCTCGCGCACCGTGGTGCCGTCGGCCTCGACCTGGCGTGCGCCGCCGACCTCGTTGCGAAGCGTGGGGGGGATCCGGACGACGGTCACGACGCGTGCACCGCTGCTCCCTGACAGAACTCGACGTAGTCGATGTACTCGGTGATCGTCGGGTGGTCGCCGCAGACCGGGCACTCGGGGTTGCGGCGGATCGTGACCTCGTCGAAGGTCGTGTGGAGCGCGTCGAAGAGGAGCAGCCGCCCGGCGAGCGACTCGCCGACGCCGAGCGCCAGCTTCAGCACTTCGCTCGCCTGCAACGAGCCGACGATCCCGGGGAGGACGC
>NZ_DATMBZ010000159.1:0-25086 GCF_035558935.1 Gaiella sp. | reverse complement strand
CGAACTCACCGCACTCGCCGCCAACCCCGACACCCCAGACGGCACCGTCGTATCCGGCGGCCCACCCAACGGCGCCGCCATATCCGCCTGAATCTCCGCCTGCGACAACGCCACCCGATACACCCGCACCTCATCGATCCGCCCGTTGAAGTACTCGCCGTAGGGGCTGTTTCCGCCGATCCAGAGCGGATTCGCCGTCGGCGAGATCGGGCCGGACACCGGCGTGCTCGCGGCCTGCACACCGTTCACGTACAACCGCAGCGACGTACCGTCATACGTCAGAGCCAGGTGAGACCAAGCGCCCACCGGAAGCGCACTTGGCCCGAACGCGTTCGGAACCGATCCACCGACCTGCACGCCTGCGGCAGGTCGCAAGCCTCCCACGTGGCTGCTCGCCGAGAGGAGATACGAATCCGCCTCCTTCTGCACGACCGTGCGCCAACCCGTCTGCGCCGCGGCGGGGTACACCCACGCCTCGAGCGTCACGGCCGATGTCAGGTCCAGCGAGGCGGCATCCGGGACGCGCACACGGGAGCTCGAGCCGTTGAACGACAACGCCCCGCCGAACTTCCCGGCCGACGTCCAGGATGCTCCGTCGAGGGCGCCGGTGTTTCCGTTTCCGGAGAGATCCGTGACCGACGTGCCCGACCCTTCGTCGAACGCGTACGCCGCCACGAGGTCGCCGGGCTGGGCGTTTCGTGCAGGCGCCGCGAGGAAGCCGAACGCCACGAGCGCGACGACGGCGTAGCCGACGTAGCGGCCGGCACTGCGGTACCTCGTTTGTGCGAGCACGGCTGCGCCCACCTCTTCCCCTCCGTGCATCCGCGCGCCGATGCACATTCGCCGCTTTCCCCTGTCAGAGGCTAGTAAGTCGCACTTCCGTGCACAACCCCTCCGAGCTAACCCGGCAACAAGGAATACAGCACTTTGCGCGCTGTGAAGGCCTCGGCATACCCACTCGGCGAGCGACACTCCATGCCGCGGAGGCGCATCAGCCCTCGAAACACGTCCCCGTCGAACCAGTCCTTCGAGCGCTGCGTCGAGAAGTGCCGCTCGAGCAGGGTGAGCTTCTCCTCCACGATCTCCTCGCTCAGGGCCACGAAGGCGTCCGGCCGGCCGAGGTCACCGTCGTACTTGGGGATCTCGTACTCGAGGATCAGATGGTCGCGGAAGGTGTTCCACGTCAACTCGCAGACGAGGCGGTGATCCTGATGGAGGTCCCCACGCGTATGCGTGAGCACGAGCTCCGGATCGATCCGCGGTTTCAGGCCCTCGAAGACGTCCTTCACCCCACTGCTCTCGTGCGGGAGGTATCCGTCCCGGAACGAGAGAACCTCGATCGTCGGGTTCGAGACGTGCGAGAGGAAGGCCTCGGCACTGCTTTGCGCTTCCTCGACCCGCGATCCGTGCGCCGCGAGCACGAGCCAGTGGACGTGCACCCCGGGCCATGCGCGTGTGAGAGTGAGCAACGTTCCGCCGCAGCCGATCTCGAGATCGTCGGAGTGCGCGCCGATCGCGAGCACGCTCCCGAGGGGCTCCGCCCCGAACCAGCCGAGCTGCCGCATCAGGTGACGGGACTATCGGTTCCGGCCGCGACGGTCAGCCACGGCGCGCGCCCGGATTCGAGCAGGCCTTCGAGCCACTGGCGGTCCTTGATCGTGTCCATCGGCCCGAAGAATCCGTCGTGGACGTACACGCCGACCTCGCCGCGTGGGATCAGCTTCTGGAAGGTCTCCTCGACGAATTCGTCGCCGGGCTCGATCCAGTCGAGCGCCTCCCGGCGCATGACGAAGAAGCCGCCGTTGATCCGCACGCCCGAGGTGTTCATGGGACGCACGTCGCGTACCGTTCCGGTCGCGTCCGCCTCCACGATGTGCGCGTGGAAGTGCGGGCGGACATGGGCGAACATCACCAGCTTCCCGGACGCCTCGAACGTCTCGACGAGATCCGGAATCGAAACGTCCGAGAGCCCGTCGCCGTATGTTGCGAGGAACATCTCGTCGTCACCGAGGTGCGGCTCGACCGCCTTGAGCCGCTCGCCGATCGTGGACTGCATCCCGGTGTCGGCGAACGTGATGCGCCACGAGCTCACGTCGCGGTTGAGGATCTCGACTTGGGCGTCCGCGCCGTAGCCGTCGAGGACGAAGTCGTTGAAGAGCGCCTCGTTGTAGGTGAGGAAGTACTCCTTGATCACGTCTCCCTTGTAGCCCAGGCAAAGGATGAACTCGGTGTGCCCGAATGCGGCGTAGTACCGCATGATGTGCCAGAGGATCGGCCGGTTCCCGATACGGATCATCGGCTTGGGCGTCCTCTGGGTCTCCTCCCCCATCCGCACACCGAGCCCGCCGCAGAAGATCACGACCTTCATGCGCGACCTGTCACCCGATCGTGCGCTCCTTCGAGGAGGTCGCCCAGCCACCCCTCGCCCTTGAACCGCTCCAACTGCTCCGCACGCAGACGATCGGCGATCCTGCCGGCGGGTAGATCGACGTCGTCGTACGTCAGCGGCTCGTCCTGTCGAACGTCGCGCCGGAGCGTGCACCCAACGGCGAGGCCTTCGGGCAGGTACCGGCGCTCGGACATCTCCGCGGTCGACGCCGCTTCGCCGTACGTCATATACATCCCGTAGTTGTCGAGCGTCTCGCCGGCCTGGAGGTCGCGCTTCGCAACGGCACAGACCTCCACCGTCGGCCCCGCAAGCGGTTTCGCCAGCGAATCCCTGAAGAGCGCGACGCGAGCGATTGCGAATGGGACCTCGAAGTGCACCAGGTGGTACGGGATGAAGAAGGAGTAGAGCGGGCCCTTGCCGAGCTTGTAGAGCTCGAGGTAGTGCTGCTGCTTGGGGTCCGAGTGCTCGGCGAGGCAATAGACCTTGGTCAGCGGCGTGCCCACCACGTAGTCCACCACGCCACCGAGCTCGCGCAGCCGGTCGACGTCGTAGAGGGAGCCGATCTCCATCACGTCGCCGCGGTACTCCTTGCCGCGCGACATGCCCCGCTCGAGGACGGTGAAGCCGGTCGCGTTCGCCACGATCGCCTGCTCGAACGAGATCTTCGACCCGTCCGCGAACGAGGTGACCATCGAGGCGCTCTGGCCCCACTGCTCGGCGAACCCTTGCTGGGTGGTCGGGTTGCGGTAGGGGTCCTGGAGGCCCTTGACGTTCCCCATCACCCTCGGCTCGAGACCGAGGCCCTTGACCCACCGATACAGGTTCATCTGGACGCCCGGCTCGTCGCCGTCGCACGCGGACAGGACGACACCGTGCCGGTCGGCGTAGACCTGGAGGATCGGCCCGATCGTCGCGTCGATCTCAGCGTTCATCAACACGACGTCCTTCCCGTGGGAGAACGCCTCCAGGATCACGGGCGTGGCGTACTCGACGTCCCCTGTCACCTCGCAGACGACATCCACCTGCCCGCTGCGGCAGAGGAGGAACGGGTCGGCGGTGTACGCAGGGCGGCCGGCTCGGATTGCGTCCTCGAGCGCGGTCTCGTCGTCCACCCGCACCGGCTCGACGCCGGCGTACTCGAACACGTTCCTCGCCCGGTCAGGGTTGCGGTTGGAGACGGCGACCATGCGCATGCCGGGCACGCTGTTGACGATCTGGTTCGTCAGCCCCTGGCCCATGAAGCCGGCGCCGACCATCGCCACGCGAATCGGCTTTCCCTGGGCTTCGCGGGCGCGAAGCGCGTTGTCGACGATGATCACGCGCTCACCTCCTTCGCAGCGACGGCCATTCGCCGCCGAAGCTCGGGCTCGACGACGTCGAGCGGCTCCCACTGCGCATCCTTCTCCGAGATCGAGGCAACCGGAAGGGGCCACTCGAGGCCGAGGCGGGGATCGTCGTAGGCGAGGCCGCCCTCGGTCTCCGGCGCGTAGAACTCTCCGACCTGGTAGCTCGTCTCTGTCCTGTCGACGAGCGTCTGGTAGCCGTGCGCGAATCTCTCGGGGACGTACAGGGCCCGACCGTTTTCCTCGTTCAACTCGACCGCAACGCTCTGAAGGTAGGTCGGGCTCTCGGGGCGCAGGTCGACGATGATGTCGAGGATCTCGCCGCGGGTGCAACGGACGATCTTCGTCTCGGCCTTCGGCGGGTACTGGAAGTGCATGCCGCGAAGCGTCCCGGCCACGTTGTTGAACGCGACGTTCGCCTGCGCGATCACCGGCTTCAGACCATGGTCTGCGAGCTCGTGCTGACAGAACGCACGTGCGAAGTAGCCACGGGAATCCTCTCTGCGCTCGAGGTCGATCACGAACGCACCGCGTAATTCCGTCTCCGTGAAGATCACGTCCTTCCCCTCTCTCCGCTCACGATCGGGCGGCGACGGCTGCCCGCCAGCGCAGGTCGCTGTCGAGCCTGCCCTCCTCGAGGAGGGTCTTGATGCGTGAGAGCCGTACGAACCGGTCTCCGAGGAACATGTCTGCATCCATCCCGAACGCGCGATACGCGTCGACGAGCTCGCGGGCGCCGCGCTGCGCGTCCCACGTCGGACGGAACGTCTCCAGCGTCTCCGCGATCTTCGAGAAGTCGACGCGATAGCTGCGGGGATCGGCGCCTGCGCCCTCGGCGAACTCGACCTCGACGCCCGTCACGGCTTCGGCAACCATGAGCGCGAGATCACGGACGACGTAGTTCGCGGTCGACGAACCGGCGTTGAACGCCTGCGCATGGATGCGCTCCCGCGGCGCCGCGAGCGCGGCGGCAATCGCACCTGCCATGTCCTGGACGTGGATCAGCGGCCGCCAGGCGGTGCCGTCGCTCTGAAGGCGCACCGCCCCGGTGGTCAACGCCCAGCCGACGAGGTTGTTGAGGACGATGTCGAGGCGGAGGCGAGGCGAGGCACCGTAGGCCGTCGCGAACCGAAGCGAAACCGGCGAGAACCCGTCGCTCGCCAGCGCGGCCAGCGAGCGCTCGCTGCGAACCTTGGATTCCGCGTAGGCCGTGAGCGGTGCGAGCGGCGCCCGCTCGTCGACCGGGAGCGACGAGCCGGACGCGCCGTACATGCTGCACGACGAGGCGAAGACGAACCGCTCGACACCGCGGGCCCGAGCAAGTTCCGCGATTCGGGCAGTTGCCTCGTGATTGATCGCGTAGGTCAAAGCCTCGTCCAGCTCTCCGATGGGGTCGTTGGACAGCGCGGCGAGGTGGACGACCGCGTCGAAGCCTTCGAGGTTCTCCTCCCGGAGATCCCGCACGTCGACCCGGAGCTCCGGCGGCGGAGGCGCGGCCCCGAGGTCGCATCCTTCGTAGAGGGCGGTATCGAGGCCGACGACCTCGTGACCGGCGTCGGCCAGCACGGTCCGCGTGACCGCGCCGACGTACCCGCTGCTCCCCGTCAGCAGTACTCGCATGGCCTCATCCTAGTGGCGACCTGCAATCTGAAAACCCCGAGCGCTCGGCGCTACTCCACGCGCCCGAGCAGCACGCACGCGTTGTGCCCGCCGAGGCCCATCGCGTTCGAGAGCGCGACGTCGACCTCCGCGCGGCGCGCCTCGTTCGGGACATAGTCGAGATCGCATTCCGGGTCCGGGTTCCGGTAGTTGATGGTCGGCGGCAGAACGCCGTTGCGGAGCGCAAGAGCGCACATCATCGCTTCGACGGCGCCGGCCGAGCCGAAGCAGTGGCCCGTCACCGACTTCGTCGAGGACACCGCGAGCCGGTAGGCGTGGTCGCCGAAGACCTGCTTCAGCGCGCGGGTCTCGGCGAGGTCGCCGAGCGGGGTCGAGGTTCCGTGCGCGTTGACGTATCCGACCCGCTCGGGCGCGATCCCCGCGACCTCGAGTGCGGAGGAGATCATCGCCGCCACGCCCGTCGCCTCGGGCTCCGGCTGGGCGAGATGGTGCGCGTCGTTCGAGGCGCCGTAGCCGACCACCTCGGCGTAGATCGTCGCGCCGCGGGCGCGGGCGGCCTCGAGCTCCTCGAGCACGAGGATGCAGGCTCCCTCGCCCATCACGAAGCCCGCGCGCGTGGCGTCGAAGGGTCGCGAGGCCCGCGTCGGGTCCTCCTCCTCGGCGACGAGGCCGCGCATCGCGCAGAAGCCCGCGAGGATCAGCGGCGTGATCGGCGCCTCGGTGCCGCCTGCGAGGATCACGTCCGCCTGGCCGCGGCGGATCGACGCGGCCGCCTCGCCGATCGCGGTCGAGCCCGTGGCGCACGCCGAGACCGGGGCGAAGTTCTGCCCGCGGAGGCCGAGCTGGATCGCGATCTGGCCGCTCGCGGTGTCCACGAGCACCGATGGGATGAAGAACGGCGACACGCGGTCGGGCCCCCGCTCGGCGAAGACCGTCTGCTGCTCGGCGATCGTCGCGATCCCGCCGATCGCCGAGCCGACGAGGATCCCGGCCCGTGCGCGGTCGACGTCCTGCAGACCCGCGTCGTCCCACGCCTCCTGCGCCGCTGCGACCGCGAGCAGGACGTTCCGGTCCATGCGCCGAGCCTCCTTCGCCGGGACGAGATCGCCGATGTCGAAGCCGGTTACCTCCGCCGCGATCCGCACCGGGTACTCCGACGCGTCGAAGGCCTCGATCCAGCCGACGCCGCTGCGACCGGAAACGGCGGCATCCCAGGTGGACGGCGCGTCGAGCCCGATGGGCGTCACCGCCCCGAGCCCCGTGATCACCACCCGTCGCATGGGATGCGGAGACTACTCGGCGGTACGGTGTGGCCGTGCCGCGCCCCCGCCGCAACCGCACGAACGAGCCGGTCGAGAGGCCGGCCGACCTCGACGCAGCGATCCCGTTCCCGCCCATGGAGGCGGAGCTCGTCCGTGACCTGCCCGAGGGGGACGAGTGGCAGTACGAGCCGAAGTGGGACGGCTTCCGCGGCCTGCTCGAGAACGCCTCGGGCGCCCTGCGGCTCTGGTCGCGGAACGCGCGTCCCCTGCTCCGCTACTTCCCGGAGCTCGAGGCCCTCGGCGACCTTCTCCCACCACGGTCGTGTCTCGACGGCGAGATCGTGATCGTCCGCGACGGGATCCTCGACTTCGACTCGATGCAGACCCGGCTCCATCCGGCAGAGAGCCGCGTGCGCAAGCTCGCAGCGGAGATCCCCGCGACCTTCGTCGCCTTCGATGTCCTCGTGTGGGACGGCGAGGAGCACTGGCCAGCGCCGCTCGCCGAACGCCGCGCGACGCTCGAGGAGCTCGCCGCCGGCTTCGTCCTCTCCCCCGCCACGCGCGACCGCGACGACGCGCTCGAGTGGCTCGACTCGTTCGAGGCGATCGGGCTCGACGGCGTGATCGCGAAGCGGCGCGACGCGCCCTACCGCGCGGGTGAGCGGACGGCGGTGGTGAAGGTCAAGCCGGAGAAGACGGCCGACTGCGTCGTCGCCGGCGTTCGGTGGAAGGCGGACGGCGAGCGGCGGATCGCGACGCTCCTCCTCGGCCTCTACGACGACGACGGCCACCTCGACTACGTCGGCTCGGCCGCCGTCGCCCCGACCCGCCACGACGAGATCGCCGCTGCCGTGTTGCCGCTCCTCCGCGATGCCCCGGAGCGGCGCTTCTCGGAGCCGAACCGCTGGGGCGGCGGCGAGCTCGAGGAGGCCGCGGTCCGCCCGGAGCTCGTCGTCGAGGTGCGCTACGACAAGGTGCAGGGCCGCCGCTTCCGTCACGGGACGAAGCTCCTGCGACTGCGCCCCGACAAGGAGCCCGAGCAGTGCACGTGGCGCGAGGTGCGTCCTCCGCTCGAGCCGGACGACCCCACGCTCGCGGGACTCTTGGGGTCAGTCCCGGCAGGGGACTGACCCCGCTTCCAGCCTCGGGCGCCACGCATCACTTTCCAAAGTGAAGCATCGAGGATCCCTGTGCTAGCCTCGCGCCGCGGGCCCAACCCTTCGGAGGAGACGATCCATGCGGAAAACGCTCATCGCGAGTCTCGTCGCGGCGACCGCCGCGGCGCTGGCCGCCGTCACGACCGCCACCGGCGCGAGCACCGCGGGCGCCTCGGCGGCAGCGATCCCTGGCTGCGCCGCCGGCTCGCTGAACCTCGTCGAGGACGGCGTGCTCACGATCGGCGCCGACAACCCGGCGTTCCCGCCGTGGTTCGGTGGCGCAGAGAAGACGAAGCCGTGGAAGGTCTCCGACCCCTACAGCGGTAAGGGCTACGAGTCCGCGGTCGCCTACGCCGTCGCGAAGCAACTCGGCTTTGCCAAGGGCAAGGTGAAGTGGACCGTCGTCCCGTTCACCAACTCGTTCCGGCCCGGCAAGAAGCCCTTCGACTTCTACATCACCCAGGTCTCCTACTCGCCCGAGCGCGCGCGGGCGGTCGACTTCTCGAACTCGTACTACTTCGTGAACCAGGCCGTGGTCGGCCGAAAGGGCACGCCGATCGCGAGGGCCAAGTCGATCTCCGCGCTGCGGCCCTACAAGCTCGCTGCGCAGGTCGGGACGACGAGCTACACGTACATCACGAAGTACATCAAGCCCTCGTCGAAGCCGCTCGTCTACGACACGAACGACGCCGCGGTGCAGGCGCTCAAGAACGGCCAGATCGACGGGATCGTCGTCGACCTGCCGACCGCCTTCTACGTCACCGCCGTGCAGGTCGACGACGGCGTGATCGTCGGCAAGCTGCCGACCAGGGGGACGAAAGAGCGCTTCGGGATGGTGTTCCAGAAGGGCAACTCGCTCCGCGGGTGCGTGAACAAGGCGCTCGGCCGCCTGTGGGCCAACGGGACGATCAAGAAGCTGCAGAACACGTATCTGGCGCGCGCCGGCGCGCCGGACATCAAGTAACCGCGTCTGGACGCGAACCGGAGCTCCCGGATCCTCGGCGGGACCGTCCGCGGCTCGAGCGAGTCGCGGACGGTCGCCATCGCCGTCCTTTCCACGCTCGTCGTCGCCACGGCGATCGTCGTCGTGGTGGCGCGCTCACCCGGCTGGCCGGCCTTCAAGGCGTACTTCTTCGACTGGGGCTACTACAAGGAGTCGTTCCCGGAGATCCTCGACGCGTTCTGGGTGAACGTGAAGCTGTTCTGCATCGCCGAGGTGATCATTCTCCCGGCCGCCCTGCTGCTGGCCGTGCTCCGGAGCCTCCCCGGCCCCGTGTTCTTCCCGATCCGCGCGCTCGCGATCGTCTACGCCGACCTCTTCCGCGGGATTCCGACGATCCTCGTCATCTTCATGCTCGGGTTCGGCATGCCCGCACTCGGGCTCGAGTGGATTCCCGACTCGCAGTTCTTCTGGGCGGTCGTCGCGCTCGTGCTCGTCTACACGGCGTACGTCTCCGAGGTGTACCGCGCCGGCATCGAGTCGGTGCACCCCTCCCAGGCGGCGGCCGCGCGCTCGCTCGGCCTCACGCACTCACAATCGCTCCGGCACGTCGTCCTCCCGCAGGCCGTGCGCCGCGTGATCCCGCCGCTGCTCAACGACTTCATCGGGCTCCAGAAGGACACGGCGCTCGTCGGCGCGCTCGGCGTCGTCGAGGCGTTCCGCCAGTCGCAGATCGACCAGGCGGCGACCTTCAACGGGACGTACTACCTCGTCGCCGCGACGCTGTTCGTCGCGATCACGATCCCGCTCGCGCGGTTCACCGACTGGCTCGTGGCCCGCGACCGCAGGCGGCAGCAGGCCGGGAGGCTCGCATGACGGCGGAGGCGCTGCGTGTCGAGGACGTCCGCAAGGCGTTCGGCAAGCTCGAGGTGCTCCGGGGGATCGACCTGGTGCTCGCCGAGCACGAGGTCGTCTGCCTGATCGGCGCCTCCGGCTCGGGGAAGTCGACGCTCCTGCGCTGCGTCAACCTGCTCGAGCCGATCGACGCCGGCCGCATCGTCGTCGGCGGCCAGGAGATCACCACGCGCGGCGTCGACGTCAACCGCGTCCGTCGCGGGATCGGCATCGTGTTCCAGTCCTTCAACCTCTTCCCGCACATGACCGTGCGCGAGAACGTGACGCTCGCGCCGCGCAAGGCGCGCGGCCTCTCCCGCAGGGAGGCCGACGAGGTCGCGACGCGGCTCCTCGATCGGTTCGGGCTCGCCGACAAGCGCGACGAGTACCCCGACCGGCTCTCGGGCGGCCAGCAGCAGCGCGTCGCGATCGTGCGCGCGCTCGCGATGGAGCCGCGACTCTTGCTCCTCGACGAGATCACGAGCGCGCTCGACCCGGAGCTCGTCGCCGAGGTGCTCGACGTGATCCGCGAGCTCGCCGCCGGTGGGATGACCATGCTGATCGCGACGCACGAGATGGGCTTCGCCCGGGACGTCGCCCACCGGGTGTGCTTCCTCGACGCCGGGCGGATCCTCGAGGAAGGCCGCCCCGAGCAGCTCTTCGAGGCGCCGCGCGAGGAGCGCACGAAGCAGTTCCTGCAGCGGATCGTCGCCGCCGGGAGGCTGTAGCTCGCCCGCCACGCGGGATTCCGCAGAGCGAGCCCGCGGCTCGATCCCCGGGCTTCGGCGGGGCACATCCCTGAAAGGCGTCGGCTTCGCCGCCGCAGGCGACAGGTGTCCGACTGCGCGCCTTCAGCCGCGTCGCTGCGTTTCGAGCCTCGACACCACGGTATCGTGAGCCCATGGTGCAGGACCCGAGCCGCGTCGACGTCACACTCGAGCCGCTCGACGAGTACCTCGTCATCCAGCCGACCTCGGACGAGACCGAGACACGCGCCGGGTTGATCCTGCCCGCGTCCGCGGCGGCCGCGGCTGCCTGCCGCACCGGGATCGTCACCGCGATCGGTAGCGACGTGACCGGCGTCGAGCCGGGTGACAAGGTTCTCTACCCCCGCGATGCGGGCTACGAGGTCCGCCTCGGCGGCATCGAGGTCAAGGTCGTGAAGCGGGACGACCTGATCGCCCGCGTTCACGACTGACGCCCGAGGCCGAGAGGCGGTTCAGCGGAGGGGGAGGGATTTGAACCCTCGAAGAGCTTGCACCCTTAACGGTTTTCGAGACCGCCCCGTTCGACCGCTCCGGCACCCCTCCGAGCCGCGTAAGGGTACCCACGCCGCACGCGACGGGCTCGCGGTGGAACGGAGAAGGAGGGATTCGAACCCTCGAGGCAGGGATTTCCCCACCTAACGCCTTAGCAGGGCGCCGCCTTCAGCCACTCGGCCACTTCTCCGGGCTCGTCGCAGGATAACGACCGATCGCGTCGAGACCGTCCCGGGGATCGCGGTCGCGCGTCGGCACGGCGCGCTCGAACAGCCAGAACGACGCTTCGACGGTCGGCCCGATCAGCAACACGAAGGCGACCGTCCCGACGCCGACCGTGCCGCCGAGCGCCCACCCCAAGGCGAGGGCGAGCGCCTCGATCGACGCCCGGACGACGCCGATCCGCAACGACGTCCGCGTCGCGCCGATCACCATCAGGGAGTCGCGGGGGCCGGGGCCGAACCCTGCGCCGAGGTAGACCGCGGTGCCGACACCGATGAGCGCGAGCCCGCTCGCCATGAAACCGACGCGCACGGTGAGCCCGTGCTCCGACAGCGACGTGACGGCGTCCGGGAGCGTCATCAGCACGACGAAGAAGCCGACCAGCAGCGCGTTGGCGACCGTCCCGATACCGAGCTTCGCTCCGAGCGCCGCGGATATGCCGAGGACGACGACGCTGACGGTCATGTGCGCCGTGCCGAACGTGAGCGGCGTGTGCTCGGCGATGCCCTGGTGGAGCACGTCCCAGGGCGAGAGCCCGAGGTCGGACTCGAGCAGGAGGACGATCCCGGCGGCGAAGACGGCGAGCCCGAGCACGAGGGCGACGAGACGCACCCAGCGGGGACCGACGAGCTCCGGCGGCGAACGCACCGGTCAGGTTCTACGCGACAGCGATCGCCGGCGCTCAGGCGCCGTCGCGCAGCCGACCGAGGAGCTCGCCGCTCGCCTCGACGAGGCGGTCGACCTCGCCACGGTCGAGGTTCGAGTTCGTGATCCCGTAGGCCCAGCGCCAATCGTCCTGGTTCAGAATCTCGTCGAGCGGGACGCCCGCGACGAGATCGAGGTCCTCGCTGGCCGGGAGGTAGCCGAGGTAGTCGTTCGTGTACGAAGCGGCGACCGTTGTGCCGAACGGGCTCTGCGCCTTTATCCGCGCGCCCGGGCCGTTGAACAGCTCGAACGAGTTGGCAACGATCGCGCTGTCGCCGACGGCGAGCGCCTGGATCTCGGTGCGCACCGGAATGTCGGCGCGCTCCAGCATGTCGGCGTACATCGTCAGCGCGCCCCACATGTACGACGCGGGGAACTGCTGGGCCGAGGTCATCGTATGGACGTCCTCCGACCATGTCTCCGGCCAGTCGAGCTGCGGTCCGGCCTGCCATTCGGCGGTCGCGTCGGCGACCTCCTCGGCCGTGTAGTCGTGGCGGCGGCGTCGGAGCTCGAGCCGGTCCGCGTCGGCCGCGACCCTCGCATCCGCCGTGGTCTCGGCACGGGCGTGTGCCTCGAGCGCGACCTCGGCGAGCTTCCCACCCAGCCAGTCACGGCGCTCGTAGGAGTGCCGGCTCGCCTTCCGGTTGCCGAACCACCAGTCGTCGAAAGGCGCGACGTCGCCGGCGCAACCCTGCACGAAGAGGCATTCGGCGCCGGGGAGAGCGCGCTCGACCCCTGCTCGCAGCGGCGCCGGGTACTCCGCGTCCCACTGGGTCGTGATCCCGCCGACAGTGATCGGGTGCGCGGTGAAGTCGACGACTGCCGCGAGCGGGGAGCCGTCGGGGCGATCGACCCGGAGAACCGCGAGGGAGTCGTCGACCGGAGCCTCGTGCCGCACGCGGTTGCCGCTGAGCCCCGGCGCACGGGTGACGGCCGAGCCGACGCGCGCCGGCGCGAGGCGCCTGTGGGCCGCGAACACCGCGCCCGACACGAGGTCCGGGAGGACCGCGGTATAGGCCTCGAACCCCGCGGCGTCCTGGAGGCCGGCGACGCCGGAGCCGCGGGAAAGGCTCGGCGCGCTGTGGTTGTGCGACGCATGGACCAGCACCGCCTCGGGTGGGATCCCCGTCAGCTCACGGACTCGCGCGCGGACGTCGTCCGTCAGATCGCGCCCGGCGAAGACGAGGTCCATCGTCACGAGCACAGCGGTGCGCTCGCCGTCGGAGAGGACGAGCGCCTGTGCGACAAGCGGCTCGCGCGCGCCCTGCGCGAGACAGCGTCGCGCCGCCCAGCAGCCCACCGGGAGCCCGAGCGGCGGCGTGATGTCGACGCAGGCCACCCCTGCCGAGAACGTGGTCATGCGCGAGCTCCTCTCGTCGTGGTCACAGCAGCTCCGTCAAGGCCCCGTAGGCCTCGGGCCGGCGCTTCTTCAGCGCGAACCAGGGGTTCTCGCGCGCGCGGGCGAGCAGCGCGGGGTCGAGCTCGGCCGAGATCCAGCCGCTGCCGACGGAGGGCTCGGACTTCGCGAGCATCGAGCCGTCCGGCGCGAGGACGTACGCGCCGCCGACATGGCTCGAGTGCCCGTCGAACCCGACCTGGTCGGAGAACACCGCGAAGACGCCGTTGTCGCGCGCGAGGAAGTCGTGGATCCGGGGCGGCCACGGTCGCTCGTCGAGCAGCTCGCGCTGAGCGCCGAGCACGCTGGCCTCCGGCTCCTCGCGGCCTCGCCCGTCGAAGGTCAGGTCGCCGCCGCCGGCGGGCATCGTGCGGTTGGCGTGCGGGAGGAGGATCACCTCGGCCCCCATGAGCGCGAGGATGCGCCAGCTCTCGAAGAAGTCGCTGTCGTGGCAGATCGCCGTGCCGACCCTGCAGAACCCCGCGTCGGCGACGTCCCACTCGTACGCCTGCCGAAAGCGGAAGAACTCGTCGTAGGACGCGTGCACCTTCCGCTGGAGGCCGAGCAGCCCGTCGGGGCCGACGAGCGCGGACGTGTTGTAGTGCGTGCCACGGTAGAGCTCGCAGAACCCGTACGAGACCACGATGCGGTGCCTCGCCGCCTCCGCCTGCAGGGTGCGATAGATCCGCCCGTCACTCGGCTCCGCGTGCCTGACGACCTCCTCGCTGCCGTTGCTCCCGGTCACCGAGCCCTCGGGGAAGACGACGAGGTGGCAGCCCGCAGCTGCGGTCTCTTCGATCAGCCGTACGTGGAGCTCGAGATTGTGGTCGACGTCGAGGTGGCGGGTCTCGACCTGCGTCGCCGCCACCGTGAATGGCTCCATCGGTCAGTACAGCTCCTCCACGGTCACCTCACGGGCGATCACGGCGACGTTGTCGCCCTGGTCGGTCGTCGCAATCGCGCGGACGACGAACACGATCCCGTCGTTCTGGGCACACACGACGGCCGGCTCGCGGTCGGGGCGCTCGAGGAAGTGGATCTGACCGACGGGCTGACCGGCGGTCACCCGCTCGCCGAGGTCGACGAACGTCTCCCAGAGGCCGCTCTCGGGAGCAAGGAGGTAGTTCTCCACGTCCGTCGCGCGGCCGATGATCCCGGGCGTCTCGCGGGCTCTCGCCTCCCCGCGCAACACGCCGACGTGCCGCAGGACATTGGCCAGCCCGGACTGCGAGATCCGGTGTGTCGCGGCGGTGACGTGCCCTCCCCCGCCGAGCTCGGTCGAGACGACCACCTTCCCCTGGCGCTCGGCCTCGCCGACGAGCAGACCTGTCCCGGCAATGTCGATGTAGACGAAGTGGTGGTCCGTCCCCCAGGCGACCATCGCATCGACCATCGCGCGCCGCTGCGCGGGGTCGTCGACCCAGTGCATCTCGGACCACGGCGGGCAGAGGCCGCTTCGTCCGCCCGAGTGCATGTCGACGACGACGTCCGCGAGTGGGAAGAGGACGGTGGAAAAGAAGTGAGCGAGCTGCCGGTCGGCCGGCCCGTCCGGATCGCCGGGGAACGAGCGATTGAAGTTGACGCCGTTCGGCCACAGCCGCGTGTACGCGCGCGAGGCCTCGGGCGAGGCGCAGGGCACGACGACGAGCCGGCCGGTGACGTCCCCCGGGGCGGTCTCGCGCGCGAGCCGGAGCGCCGCGATCTGACCCTCCGGTTCGTCGCCGTGCACCCCACCGACGACGAGCGCGGTCGGCCCGTCCGACTCGCCGGCGATCGAGACGATCGGGACGAAGAGATGCGACCAGCCGCTCGTGTTGTTCGACCGCGGCAACTCGAGGCGCCCCACCTGCTTGCCGGGGGCCTGGAGGTCGATCGTGCAGTGCACAGGCGTGGTCGCCACCCGGTTGGCGATTGTAGACAATCGACGTATAGTTGACAATCACCGTCCGACCCCGAGGAGACAGCACAGTGAAGATCACCGACGTCGAGGCCATCATCCTGCGCCAGCCCGCCCTCGACGACGGCATTGCGGACGGGAGCCAGGACGACCTGGTGATCAAGATCCACACGGACGAGGGAATCGTCGGGATCGGCGAGGTCGACTCCGCGCCCGAGGCCGTCGCGGCGCTCGTGAACCGCTCGAGCTCGCATGCGATCGCGGGCTCGCTCCGCGACCTGCTCGTCGGCGAGGACCCGCGCGACGTCGAGCGCCTGTGGCAGAAGATGTACCGCGGGCTGATCTACATCGGCCGACGCGGCATCGCGCTCCATGCGCTCTCGGGCATCGACATCGCGCTCTGGGACGTCAAGGGGAAGAGCGAGGGCAAGCCCGTCCACGAGCTCCTCGGCGGCGCGAAGCACGAGAGGGTCCGTGCGTACGCGTCGATGCTGATGCCGGACACGACCGAGGAGACCGCAGAAAGGGTGAGCGCGCTCCGTGACGAGGGCTTCACTGCCGTGAAGCTCGGCTGGGGGCCACTCGGCGAGGACGCGAAGCACGACGTGCGCCTCGCGGCTGCCGCGAAGGAGGCGGTCGGGGACGGCGAGATCCTGTTCGACGCCGGGTTCGGCTACAGCGGCGACGCGACGACGGCGATCGCGGTCGCCCGCGAGCTCGAGCAGCTCGGCGTCTTCTGGCTGGAGGAGCCCTTCGAGCCGGACGAGTACGAGGCATACGCGGAGCTCGCCGACACGGTCGACATCCGCGTCGCCGCCGGCGAGCAGGACACCACCGTTTGGGGGTTCCGCGAGCTGATCGAGCGGGGTCACGTCGACCTCGTCCAGCCGGACGTCACGCGCTGCGGCGGCATCACCGAGTGGCTCCGGATCGCAGCTCTGGCGCGCGAGCACGGGCTCGAGACGGTTCCGCACGCCTGGAAGAGCGGCATCATCAAGGCCGCCTCGCTGCAGTGCAACGCCGTGATCCCGGATGCGCTCTTCCAGGAGTACTGCGTCGCCGACACGCCGATCAACCAGACGCTGACGCACGAGCGGCTGCCGCTCGAGGAGGATGGGTACGTGCGCGTCCCGACCGCGCCGGGCATCGGCGTCACGCTCGACGACGAGGTCGTCGAGCGCTACCGCGTCAACTGAGCTGAGGAGGCCCCATGGCCGTCATCCCGGACACCGACCTCGCCGCACGTGCCGCGGCCGTCATCCCCGGAGGGGTCAACAGCGGCCAGCGCCGCGTCGCGGGGCTCGAGGACCTCGTCGTGACCGCGACGAGCGGCGCGACGTTCACCGACGCGGAGGGCCGGACGTACACGGACTACCACGCCGCCTTCGGGCCACCGTTGCTCGGCCACAACGACCCGGACGTCGACGGCGCCGTGGCCGCAGCGGCGCGCTCGGTCGGGCTGATGGGAGTCGGAGTCACCCCGATCGAGATCGAGCTGGCAGAGCAGCTCTGCGAGCTCGTCCCGTCGGTCGAGCGCGTCCTGCTGACGGAGACCGGGAGCGAGGCGACGTTCCACGCGATCCGCGTGGCGCGGGCCGCGACGGGACGCCGCCACGTGATCAAGTTCCAGGGCTGCTACCACGGCTGGCACGACGCGGTGGCGATGAACGTCATCTCGCTGCCGGAGAACGTCGGCCGCCACGACCCGCTCTCGAAGGGCGTCCTCCCCGAGGTCACGGAGGCGACGATCGTGTGCCGGTTCAACGACGCCGAGGAGGTCGAGCGGGCGCTCATCGACCACGACGTCGCCGCGATCATCCTCGAGCCGATCCCGCACAACATCGGCGCGGTGCTGCCCGAGGACGGCTTCCTCGAGCGGCTTCGCGAGCTCGCGACGAAGCACGGCACGGTGCTGATCTTCGACGAGGTGATCACGGGCTTCCGCCACACGCTCGGCGGCTTCCAGTCGATCGCCGGCGTGACACCGGACCTGACGACGCTCGGCAAGGCGATGGGAAACGGCTGGCCGATCTCCGCGCTCGGCGGCAAGGCCGAGCTGATGGACCTGTTCTCGACGACCCCGGGCCGCCCGGCGTTCTTCGCGGGCACGTTCAACGGCCATCCGCCGACCGCCGCCGCGGCGCTCGCGACGATCGACAAGCTCCGGCGCGAGCCGGTCCACGAGCACGTCTTCCGGCTCGGGGAGCGCGCCCGCCGGGCGCTCGACGAGCTCTACCGGCGGCTCGGCATCCCGGCGGTCGTGAGCGGCTACGGGTCGGTCTTCCTCGCGTACTTCCTCGAGGGACCGGTGTGCAACTACGACGACCTCCTGCGCAACGACGTCGACCTGTTCGTCGGCTACCGGCGCGAGCTGATGAAGGACGGCATCTTCGAGCTTCCGCTCAACCTCAAGCGCAGCCACTTCTCGTACGCCCACACCGACGAGGACGTCGACCGTCTGCTCGAGGCGACCGAGGCCGCGGTGACGCGATTCCAGGGCTCCCGCGCGTGATCGACTCGCCGGTCGGCTGCACGATCGACTTCTCGCGCGCCGGGAAGCAGGTCGGCCATCTCTCGCTCCCGAAGATCACGAACACCGCCGGTTGGGCGAGCACGTTCGTCCACGTCGCGCAGGTGGCGAACGGCGACGGGCCGACGGTGCTCGTCCTGGCGGGCAACCACGGCGACGAGTACGAGGGCCAGGTCGCCGCGCTGCGGCTGCTGCAGGAGCTCCAGCCCGAGCAGGTGTCCGGGCGCGTGATCGTCATCCCCGTGCTCTCGCCCGCCGCGTCGAAAGCGAACACGCGCAACTGGCCCTCGGGCGCGAACTTCAACCGGTCGTTCCCGGGGAGGCCCGACGGCCCGCCGAACGAGCAGCTCGCCGACTACCTCACGCGCGTCCTCTTCCCGCTGGCGGACGTCGTGATCGACATGCACTCCGGCGGCCGGAGCGCCTGGTTCCTCCCGTGCTCGCACATGCACGTCGTCGACGACCCGGTCCAGCGCAAGGCGATGCTTGAGGGGATGGAGGCCTGGAACTCCGACTGGCACTACCTCTACATCGACGTCAACGGGCACGGCCTCTTGCCCGTGGAGGCGGAGAGCCAGGGCAAGCTCGTGATCACGACCGAGCTCGGAGGTGGCGGTCGCGTCCCGGCGCCGGTCCACCGGCTGGCGTGGAGCGGCCTGCAGAACGTCCTGCGCCATGTCGGGGCGCTCGAGGGCGAAGTCCAGACGCGCGCGTCGCTCGGCCTTCCGCCGGCCGCGATCCTCGACGGCCGCGATCCCGCGAACATCGTCGTCGCACCCGAGGACGGGCTTTTCGAGGCGCTCCTCGAGCCCGGCGACCCGGTCTCGGCCGGGCAGCCCGTGGGCCGCCTGTGGTTCGTCGACCGTCCGGAGCGGCCGCCCGTCGAGATCGAAGCGCCGCTCGACGGCTACGTCGCTGTGACGAAGGCGATACCGATCACCGAACAGGGCGACTGCGTGTTCGTGCTCGGCCAGCCGATCGACCGCTCCGCGCTCCTCTGAGCGCGCCACGATGAGGATGACGCGGCTCGGCGGGCGGACGTTCGCGAGCCTGCGGCACCGCGACTACCGGCTGTACTTCGCGGGCAGCGCCGTGTCCTTCATCGGCACGTGGATGCAGCAGATCGCGGCGTTCTGGCTCGTCCTCGACCTGACGCACTCGCCGGTCGCCGTCGGGGCGCTCGCGCTCGTGCAGACGCTCCCCGTCACCGTCTTCAGCCTCGTCGGCGGCTCCCTGGCGGATCGGATCGACGTGCGCCGCATGCTCATCGCGAGCGACTGCGTGCTCACCGTCCTCGCCGCGACCCTCGCCGCGCTCGCCCTGACGGACAGGATCCAGGTGTGGCACTTCTACGCGCTCGGGCTCGTCTACGGGATCGTCGTCGCTCTCGGCTCGCCCTCGCGGCACACGCTCGTGTTCCGCATCGTCGGGCGCGACGACCTCCCGAACGCGGTCGCGCTCAGCTCGGGCCTCGGGACGACCGCGCGGATCGTCGGCCCGGCTCTCGGCGGGCTCGTCGTCGCCGCGGCCGGGCCCGGGATCGCGTTCGCGACGAATGCGCTCAGCTACCTCGTCTCGGTCGCGGCGCTGCTCGCGATGCGGCTGCCGAGGCGCCCGCGTGCCGCCGGTGCGGGACGGGTCCTCACCGGCATCGCCGAGACCTTCCGCTTCGCCTTCGGCGAGCGGCGGGTGACGGTGACGTTCTTCGCGGTCCTGCTCGTGAGCACCTTCTCGTTCAACTTCGACGTCCTCCTGCCGCTCCTGGCCAGGCGGACGCTCGACGAGGGGGCGGCCGTCTTCGGCCTGATCGCCTCGGTCTTCGGGATGGGCGCGCTGTGCGGAGCGCTGATCCTCGCCACCGTCGGGCGCGCGCGGCTCCTGCTCGTGCTCGGCGGTGCCGCGGGATTCGGCGGCTTCCAGCTCGTGCTGGCGCCGCAGGACACGCTCCCCGTCGTCTGCGCCCTGCTGTTCGTGATCGGGATCTTCTACATCCTCTGGGGCTCGTCGGCCCTCGCCGTGCTGCAGCTCGCCGCCCCGGAGCACCTCCGGGGCCGCGCGGCGAGTCTCTACTTCTTCGCGTTCATGGGCGGCGCGCCGCTCGGCGGCCTGATCGCAGGCTCGCTCACCTCACTCGGGGGCACGCGCCTCGCGTTCGCGAGCGCGGGCGTCGTCGCCCTCACGGTCGCGGCCGCCGGCGCGCTCGCGCTCGTCCGCGCCTCGCCCCGGCGCGTCGAGGCACACCCGTCCTAGGACGGGACAGCCGGTCAGCCGAGCGACTCGACCGCCGCGCCGCCGTCGGAGCGAGGGTCGGACGCGGCTCGCCAGCCGGACTCCGTCACGAGCACCGACTGGGGGCGCGCGAACGACGCGTGGTAGGCGTAGAGGCTCTGCTGGACGGGCACGCCGCGGTCGCGAAGGGCGTCGACCGTCCGCTGCGGCACACGGGACTCGCAGAACACGGGCGTCCCCTCGCTGTGCAGCCTCGGCGCGACCACCGCCTCGACAGGGCTCATCCCGAAGTCGACGACGTTCGAGATCTGCTGGAGCACCGCGGACGTGATCGACCAACCGCCCGGCGCGCCGAGGACGAACCAGGGGCTGCCGTCGCGGAACACGATCGTCGGGGCGAGCGCGCTCGCGCGCGCGCGACCGGCAACGTAGGAGTTCGGCCGGCCGGGGACAGGGTCCATGAGTGCGACGCAGTCGTTCCACGTGAAGCCGGTCCCGGGGACGACGACGCCGCTGCAGCTCGTCAGCGTGTGCGTGAGCGAGGCGCAGTTGCCCTCCTCGTCGACGACCACGAGCTGTGTCGTGCCGCCGGGCTTGCCGAGCGCGACCGCGTCCGGCAGGATGCCCGCGCGGATCCGCGCCTCGACCTCGTCCGCGTGGGCGTCGGAGAGAAGCTCGTCGACCGGGATCTCGTTCTGCTCGGGGTCGCTCAGGTAGCGGAAGCGCGTGACACCCGCCCAGGCGAGCGTCGCGGAGAGCACGAACGCGTGCTCCGGGCCGTTGTGCTCGAGCCCACCGAGCTCGAAGCGCTCGAGCACCTTGAGCATCTGCAGCAGGAGAATCCCGCCGGCTGGCAGGTTGGACGTCGCGACGGACAGGCCGCGGTACGAGCCCTGAAGCGGCGGCGACCATCGCTCCCGGTAGGAGGCGAGGTCCTCGCGGGTGACGAAGGCGCCGTTCTGCGCGAAATCGGCGGCGACCGTCTCCGCGAGCGCCCCGGTGGCGAGCTCGGAGGGCCCGTTTCGGGCGATCGCTCGGAGCGACTCCGCCTGATCGGGGTTCCGGTACGGATCACCTCGCTCGAGCATCCTGCCGTCCGGCCGCATCCAGAGCCGGCGCGCCTCGGCAGTCGCGCAGTACTTGTCCTGCGGGTGCGGCAGCCCGGGCATGTACGGCATCCGGCAGTACATGGCGATGTACTCGGGCCAGTCGAAGCCACGGTCGCCGAGCTCGATCGCGGGAGCGAGCAGCTGCGCCCACGGCAGCGTCCCGAAGCGCTCGTGGAGCGCGCCCAGCCCCGTCACCATGCCGGGCGTCATCACGGCGGTGTACCCGATCATGTTGCGGCTGTCGTCGAAGAGCGCGTAGCTCCAGACATCCGTGTAGCCCTTGACGTCGTCGGCCCACATCTCGGGCCACATCCGCGAGCCGATCCGGGCGGGAAAGGCGAGATCGACGACCGCCCCGGCGCGCGCGTCGTACAGGAGCGCCCCGCCCCAGCCGCCGAGCCCGCACTGGAACGGGTTCAGGACCGTCTGCGCGAACGCGGTCGCGACCGCTGCGTCGAAGGCGTTGCCGCCGTCGCGCAGCACGTCCGCGCCGATCTCCGCCGCGCGCGGCTCGGGCGCCACCACGACGCCTCTCATGCTCCGCCCTCGCCGCGACCGGCACGCTCTGCCGCCTCGAACGCGGCGAAGCCCTCGACGTCGGGTAGCGCCTCGGCAGAGACGGCGTGCCGCTCGACGACGTCCGCGACGATCCGGGCGGCCTCCTCGACGTCGTCGTCGGTGACGAGCCGGTGAGTGACGAGCCGGACGCGGGCCGCGTCGCGCTCCATCACCCACGCGCCTGCGTCCGCGAGGAGCGCCACGAGCTCGGCGGCCGTGAGGCCCGTGCCCGACACGTCGACGAGCACGATGTTCGTCTCGACCGTTTCGGGGTCGAGCCGCAGGCCCGGGATCATCGCCAGTCGGCTCCCCAGCTCGCGCGCCCGCCGGTGGTCGTCGGCGATCCGGTCGACCATCGTGTCCAGGGCGACGAGGCCGGCCGCCGCGGCGATCCCCGCCCGGTGCACCGTCGCTCCCCCGAGGCGGTGGAGCATCGTCCGGCCACGGGCCACGACCGCGGCGCTCCCGGCGAGCACGGCCCCGATCGGAGCGGAGAGCCCCTTGTTGAGCGAGAGCGCAACGGAGTTGACTCCGGCGACCAGCTCGGCGAGAGGGACGCCCAGTGCGACCGCGGCGTTCACGAGCCGGGCGCCGTCGACGTGGACGCGGCAGTCGTGGCGCTGCGCGACGTCGACGAGGGCCCGCGTCGTCTCGACCGAGAGGACGGTGCCCCCGGCCCGGGTGTGGGTGTTCTCGAGAACGAGGAGCGGAGCGCGTGTCTCGGCGAGCAGCTCGTGGACCGCACCCGGGACGAGGCGCCCGTCCGCGGCGTACAGCGACCGCGGCTCGAGGCGCGCGATGTCGACGATTCCCATCGCCTCGGACGAGAGGACGTGCGAGCTCGACTCGAGGACGACCGCGTCGCCCGGTTCGCAGAACGTCAGGAGGGCGACGAGGTTCGCCATCCCGCAGGTCGGCACCCAGACAGCGTCGTCCTTGCCGAGGAGCTCGGCCGCCCGCGCGCAGAGCTCGTTCACCGAGCGGTCCTCGCCGACCGTCGCCCAGCCGAGCTCGGCCGCGCGCATCGCGTCCCACATCTCCTCGGTCGGGACCGTGCACAGGTCCGAACGGAGGTCGATCACGTGCGGCGGAGGTGCCGCCCGGGCCGCGCGCCGGTGTGCTGCCCGCCGTCGACGACGGCGACGCCGTTGACGAAGACGTGCTCGACGCCACGTGCGTAGTGGTGCGGGTCGTCGACGGTCGAGACCTCGTCGAGGCCGTCGTAGTCGAACACGACGACGTCGGCCGCGTAGCCCTGCCGCAGCAGCCCGCGATCCCAGAGGCCGAAGTGCGCCGCGGGCATGCTCGTCATCTTCCGGATCGCCTCCTCGAGGCGGAGCGTCCCGTTCCGGCGGACATGGTGGGTGAGGTAGTGGATGTGCCCGGAGTAGCCGAGCGGATGGCGCAGGACGTCCGCGAGCGGTCCGTGGTCGGTCACGGTGAACGTGTCGACGCCCAGCGCGAACAACGGATGCGAGATCATCTCGGCCATGTGCTCGTCGGTGAACAGTCGGCCGACGACGAGGATCGACTCGTAGGCGTCACCCGCGTCGGCGAGGACGTCGAAGAAGCAGTCCCACGGGTCCATTCGGCTGAGCTCGGAGATCTCGGCGAACGTGAGCCCGTCCCAGTCCGGATGCTGTGCGCTCGTCTGCAGGCGCACGCGATCCCACTCACCCTTGTGGATGAACCGCCAGTACCGGTCGCACTCGCCTCGGAGCCGCGCCCTGGTGTCGGGGTCGCGGAGGCGCGCGACGGCGGCTTCCGATCCGTCCGCCCCGACCCAGGGCGGCAGGATCCCCGCGAGCTGCCCGAGGCCGTCGACGAAAGGAGTCGTGTCGGCGAGGACGTCCAGCCCCTCCTCGCGCGCCGCCGCCATCATCTCCACGGCGCGCTCCCAGCCTCGGTCGGGGGCGTTCGTGTTGTGGCGGACGTTCAGGTGCGAGATCTCGGCGCGGATCCCTCCGGCGCGGGCGACCTCGAGGAACTCGGCGATCGCCTCCAGGATTCCCGAGTCGCGGTTCCGGACGTGGCTCGTGTAGACGCCGTCGTACTCCCCCGCAATCGCGTTCAGGCGCTTCAGCTCGTCCGTCGTCGCCTCGCGTCCCGGGTTGAACTCGAGACCGGTCGACATGCCGAGCGCGCCCGCCTCCATCGCCTCGCGCATGAAGCCGTCCATCGTCGCCGCCTGCTCGTCCGTCGGCCGCGGGCCGGAGATGCCGGCCGCCAGCCGAAGTGCGTTGTGGCCTACGAACCACGCGAGGTTGGGCGAGTGGCCGACGCCGCTGACGAAGTCGAGGTGCTCGCCGAACGTGCTCCACGGGATCACCGGGCCGTCGAAGCCGAACGTGAAGAGGCGCTCGGTCTGGTACAACCGCGAGTGCTCCGTGACCGGCGCGTAGCTGGAGCCGCAGTTGCCGACGACCTCCGTCGTCACACCCTGCCGGATCGTGCTCTCGGCGTTCGGGTTCGCGAGCAGCGAGAAGTCGGAGTGGCTGTGCGGATCCACGAATCCGGGGCAGACGACCTTGCCGGTCGCGTCGATCACGCGGGCGGCGGTCTCCTCCGGCGCGAGACGGCCGACGTCGACGATGCGGCCGTCCTCGATCGCGACATCGCCGAGGAACGGCGGGCTGCCCGTGCCGTCGGCGACCCAGCCGCCGCGGATGAGGACGTCGGGCGGCATGCCTAGCTCGGTCCGCCCCCGACCGAGGGGCCGAGGCGCGGGTCGAGAATGTCGCGGAGGCCGTCCCCGAGGAAGTTGAAGCCGAGGACGACCAGCATGATCGCGGCGCCCGGGAACACCGAGAGCCACCACGCGGCGTCGATGTAGGAGCGCGCGGTGTTGAGCATGCCGCCCCACGACGCCTCCGGTGGCTGTGTCCCGAGACCGAGGAAGCTCAGCGCCGCCTCCGCCAGGATCGCGCTACCCAGGTAGACCGTCACGAGCACGATGAGCGGCGCGACGATGTTCGGCAGCAGGTGGCGCACCATCACGCGGCGGCCGGAGGCCCCGAGCGCGCGCGTCGACTCGATGTACGGGAAGCCCATCACCTCGAGCACCGAACCGCGCACGACGCGCGCGATCGCGGGAGTGAACACGATCCCGATCGCGATCATCGCGTTTCGCCGGCTCGGGCCGAGAAGACCGGCAATCACGATCGCGAAGACGAGACCCGGCAGCGCGAACATGAGGTCGACGAGGCGCATCAGAACGCCGTCGACCCAGCCCTTGTAGAAGCCGGCGACCAGACCGAGCAACGTGCCGGCGACGAGCGCTATCCCGACGGCGATGAACCCGACCTGAAGCGAGACTTGCGCCCCGTGGATGATTCGGGCGAGCTCGTCCCGGCCCAGCTCGTCGGTGCCCATGGGATGCGCCCAGCTCGGCGCCTGCAGGCGCTCCGAGTCCTGCGCGTCGGGGTCGAGCGTCCAGATGTACTTCCCGAAAACCGCCACGAAGACGTTGAAGAGCACGATCCCAGCCCCGATCAGACCGATCGGGTTCCGCCACTTGCCGAGGAAGGAGAGCCGCTGTCTCGGCATGGCCGTCCAGTGGCCGAAGGTGTCGGCGAC
>NZ_DATMBZ010000158.1:0-15970 GCF_035558935.1 Gaiella sp. | reverse complement strand
AAGAACGTCCGACGGCTGGCGGGACATCCACTGCTCGCCTACGCGATCGAGACGGCGCGGCAGTCGCAGGTCTTCGACCGCATCGTCGTGTCGACCGACAGCGAGCGGATCGCCCAGGTGGCGCGCTGGTACGGCGCCGACGTTCCGTTTCTCCGTCCCGATGAATATGCGACCTCGACGTCGCCGGACATCGAGTGGATCGCCTGGACTCTGCCCCGTCTCGACGAGCGCTACGACCTCTTCGCGATCGTCCGCGCCACGAACCCGTTTCGCGGCCCCGAGGTGATCCGCCGGGGGCTCGAGCAGCTCCTCGCGACGCCCGAGGCCGACTCGATCCGCGCGGTGGAGCTCGTCAAGCAGCATCCGGGGAAGATGTGGGTGCTCGACGAGCTCGGTCGCCTGATGCGGCCGCTCCTCGACCAGTCGCACCTCGACGTCGCGTGGCACGCGGGCCAGTTCCAGGCACTGCCGCCCGTCTACGTCCAGAACAGCGCGCTCGAGATCGCCTGGGCGCGGGTGGTCGAGGCGACCGGGACGCGCGAGGGCCGGATGGTCGCCCCGTTCCTGACGGAGGGGCTCGAGGGGCTGAACATCGACGACGAGGACGACTTCGCGCGCGCGGAGCGGCTGGTCGCGGACGGCCGCGCGTCGCTCGTGACCGTCGCGCGCGAGCCGTATCCTGGCGAGCCGTGAAGGTCGCCTCGCTCGAGACGCTGTCGTGCGACGCCGGCTGGCGGCCCTGGCTGTTCGTCAAGGCGACGACGGACGACGGGCTTGTGGGCTGGTCGGAGGTGACCGATTCGCACGGCTCGCCGCGGGGGCTGGCGGGCGTCGTCGCCGATCTCGCGCCGCTCGTCGTCGGCCGCGATCCGAGCGCGGTCGAGGCGATCCACTGGGACCTCTACCGCCGCACTCGCCAGAGCCCCGGCTCGATCGTCCAGAAGGCGATCGGAGGCATCGAGAACGCCCTCCTCGACCTCAAGGGAAAGGCGCTCGGAATCTCCGTCGCGGAGCTCTTCGGCGGCCCGACCCGCGAGACGATCCCGCTCTACTGGTCGCACTGCGGCACCACGCGGGCGCGTGCCTGGCAGGTGACCGGGACCGCCAAGCTCGGCTCCTACGAGGCCGTCACTGCGCTCGGGCGGGAGGTCGTCGAGCGCGGGTACCGCGCCTTCAAGACGAACATCGTCGTTCCCGGCGCGGAGCCGCGCGTGCTGATGCCCGGCTTCGGACGCGACGGCGGGATCGACCGGAATCCGACGCCGGAGCTGCTCGAGTCGCTGACCCGGCTGCTCGAGGCGTTCCGCGAGGGTACGAAGGGTGAGGCGCAGCCGATCGTCGACCTGAACTTCAACCTCACGACCGAGGGCATCGTCCGCATCGCGCGGGCGCTCGAGCCGTACGACCTCGTGTGGCTCGAGGTCGACTCGTACGACGCCGCCGCCCTCGCCCACGCGCGGCGTCGCTCGCCGATCCCGCTCTGCTCGGGCGAGAACCTCTACACGCTCCGCGGCTTCCGGCCGTACCTCGAGGCGGGCGCCATGGACGTCGCCTCGGTGGACGTGATCTGGAACGGCTTCGCGCAGTCACTGAAGATCGCCGCGCTCGCGGAGACGCACGAGGTCGCCTGCGCGCCGCACAACTACTACAGCCACCTCGCGACGTTCATCGCCGCCCAGTGGTGCGCCGCGATCCCGAACGTCCGGCTCCTCGAAGTCGACGTCGACGACGTCCCGTGGCGCGAGGAGCTCACGACCGCCGTCCCCGAGATCCGCGACGGGGAGCTCGCCGTCCCGTCCGGCCCAGGCTGGGGCTGCGACGTCCGCGAGGACGTCCTCCGGGCTCACCCGGTGTCGTAGCTCCCCAGGCGACGCACGAGCCTCCGCGGCAGCCGCTCGTGCCTGAGCCCGGCTTGGAGGCCGGCGAACTTCCCGAGCTCGTAGACCACGGTGTACGGGATCCAGCGACGTCGCCCCGTGCGCCAGAGCCACGCGAGCTCCTCCCGCGCATACCGCGCGCCGGCGCGGCGCAGCGCCGCGCGCGACTCGTCACCCTCGACGTACGAGTGCTGTGCAGACACGCCCGAGTCGAAGAAGCGTCGGAACGCCGTGCGGATCGTGTACGCGTGGGAGTGCCGGACTGCGGCGCGGGGCTCGTACACGAGCGCGTAGCCCTCGCGGAGGACCCGCCGCGACCATTCCTGGTCCTCGCTCATCGTGAGATCGTCCCGGAAGGGGAACTGCTCGAGGATCGCCCGGGGAATCGCCGCGTTGACGTTGGAGAAGAGCGTGGTCTCGAAGGTGAGCTCCTCTCCAGGGTCGAGACGCTGCACCCGTGCCTGCGGCCCGTACAGGAAGTCGAGGAAGAAGCGCTCCGGCGGGCGGGCATCCTCGTGCGGCAGCTGGCGGCCGTACGCCCCCGCGACGTCGCCTCCCGAACGTGCCGCAGCCGCCAGAAGCGCGAGCCAGCGATCGTCGTCGGCGGCGGCGTCCTGCGACGTGAAGACGACGAGGTCGCCCCGGCAAAGCCGCACGCCGAGGTTCCTCGTGCGGCCGTGGCCGAACTCCTCGGGCGGGATCTCGTGGACGACCGCGCCCGCCGCCCAGGCGCGCTCGACGCTGCCGTCGCTCGATCCGGAATCGACGACGACGATCTCCACCTCCTCGTCGACCCGCTGCGCCTCGATTCCCGCGAGGCAGCGGTCGAGGTCCGTGCCGCCGTCCTTGGCAGGAATGACGACCGAGATCAACGCGGGGTCGCTGCAAGCAGGAGCTGGTACGCGAGCAGCGACGGCCGCACCGCCGCCACGGCGTGTGCCACCTGCTCGACCCGCGGCGTGCCGACGAACGGGACAGGGGCTGTGTGATCGAGCTCGACGACGCGATAGCCTGCCTGCGTCACGGTCTCGTTGAGGGTCTTGCGCGTGAAGAGATGCGTGTGCGTGCGGTCGAGGATCCCACGGTCCGTGTACCGCCATCTCCCGGCTAGCAGCGAGAGGCGAATGGCCCAGTTCGCGACGTTCGGCGTCGTCAGGACGAGCCGTCCCCCGGGCCGCAGGAACTGCCGGAGACGGGCGAGCGCGGCGCCGGGATCGCGCAGGTGCTCGACGACGTCCCCGCACAGCACGACGTCGAACGACGCGGGCTCGAACGGCAGGTCGACCGACTCGACGTCGCCGACGACGACCGCCTCGCAGACGGCGCGGGCCTCCGCGGCTGCGGCGGGGTCGAGCTCGATGCCGACGACGCGGGCGCCGGCCTCGCGAAGAGGGCGAGCGAGGTAGCCGGACGAGCAGCCCACGTCGAGGACACGCCCCGGGCCGTCGGCGAGCGCGAGCGCGAGGAGCCGTGCGTGGCCGCCCTGTGGCCGCTCGTTGAGCGGCACGTAGCCGCTCACGCGACCGGGACGCGTTCCACGATCACGGCGCGCGAGGGCTCCGTGGTGCGCATCGTCAGGAGGCCGAGGAAGAAGGAGCCGAGCACGACCTGCGTGCCGACGGCGACCGCCGTGAAGCCGAGCGCGGTCGCGTACTCGTGGGAAAGAGCGCCGAAGCCGTCGAACGCCCACGCGACGAAGATCACGAACAGCGTCACGACTCCTGCGAGTAGGAGAACTCCGCCGGCCGCGAGACCGTGCTCGAGCCGCAGCCGTTCGCGGGCGCGCTCGACCAGGGCGTCGGTCTCGCCGAGGTGCGCGTAGGCGAACGCACGGGCGAAGATCCCGAGCTGCACCACCTGCGTCCCGAGCAGGATCGCGAACATGCAGAGGAAGAGCGAGTGGATCTGCCACGTGTGGCCGAGGACCGTGACGGGGCCGGCCGCCAGCGCGATAGCGCCGAGCACCCCGATGACGAGCAGGATCGCGCCCGGGACGAAATAGAGCCAGCTCGGGCTGTAGAGAAGCATGAACCTGACGTGGCGCCAGGCGTCGCCGAAGCGGTTCAGCTTCGACTCTCCGACGCGCGGGTAGTAGTCGATCGGGATCTCGCTCACCCGCAGCTTGCGGCGGAACGCCTTGAAGACCATCTCCGAGGCGAACTCCATCCCCGTGGAGTGGAGGTCGAGCGTCTCGAGGGCCTCGCGGCGCACGGCGCGCATGCCGCAGTGGGCGTCCGAGATCTTCACTCCGAAGAGGACGTTCAGGAGGCCGGTGAGGATCGGGTTGCCGACGTGGCGGTTCAGCCACGGCATCGCCTCGCCGTGGATCGTCCCCTCGAACCGCGATCCCATGACGAGGTCGTCGCCGGCCGCGAGCCGCGCGACGAACGGCGCGAGGTCGCGTATCGGGTACGTCTCGTCGGCGTCGCCCATCACGATGTAGTCACCGCGTGCGACGGCGAGCCCAGCGAGGTACGCGCTGCCGTAGCCCGGCCGCTCCTCGCGCACGACGATCGCGCCGTGGTCGGCGGCGACCTCGGCCGAGCGGTCGGTCGACCTGTTGTCCACCACGATCACCTCGCCCGGCCGGCCCGACGCGCTGATCCCCTCCCACGCCTGGTCGACGACCGCCCCGACCGCCTCCTCCTCGTTGAGGCACGGGATGACGACGGAGATCTCGGGCGCGGCGGCGGACATCGCGTACGGCGCTCGACCGTAGCATGCGGCCCGTGCGGGACCATAGGCTGGCGCAGTGACGGCGCCGGGAGGCAGGGTGGTTCGCGTCGGCCGCGCGCTCGAGGGGGCCGCGGAGAGCCGGCAAGCGGCGCCCGCCGTGTTCGCCGCCGCTCTCGCGGTCTACGCGGCGGTGTCGATCGCTCTGCCCCTCGAGGCGGGCCGCGACCTGGCGCGGTACCTGCTCGTCTACGCCCAGCTGTTCGACACGCACGTCGTCTATCCGAACGCACTTCTCGCAAGGACGCCCGGGACGCCACTCATCGCCGGAGCGCTCCTGGACGCCGGACCGGTCGTCAGCGAGATCGGCGCCGCCGCCCTGTACGCGCTCTCGATCGTCGCGTGGTTCTGCGTCGCCCGCCGCTTCGGTCCCGTCGCGGCGCTGACGACGGCCGCGGCGCTCCTCGTGTACCCCGGCTACGTCCTGCTCTTCCACCAGCTCGCGAGCGACGCCGTCTTCGCCGCGGCGTTCGCGCTGGTCGCGCTGCTGCTCGCGCGTGCGGTCGACCGTCCCACCGCCCTGCGCGCCGGTGCGCTCGGCCTCGGCGTGGCGGCGCTCGTCTTCGCCCGTCCGGTCGGGCAGTCGCTGCTCGTCCTCGGCCTCGCGCCGCTGCTCGCGGCCCGCGGCCCACGGCCGCGGCTCGTGGCCGTCGCGTCCTTCGCGGTCGGCGCGGTCGTGCCGCTCGTCGCGCTCGCGGTGCACAACTCGGTGCGCGCTGACGACTTCACCGTCGTCCGCGGCGGGTCGTCGTCGCTCCTCTTCCGGGCCTTCGTCGCAGACCGCATCGTCGAGCCGGTGAACGGCCCCGCCTCCGAGGAGCTCGCCCAGGCGGTCGCGCGGGAGCTGCTTCCGAACGAGCCGTACCTGTCGCGCGGGATCGACCTGCAGACGTTCTTCTCGTCCGGCAGCTCGCGCATGCACGACGACCTCACCGTGCTCTCCGATCGCACGTGGGGCTGGGACGACGACTACCGGCATCTCGGCCGCGTCGCACGGGAGGCGATCCGCGCACATCCGGGCACGTACGCGCGCGGCGTGGGCCGCGACCTCTGGCGGCTCGTCCTCTGGCCCCTCTACGCGCCGGTCGAGGAGACCCCCGCGAGCGCGCCCGCTCCCCGGCCATCGGGGCGAGCGCTGCAGTCGACGTCCCCTCCTCCGGCAGACGACGAGCCGATCCCGTCCTCGCGGGAGGCGCCGTACATCTCGACGCCCGACGGCCGGATCCGGGAGGTCTGGACCTCGCCGACCGAGCACTCGATCGTCTTCCGGAATCCGGCCGACGCCGTTCGCGCGGGCGCGCTCGACCGCCGGGTGAACGAGCTCCTCGACGGCCTTCCCGACCGCGCCACGCGGCCCTGGCTCGTCGAGCGCCTGAACGACCTGTCGCGCCTCTACCCGCGCCCCTTCATGTGGCTCCTGGTCGGTCTCGTCGCGGCGCTCTGGCGCCGCCCGCGAGGGATCGTCGTCCCCGCGGCGCTCGCCGCGTCGGGGCTGCTCGTGCTCCTCTCGACGTCGCTCGCGGTCTACGCGGTCGCCGAGTACGCGGTCCCGGTCGTGCCGGCCTTCGTCCTCCTCGCGACGGCGGGTCTCTTCGGCCGCTCGCGCGACCGCGTGTCCGCGATCGACAGCGGGCGGGGCATCTAGCCTTCGCCGCCGTGCGTCGCGCCGTTCGCGATCTCGCGGTCGTCCTCGGCGCCGCCTGGATCGCACGCGTGGCCTTCGTCGTCGCGATCGGAGATGCGCACTCGCTCGACGTCGACTACTGGCAGACGGCCCTCGCAGCGCGCGACGAGGGCCGGAACCCGTACGAGACCGGAGTCCTGAACTGGCCGCCGCTCTGGCTCGTCGTGATCGTGGCGATCGACGCGGCGGCGGGCTACGCGGATCTCGCCTTCTGGACGGCGCTCCGCGTGTACCTCGTCCTGGTCGAATCCGCTGTCGTCGTCACGCTGTACGGGACGCTCCTGTCGGTCGGAGCCGACCGTGCCGCCGTGCGGCGCGCGCTTCTCGTCGGGATCGCGCTCAACCCTGTGGCGATCATCCTGGTCTGCCAGCACGGCAACAGCGACGTCCACGTCGGTCTGCTCGTGACGCTGGCGGTCGCGGCCCTCGGGGCGCACCGGCGCTCGCGTGACGTCGTCGCATGGCTCGGCGGCTGCCTCTTCCTCGGCCTCGGCGTGCTCGCGAAAACCGTTCCGCTCCTCCTCGCGCCGCTGCTGGCGCCGGGCGCGCGACAGGCCTCGCGCGGCGCGCGGGCGCTCGGCGCAGCGCTCTTCGTCGGCCCCGCGGCGCTCGGCGTCGCGGTGATTCTCGTCCTGGCTCCAGGGGCGGTGTGGGACAACGTGATCACGTACCGCTCCACGCGCGGGTACTTCGGGCTCGCGGGCATGGTGAGGGAGTTCGCCGTCTTCGACGTTCGCCTCTCCATCGTCACGCTCGCGGCCGTCGCGGCGCTCGCGGGAATGGCGATCGCGTGGCGCGCCGGACGCCCCCTGGCGGTGGGCGAGGCCGCCCTCATGACGGAGGTCGCCGTGGTCGTCTGCGTGCTCTGGCTCGTGGAGGCCGCGGACCGGTTCTCGCTTCTGGACGCTCGCGCGCACTACCCCACGGTCTTCACGCTCGCTCTCGCGGTCGCGGCGAGCGCGACGTCCGTCCTTCTCTGGCGGGAAGAGCCGCCAACCGCGCCGAGGCTCTTCCTGCTCGCCGCGGTCGGGCTGATGTTCGTCGTAGCGTTCGGGCCGGGATACGGCCCGCAGTACGCCTACTGGTGCCTGCCCGCCCTCGTCGCGACCTACGTCCTCCTGGACGACGGCTGGCGGCGGCTCCTGCGGGTCGCCTGGGTCGTGGCGGCGCTCACCTATGCGATCGAGTACGCGGTCGTGGACTATCTCGGCGCCTGGGCGGTCGCGGTATTCGGCAGGCACAACTGGATCACCGACCTCGGCACGTACGTGGAGACGCCGCACCACCTGGTCGTGTTCGGGCTTCCGCTGTACGCGGTCTACCTCGCCCTCATCGCAGCCGGCATCGAGCGCCTGGTCGGTCGTCGCGGGCCGGTGGCCGCAGGCGAGCCGGCGCACGGCGCCGCCGGCGGTCTCTGACGCCGGGCGGGTCGGCTACGGTCTCCTGTCGGACATGCCGGATCTGCGCCTCGTCCCGAAGTCGGAGCTCGATCGTCTGCGGGCGGCCGAGGTCGACCCCGACGCGAAGCTCGCACTGCTCGCGGACGCGTGCCGCCTGAACGCCCTCGTCGCGGTGAAGCGCGCCGGATCGGGGCACCTCGGGTCGACCTTCAGCGCGCTCGACCTCGTGGCGCATCTCCTGTTCGAGGAGCTCGACGTCGCCGACCGTGGGTTCCACGACCCCGACCGCGACGTCTTCTTCTCGTCGAAGGGGCACGACGTGCCGGGTCTCTACGCCGTGTTGTTCGCGCTCGGCGTGGTCCCGCGCGAGCGGCTCCTCCGGCTACGTCGCCTCGGCGGCCTCGACGGTCATCCCGACGTCGGCGTGCCGGGGATCGAGGCGAGCTCGGGCTCGCTCGGGATGGGCATCTCCAAGGGGCGCGGGATCGCGCTCGCGAAGCGCCGGCTCGGCCGCGGAGGGCGTGTGGTCGTCATGACGGGGGACGGGGAGCTCCAGGAGGGGCAGAACTGGGAGGCGCTCCAGGCTGCGGCGCACGAGCGCCTGGGAGGGCTGTGGGTGGTCGTCGACCGCAACGAGGTGCAGTCGGACAAGCCGACGGAGGAGATCGTCTCGCTCGGTGACCTCGAGACGAAGCTCCGCGCGTTCGGCTGGGACGTCGCCGCGGTCGACGGTCACGACCACGCGGCGCTGCGAGAGGCGTTCGCGCGGTTCCGCGATACCGACGGTGCGCCGAAGGCGCTCGTCGCCAAGACGGTCAAGGGCAGGGGCGTGTCGTTCATGGAGCACCCCGTCGCCCTTGCCGAGGGCGGAGGGACGTACCGCTGGCATGCGGGCGCGCCCGGCGACGAGCCGTTCGCCCGCGCGCTGGCGGAGCTCGAGGCGCGTCTCGCGGAACGGTGCGCGGCGCTCGGCCTCGAGCCCCCGGCGCTCGAGCCGGTCGAGGACGAGGGCGCCGTTCGCGGGCTCGAGGGTGAGCCGGAGTCCGGTGCGGGTGCACGCGTGCGGAGCCCGGTCACGGACGAGTACGTCGTCGAGGCATACGGCGAGACGCTGCTCGAGCTCGGAGCGGAGCGCGACGACCTCATCGTCCTCGACGCCGATCTCGCGTCGGACTGCCGCACGCGCGCCTTCGAGCTCGCGTATCCCGACCGGTTCGTCCAGTGCGGCATCGCGGAGCAGGACATGGTCTCGACGGCGGCCGGGATGGCGCGTCACGGGTTGCTGCCGGTGGTGAACTCCTTCGCCGCGTTTCTCGCCTCACGGGCGAACGAGCAGATCTACAACCAGGCGAGCGAGGGCTCGAAGGTCCTCTACGCGCTCCACTACGCAGGGCTCATCCCGGCGGGGCCGGGCAAATCGCACCAGAGCGTCCGCGACATCTCCCTCCTTGCGGCGCTGCCGAACGTCGCGATCGTCCAGCCAGGCTCGCCGGAGGAGACTCGAACGCTCGTGCGCTGGGCCGCGATGGACGCCGCGGAGACAGTCGCGGTGCGGCTCGCGATCGGGCCTTCGCCTCGGCGGATCGACCTTCCCGGCGTCGCGGCCGTCGGGCGTGGGACCGTGCTGCGCGAGGGCGGCGACGCAGTTCTCGTCTCGTACGGGCCGGTGATGCTCCACGAGGCGCTCGTGGCCGCCGAGCGGCTCGGCGAGAGCGGCGAGCTGTCCCTGCGGGTGGTGGCGCTGCCGTGGCTCAACCGCTTCGACGCCGAGTGGCTCGCCGCCGAGGTCGGCCTGTTCGAGCACGTCTTCGTGCTCGAGGACCATGCTCCCGTCGGTGGGCTCGGGGACGGCCTCCGTGCCGCGCTCCCGGGACACGTGGTGACGGTCTTCGGCGTCGAGGGCTGGCCCGCGTGCGGCACGCCCGCCGAGGCGCTCCGCTTCCACGGACTCGACGGACGGTCTCTCGCGACGCGAATCGCCTCGCACGTCGGTGTTCCTGCCAGATGAGCCCGAAGCGGGCCTGGCTCGTGCTCCCCGACCAGCTCTCGATTCGCGTCTTCGTCGATACGGGGATCGTGAGCGGTCTTCGTGAGCGCCTCGACGGCGACGTCACGGTGGTGTTCCTCGTCCCACGTGCCGAAGCCGCCGAGTGGGTGACACGCCTCGAAGGCGTGCCCATCCTCTACGGCGACGACCTCACCGCTTCGCGCGGGCTCGCAGACCGAGCCCAGGGACGGATCGACGCCTGGCTCGACCGGCGGCTCGGCTACTACCCGCTCGCCATGCGGCTGAACTACCGGCACGGGTTCCACGCCGAGCGCATGCAGCCGGGGCATCCCAACTGGATGCTCGACACCGACCGCGACGGCCCGCTCCCACGCTGGCCCGCCGTCGAGCACGCGATGGGGCGCTGGTTCTTCAGCGCGCGGCGGCACGTCCCAGGGCGGCTGCTCGAGACGATGCGGCGCGAGTGCTCGGCGCTCGTGCTCTCTAACGTCCAGCCCGCGAGCGCCGTGCCGTTCCTCACCGCAGCGCGCCGCCTGCGGCTACCCGTCGTCGCCCAGGTGGCGAGCTGGGACCACACGGTCGGCAAGGGCGTCATCTCGCCGCACTGCGACCTCTACGTCGTGCAGAACGACGTCATGGAGGACGACCTGCGCCGTTACCACGAGATCCAGCAGGACCGTGTCCGCGTCACCGGCTGGCCGCAGACCGATCTCCTCCATCGCCGGCGGTCAGGCGCCGAGTACGAGAAGCTGCTGCGCCGCTATGGGCTCGACCCCGCCCGACGCGTCGTGCTCGTCGCCGGGAACACACCGAGCAACGCGCCCTACGAGGGTGCCTTCGTCGAGCGTCTCCTCGCATGGTGGCGAGGCGACGGAGCAGAGCGCGTCCAGCTCCTGTTTCGCCCTCACCCGCGCGACCGTCGGTGGCAGGAGCGCTTCGGGGCGGCAGAGGGCCACGACGGGGTCGTCGTGCAGGAGGCGAGCTACGCCGACCTCGACGACCTCGCGACGCTGCTCCAGCACGTCGACGTCGTCGTCTGCAACGCGGGCACGATCCTCCTCGACGCGCTCGTGGGCGATCGCCCGGCCGTCTGCGTCCTCTACGACGAGGGCGCGCCGCCGGGCGAGTCGTGGGCGGCGAAGAACGTCGTCGGCAAGCACTACGAGGAGCTCGCAGCATCCGGCGCCTTCTACCGGGCGGAGCGCTTCGAGGAGGTCGTCGACGGGATCGAGCGCGCGCTCGCGCGCCCGGACGAGCTCGCTCCGGAACGGCGGCGGGCGGTCGAGCAGGTCGTCGGCACGGTCGACGGACGCGCGGCCGAGCGCGTCGTCGACGCTGTCGCCGACGGGCTGCGGGGCGGAGCCGCACCGTGAAGGTCGTCATGACCCTGCTCGCGCGCAACGAGGCGGACATCGTCGACGCGCAGCTCGCTTACCACCTGCACGCGGGCGTCGACCACGTCATCGCTACGGACAACGCATCGACCGACGGGACGACCGAGATCTTCGAGCGGTACGAGCGCGCGGGCTACCTGCACCTCCTCCGCGAGTCGGCCGACGACATGCGCCAGGACGAGTGGGTGACGCGGATGGCCCGCGTCGCCGCCACCGACCACGGCGCCGACTGGGTGGTCCACGCCGATGCGGACGAGTTCTGGTGGCCTCGCGGCGGGTCGCTGAAAGACGTCCTCGCGAGCGTGCCGGCGCGGTACGGCGTCGTGCGGGGTTGCTGGCGCCACTTCCTCCCCCGCCCCGACGACGGCGGCTTCTTCGCGGAGCGGATGACGGTCCGCCTGGCGACGCCAGCGCATCCGGGCGCGAAGGAGACGATCTTCCACGCCCACCAGAAGGTCGCTCACCGCGCGCACCCCGAGGTCGAGATCGAGGCGGGGAACCACAACGCGCAGGCTCCGGGCCTGCGCTCGCTCCGCGCCTGGCACCCGCTCGAGGTCCTGCACTTCTCGTTCCGCTCGGCGGCCCAACTCGGACGCAAGGCGCAGGGCGGTTGGCTCCGCAACCGGGGCTACGAGCCGACGGAGCACCAGATCCTGCTCGACGAGGCGGCTCGAGCGGGCCGGCTCGACGACTTCTACGGCGCGTTCGCGATCGACGACGACGCGCTCGCGCGCGGGCTCGCGGACGGCACACTCGCGCTCGACACGCGGCTGCGCGACGCGCTGCGGGCGATCCGCCGCGACGACGGCGCGTTCGCTCCAGCGGCCGGCGGGCAGCTGCTCGACTTTCCCCGGCCGAAGACCGAGGACGACGCCGCGTACGCCGCGGAGGCGTCGGTATTGGTCGAGATCGACGGCGTCGTCCGCGCCGAAGAGCGAGTGCGCGCGCTCGAGCGGCGGCTGGACGCCCTCGAGCGAGGGCCTCTTCGTAGACTGGCGCGTCGATGACGGTGGTCATGACGCTCCTCGCCCGGGACGAGATCGACGTCGTCGACTCGTGGCTCGCGTTCCACCTCAACGCGGGCGTCGATCTCGTGATCGCGACCGACAACCTCTCTCGGGACGGGACGACCGACGTGCTCGAGGAGTACGCGCGCTCGGGCCACGTCCATCTCATCCGCGAGGACGGCGACGACCTCCGCCAGAACGAGTGGGTGACCCGCATGGCCAGGCTCGCCGCGACGCAGTACGGCGCCGACTGGGTGATCAACTCGGACGCCGACGAGTTCTGGTGGCCCCGTGGCGCGTCGCTCTCGGAGGTGCTCGCGGCCGTGCCGCCCCGGTACGGGACGGTGGGCGCGTTCCTGCGCGTGTTCTGCCCGAGGCCTGGCGACGGGCATTTCGCCGAGCGGATGACCGTTCGCTTCTCGGCGCTCGCCCCGATCAACGAACCGGGATCCATCTACAAGCCGATCCGCAAGATCATCCACCGCGGGCACCCCGAGATCCAGGTCACACGCGGCAACCATGCCCTCGTGGACAGCCCGTTCAAGCCGCTCCGCGGGTGGTTTCCGATCGAGTGCTTCCACTTCCCGCTGCGCTCGGTCGCCCAGTCCGCCCACAAGGCCGAGCTTCAGGGTGTGGCCTTCGAGAAGTACGTCAAGAGGCCCCCGACCGCATACCACGCGGACATGTATGCGGCGCTCCGGAGTGGTCGGATCGCGGACTACTACGAGGCGCTCGTCGTGTCGGACGACGAGCTCGAGCGAGGAGTCGCGCAGGGCAGGCTCGTCGTCGACACGCGGCTCCGCGACGCGCTGCGGGAGCTCCGGGGTCCCGCCGGCGTCGGCTATCTGGCGCCGGGGAGCGCCGAAGCGCTCCGCTTCCCGCTCCCGACGCTCGTCGACGATGCCGAGTACGCCGTCGAGGCGGCGGTGCTCGGAGAGGCGGACGTGATCCGGCTCCAGCGCCGTCTCGACGAGCTCGAGGGACGGCTCGCGAACGTGGAACAGCGCCTGCCCCGGCGCGCTTACCGCAAGCTGACGCGGACTGCGCAGCGCGTCCTCGGCGATCGCGCCGCTCGGACGTAGTCGAGGGGCCGTCCGGGGACGCGGATCGTTCGGCTGACCGGAGCGCTACCGTGTGAGCCGTGGAGCCGCAGCCGGTGACCCCGGAGGCGTCGCCCCAGCTCGCCGGCCGGCTCAGGATCGCCGAGTCGCGTGCTCGGGCCGATCGTGCCGCCGCTCGGGGCCCGGTGCTCGCGTTGGCGTCGATCGTCGTTCTCGCGGCGATCGGCTACGGCGCGCTCGCACAGCTCGTCGACATGCCGCTCCTGAACCCCGACGAGCTCCGGTACACGATCGCCGCTCGCGGCGTCGCCGACGGCGAATGGCTGAACCTGAGGGGTGACGCGTACGGCTACGGGGCCGTCTACCCGCTCGTCCTCGCTCCGATTCTCGCGCTTGCGGGCGGCGTCGAGGCCGCCTATCCCCTCTTCAAGGTCGCGAACGCGCTGCTCTTCGCGCTGGCGGCGGTGCCGATCTATCTCCTCGCACGGCGGCTGCTGCCGCCGTGGTGGAGCGTGGCCGTCGCCGCGATGTCGCTGGCGATCCCCTCCTCGATCTACACCTCACTCGTCCTCACCGAGAGCGCGGCGTACCTGACCTCCAGCATCGCGCTCCTCGCCGTCGTCCTCGCGCTCGAGCGTCCTTCCGTCTCACGGCAGCTCGCGATGCTCGCTGCCGTCGGCCTCGCATATGCCACGCGCCCCCAGTTCGGTTCGCTCGTGCTCGCGTTCCTCGCCGGCGCGCTGCTTCTCTGGGCGATCGGGAAGGAACGCCCTCCGCTGCGCGACGCGGCGGTCCGGCTCTGGCCGACCGTCGGGGCCGTTGCGGTGGGAGCGGCGGCCTTAGGCGTCCGCCTGCTCGTTTCGGACTCGTCCGCGAGTGGCTCCCTCGGTGGCTACGCCGATCTCTGGCGCGGGTACGACGTCGTGACCGTCGCTCGGTTCGTCGTCTACCACCTTGCCGCCTGGGAGCTCTACCTCTGGGTCGTTCCGTTCGTGGTCGCTCCGATCGTCGTCGTCGACCTCCTTCGGAGCGCCCGCCGGGGTCGCGTGGAGGAGGGCGCGTTCGTCTCGGCGTTCCTCACCGTGAACGCCATCATGGTGCTGATCGCGGCGGCGTTCGCGAGCACGCCGTACGGATACTCGGAGCTCCACGACCGGTACCTCTTCTACGTCGCGCCGATGTGGCTCGTCGCGTTCGCAGTGTGGCTCAGGAGCGGGTTGCCGCGGCCCTTCCTCCTCACGGCCGCCTCGGCCGGCCTGGCGCTGGCTCTGGCGGCGATCCTCCCCTTCGGGCTGGTCGGGGGCAACATCGTCGTCGAGGAGGTCCCGACGGCGCTGTGGTCGTGGGTGTGGACCGTCGTCGAGGGCACGCCCCAACTTGACGGAAGACGTGTGCTGGGCGTGTTCGTCGTCCTCCTGACGCTGGCCGCAGTGGCTCTACCCCGACGCTTCTGGCCCGCTCTTCCGACCGTGGTCCTCGCGGGCCTGATCTTCACCGCTGTGCTCGCGTGGAAACGGGAGGCGGACGCCCCAGCGGCCTTCGTGCAGGCCGACACGGCGAACCGGACGTGGGTCGACGACGCGCTCCCGGACGGGTCGCGCGCGACGAAGGTCTACATCGCGCCGGAGAGATGCCCGTACACGGAGATGACACGGCACGCGCTCTTCCTGACGGAGTTCTTCAACTCGTCGGTCGACCGTGTCGCCGCGATCGGCAATTCGGTCTTCGACGGACTTCCCTCCACGCGGGTCGACGTAGGAGCCGGAGGGCGACTCGTCCACGCGGACGGCTCGCCGCTCGTCGCCCGCTACGTCGTGACCCAGCCCGTGCTGGCTCTCGCGGGCCGCCGGCTCGCGAGGGGGACGGGGGCGCATCTCGTCCTCTGGCAGACCGACGGGGCGGTCAGCCTGGCCGATCCGAGCCTGCGCACCCGCGACCTCGAAGCCGCCTACTGCCGCTAGCGGCGCTTCACCGCACGAACGCCGACGATCACCTCGTAGAGTCGGTCGTGCGCGGCAAGCTCGTCGCCCGTGAGGTCGGAGGCGGCGAGCCCGTACAGGAAGCCCGTCGCGCTCAGCACGTTCCCGAACGAGCGGACCTCGACGTTCCCCGCGCCGAAGGCCTCCTCCGCGAGCCGCTGCGCGGAACGTGCCGTGAAGTGCCACCACTCGCCGTACTCCTCGTCCTCCGGCGGCGAGATCTTCGTGATGCCGGGCACCGTGGCGATGAGCACGCCGCCCGGCGCGAGGACGCGATGCAACGTCGCGAACGCCGCGCGCACGTCGTAGACGAACTGGAGCGTCTGCGTGACGATCGCGCAGTCGAAGGTGCCGCTCGGAATCTGCGGCGCGTCGACGAGGTCACCGACGATCGTCGCCTGCGGGTTCCCCTCCGTCGCCATCAGGATGTCGACCCGCTCGACGTCGCGTCCGAACCGCGTCGTGTAGTCGGGCGCCGCGATCTCGAGCACGCGGCCGCGGATGTCGGCCGCATGGGAGCCGACGAACTCCTCGACGTAGACGCGGTCGATGGGCGTGCCGCGCTCGAACCCCCAGTTCGGGTCGATCGGCGTCACGCGCCGGAGGTCTCCGAGTGACGGTGGGCGGCGGCGGCGCCAGTCGACGCAGGCCGCGCGCAGAGGTCGGAGCCGTCTCCGGAGAGCCTGTGGGACGTAGCGGCGCGGGTTCAACGTGCGGCCTCCGTCAAGGCCGCGATCATAGGGCGCCGTGGCCGTGCTCGAACCTCTGGTGACCGACTCGCAGCGCGTCGTCGTCGTCTCGCCGCACCTCGACGACGGCGTGCTCTC
>NZ_DATMBZ010000157.1:0-3285 GCF_035558935.1 Gaiella sp. | reverse complement strand
GCGGCGAGGTCGAGAGGACGACGTCGATCGCGTGCTCGCGGACGAGGCGGATCCCGGCCGGAATCGCCGTGACGGCCCACGTCGCGTTCTCGTCGGGCACGACGAGGCGCCGCAGCTGGAGGCGGGCGTGGGTCAACGCGCGCTCGACTCCGTGCGTCCCCGCAAGCACCTCGGTGGGCTTGCCGCCGCTGACGCCGACGTACCGCGCGCGGTGCACCCACGCCTGCGAAGGCATCCGGAGGCCCTCGTCCCGGTGCAGCCAGCGCGGGTCGTCAGGCGCGAGCACGTGAGTCTCGATCCCCATCGCGGGGAGGTACTGCGCGAGCTTCAGCGGCCGCTGCACGCCTCCGCCTCCCGCCGGCGGGAAGTAGAAGCTGACGATCAGGACCTTCACGGCCGGCGATGGTACTTCGATGCCGTTCAGAGGCGATACAGCACCCACCGTGCGTCCCGGTGGACGACCGGGAGAGTCGTCGAGAGGCGCGGGAACCGCTGGCGGTCGACGACGAGCCAGGTCGCGCCACAGGCGCGCGGGATCCCGAGGTCGCCGGTGCGGGCGAAGCGGCGGAAGTCCCGGACACGCTCGCGCGGGCGGTTGTCGACCGTGTCCGCGACGTGGCCCGGCGGGTTGACGCAGACGCGCACCGGTGCGACGGCCCCCAGGCGGTAGCTCGCCTCCGGGTCCGCATAGACGACGGCGCCCACGGGGACGTCGTGTCGCACTGCCGCAACCAGGCCGTCCGACAGCGGGCTCGGCCGGCGCGCCTCGGAGGGGCTCCAGTTCGCGAGACCGTGGGTGTACGTGGGGAGCAGCACGAGCGCCGACGCGAGCGCGGCCGTTCGCTCGAGCGGCGGGCGGCGACGGAACCCCAGCGCGAGCGCGACGAGCCCCCCGACGACGGCGATCCACGTCGCCCATGCGGGCCCACCGTCCTCGAGCGTGTAGCCGAAGTCGCCCGGATAGAGCAGCTGGAACGCGAGGCCCGCGCCGAGCGCGACCGGCACGACTGCTCGACCCAGGAGACGGGCGAGGACGCCCATCCCCCCCGCGAGCGCGAACGCGAGGGGGACGAAGCCGGCGAGCCGTCGCGACTGGGAGAGCGAGACGGCGTCGGAGAACGGCGTGAAGATCCAGGGGACGAGGCAGACCGCGAACACCGCGAGCGAGCCTCCTACGACGAACGCAGCCCAGCGCCGGCGCGTCGCGAGTCCCGCGAGCGGGACGGCCAGCAACGCCGCAACCGCGACGGCACCCGTGCGGCCGAACAGCTCCGGGACGACGGAGAAGCGGTCCTCCGTCCCGTGCAGCTGTCCCGCGTACTGGTCGAAGCCGCGCACACGCTCGGCGGCGTCCGGGTTGACCGAGGCCGTGTCGCCGACCACGGGCAGGAGCCAGGCGACGAAGAGCCCCGCAGGGACGACGAGCGCGCCGAGCGCGAGCGTGCCCGCCCGGAGGTCGCGTCGTTCCCAGAACCACCGCACCGCGACGAATCCCGCCAGGGGGAGCCAGAGGAAGAGCGCGTACGTCGGATGCACGACCGCGAGGGCGAGGCCTGCGGCGGCGGTCGAAGCGACGAGCGGAAGGGACGGCGCGCGGATCGTCTCGAAGGCGAGCGCCAACGCCGCCGGGACGAGGAGCTGGCGCGAGGCGGTGGCGGGCAGCGCGAGCGCCGTGAACGCGCCGCCGGAGCCCGGTGCCATCGCGACGAGCGCGACTCCTGCGGCGGCGGCCGTGGCCGCCGGAGCCACCCTGCGGAACAGCGCCCAGCCCGCCTCGTACGCCACGAGCACCGCAACCGGGGCAAGCACGGTCGGGCCGTGGAGGACGACGTCGACGGGATCGGCGCCCGACACCTTCGCGACGAGGGCGAGGAAGCCGTGCCAGAGCGGAAACGCGTAGCCGGGATGGAGCCCGCCGTCCGGGAACTCGTTCGCGCTCGAGAGCGAGAGGTCGCCGAACGCGAGCAGCTTCTGGATCCGCGCCAGGTGGAAGAACCCGTCCCCGCCGACGTGCCCGGCCACATGCCAGAGGAGCAGCCCGAGCACCGCTCCCGCGGCGAGCACGCCTCCTCGCCGCGGGACCCCGTTGCGCCCGAGGCCCCGGCGAGGCCCGCGGCGGATGCCGACGACGAGCGCCGCGAGCCCGGCGCCGAGCAGCAGTACGAGCGTGAGGGCCAGGGACCCGTGCACCGCGAACGTCACCGCGAGCGCGGCGAAGACGAGCGCGAGTGACCACGCGAGCGTCGCCGACAGGCGACGGACGCCGAGCGTCCGGGCGAGAAGCGCACCCGGCACGAGGACGACGACGAAGCCGAAGACGAGCTGCGTGAGGAGCCAGATGCCGCTCAACGGCGTAACAACGCGTCGACGTCGCCCGACCCGAGCCAGGCCGCGGCGTCGCGGTAGAAGCCGGCTCGCTCGCCGCGGTGGATCCGCCCTCGGACGGCGAGCGACGCCCGAAGCATCTTCCTCGCCCGCTCGGCCTCACCGGGACGTCCGTGAAGCGACAGGTACCGCAGGTGGCCGCGGACGTTCTCCCGGTAGAGCCGCCCGCCGTGTGCCGCGCCGCTCACGTGGACGCAGCGTGCCTCGGGCGTGAACACGACCGACCATCCCCGATCGGTCGCGCGGCGCATCCAGTCGACCTCCTCGCTGAAGAGGAAGAACCGCTCGTCGAATGGGCCGACCTCGTCGTATGCGTTGCGGCGGAGCAGGAAACAGGCGCCCATCACCCACTCGACCGCCCGCTCGCTCTCGTGGTCGAAGCCTGCGCCGTAGAAGGCGTTCAAGGAGCGTGACCTCGGCGCGAGCTTGCGCAGGTAGAGGTACTCGGTGGCCAGTCGCCACGTCGTCGGGAAGCCGCGCACCGAGCGCTGGAGGCTGCCGTCGGGGTTCAGCAGCTTCGGGCCGATCGCGGCGGCACGCGGATGCCGGTCGGCCGCGGCGACGAGCCGCGAGAGGGCGTCCTCGACGAGCCACGCATCGGCGTTCAGGACGAGGACGTGCTCGGAGCCGGTCTCGGCGATCCCGCGGTTCCATCCTGCCGCGAGCCCGTCGTTCGAGGACTCGATCACGCGCACCTGCGGAAACCGCTCGCGGACGACGTCGACGGTCCCGTCCGAGGAGCCGTTGTCCACGACCACGGTCTCGATTCCCGCGACACTCGCGAGGCACTGTTCGATCCAGGGGAGGGCGTCGTAGGTGACGACGACGCAGGCGACGCGCGCGCCGTCGTCAGCCATGCTCGAGGCGCGGCCGGGAACCGCCGCGGAACCCCTCCCAGAG
>NZ_DATMBZ010000156.1:0-7920 GCF_035558935.1 Gaiella sp. | reverse complement strand
CGCGCGCTGCTCACGCTGCATGCGCTCGACGCCGCGCAGGCCGAGCGGCAGCGCGACCAGCTCCAGTGCGGTCAGGTCGTGCGACAGCGCGCGCCAGTAGTGCTGGTCCGCGTAGCCGACGACGCGGGCGCGGTGTCGTGAGACGACCGAGGCCGATGCGCCACCGAGGTCGAGCCCGTCGACGAGCGCAAGCCCTGCCGACGGGCGCTCGAGGCCCGCGACGACGCGCACGAGCGTCGACTTGCCCGCGCCGCTCGGGCCGAGGACGACGCAGACCTCGCCCGGGTCGACGGCGAGGGTCAGCCCGCGCAGCGCGGCCACGCCGCCGTCCTCGGACGCGTGGACGACGAAGACATCGCGGAGGTCGACGAGCGGCGTCACGCCTCGCCCCCGATCCGGCCCGGCCCGCGCGGGTCGGCGAAGGCGCGCCGCGTCGTCAGCAGGACGAGGCCGGCGGCCGCCAGCGCGAACAGCGCCGACGCCACGACGACCGTCCACGGGCCGATCGTCGTCGCGAGCGGCGGCTCGGGCACGTCCGCCCGCGCGGTCACTGAGACGACGCGCGTGACGAGGAACGCGAGCGCGATTCCCGCCAGCGTGCCGGCCGCGACGCCGACGAGCGCGACGAGGGCGGCACGCGTCGCGACGATGCGGCGCAAGAGGCCGGGCGTCGCGCCCTGAGCCTCGAGATCGGTCAGCTCGCCCCGGTCGTCGCGGAGGTCGGCGCGCATCGCGAGCACGAGGCCCGCGGCCGCGAGCGCGAGCGCGGCGAGCGCGGCGGCGGCGAGCGCCAGGAGCGTCCCGTGCCCGAGGGGATCCTTCTTCGCGTCGCGCTCGAGCGCCGCGCGCGAGGTCGCCTCGAGCGCAGCGAACGGCGGTCGCGCGAGCGTCGCCGCGACCTCGGCCTCTCGACCCGGCGCGGCATCGATCCAGAGCTCCGAGACGTCCGCCGCGCCGGGTGATGCCGCATCGACCGCGGTCGACAACGCGCCGAGGTCCGCGAGGACGGCCGTTCCCGTCGTCCCAGGGATCCGATCCACGACCGCGGCGACGCGAACCGGGACCTGCTCGCCGCCGATCCGGAGGGCCAGCCTGCCGCCGACACCCCCGGCGAGCTCGGCGAGCGCGGGGGTGACCGCCACGGCCGGCGGCGCGTCGTCGGTCGGTTGGCGCGCGCGCAGGCGTGCGGCCCGCTGCGGCGTGACTGCGTAGTCGAAGGCGAGCGCGCCCCGCGTCGAGCCGCCGTCGATCGTGACGCCGTTTTCCCCCATCCAGCCCGAGAGCGACCCGTCGAGCAGCCTGACGGTCGTCGTCCCCTGGAGCGCGACGCCCGCGTCGGAGCCCCGCTCGATGATCCGCGGTGGGACGAGGGTGAGCGCCACGAGCCTGCCGCCTCGCGCCGACGTGGGAAGCCTGGCCGCGAGGACGGTCGGGCGATGGCGATCGGCGGCGCCCAGCTCGAGGACGCGGAACGAGCCGCCGCGCTCCTCGACCGTCGCGCGGTAGGAGAGCAGGCTCGGACCGACGACGAGCCGGAGCGTCGCGCCCGGGAGCACGACCCCGCGGAAGACCGTCGAGCCATGCGGCGCGACGGCGGCGGCGAGCCCGCGCTTGCTCGTTCCCCAGTCGTCGCGCCAGAGCGGCATCCCGCGGAGCGCCCCTCCGGGGACCCCGAGCACGGTGACGCCCGAGATGGAGGACGCGGGCCCGGCGCCGGCAGCGCTGCGAAGGACGGGATATGCGGCGTCGACGCCGGAGATCGAGGCATAGCGGGAGAGCGGCGCCGCGCGGAGCACGGGCACGAGCGTGCGGAGGTCCTCTCGGACGACGATGTCGGCCGGCACGGCGTACGCGGCCCGGTCGCGCTCACCAGTGGCCAGTGTGGAGCGGTACGCCTCGGCGAGCAGCGCAAGGCCCACGGCGAGCGCGAGAAATGCCGCGGCGATCCCCGCGGCTCCTGGAGCGCGGGCGACAGACACGCCGGCGAGCCGCACGTTTTCCGCACCACGCCGCCCGAGCAGCCGGCCGACGGCCGGCAGAAGCCGGGAGGCGCCGACGGCCGCCGCGAAGGCGAGCAGGCCGGGCAGCAGGAGGACGACGACGGGTGCGGCCCCGCCCGCGGCCAGCTCGCCGGCGTCGACCGAGCCACTGGCCAGGATCGCGAGCGCCGCGACCAACGCCGCGACGGCCGCGAGGTCGAGCGGCCCGACCCGCCCGCGGCGGCGCGCTTGGAGCGAGACGGTCACCGCGATCACGACGGCGGCGACAACGCCCACGGCGAGGCCGAGCAGGATGCCGGTGGGTGAGAGCACGCTCTCACGCAGCACGGCCCCGACCGGCGCATCGGCCGCGGCCGCCGCGATCGCTCCGCCGGCCGACCCGACGAGCCACCCCACGACCGCGCCGCCGAATCCGACCGCCGTGCTCTCCGTCCCGGTCAGGAGCGCCCGCTGCCAGCGCTGCCCGCCGTGCCACGTCAGGCGCCGCCTGGCGGCCGCGAGGTCGCGGCGCATGGCCCCGGCGGCGAGCACGGCGAACGCGACGAGGAGCGCGGCCGCCTCGCCGCCGACCAGAAGAAGGCGCCGTCCGGCCACCGTCGCGTCGCGCTCGGCGGCGCCGAGCTCCTGCGACGGCGCCGTGACCGTCCACGACGACGAGCTCGCCTGGAGCCCGGCCCGCGCGCGGTCGGCGTCGCCGACGAGGCGGTCGATCTCCCACAGCCGGGGCGTGCCCGCCGAAAGCGGCTGCACCCAGGAGTAGCTGCGATACGAGCTGGCGACCACCGGGGAGGAGACGAGACCGGCGACGCCCTCGGCGACGACGAGCGGCCCCGGCGCGGGCAGGTGATAGCGCGAGGCTCGTGCGAACGCGGGCGCGACCTCGGCGTCCTCGAGCGCGTTGTCCGTCGGCGAGAGGAAGTCCCCGAAGAGCTGCCGCGAGCGGAGCGACCCGGTGCCGACCTGCACGACCTCGAGGCCGGGCACGTCCGGCAGCCGGCCGGTCCCGCGGAGCCGAAGCACTTCACAGTGGGACGGCCTGCAGGCGCGCGGGAGGCGCCCGGTGCGGAGCAGGACGTGCGGCGCGAGGCCGTCGACCGCGGCGAGGCCGACGAACACCCCGCCGATCGTGCTCTCGCGGAAGAGCGCGATCGACACGGGCTTGCCGGCGGGCAGCGGCGCGAGCGCCGCGCGCGCCTGGCGGTCGAGCTTCGGCCATCCCTCCGCGTCCCCGGCCGGGACGCCGAACCACGACGCGCGGACTGCCCGGGACGAAGCGGGCAACCGCTCGACGTCCTGGGCGACGCTCCGATCCTTGGCGACGGTCCCGCCGACGAGGATTGCGGCGAGCACGCCGGACGCGGCCGCGATCCCGAGCGCCGCCGTGAGCGCGCCGCCGTCCCGCCTGCGCAAGCGGTGGAGCGCCAGCGAGACGACGTACCACGCGCTGCGCATCAGGCGTCTTCCCGTCCGGCGTGGCGCCGGCGGTAGGCACGCGACTTCTCGCGCCCGCCGCAGACCTGCATCGAGCACCAGTTCGAAGAGCGGTTTCGCGACGCGTCGTAGAAGAGCCAGCCGCACGTCTCCTGACGGCAGGCCTTGAGCCGCTCCCAGGCGCCGCCCGCCTGCGCCGTCGCGACGACGGCGACCAGGCTGGAAAGGCCGCGCCGTGCCCCGGTCCCCGCCGGCGCAAAGCCGGGGCCGTCGCTCCCCGCGCGCACGACGAGCGGGAACGCTGCCAGCGCCGCGTCGATCTCTGCGCGCCGGTTCGGCTCGGGCGCGACCCCGAGGGTGTTCGCGCGCGCGAGATCGCGCAGCGCCGCGCGCAGGGCCCGGGCGGCGACGAAGACGTCGGCGTCCACGGCGTCGTCTGGCCCGACGAGACCGCGATCTCGGAGCCATCCCTCGAGTGCGGCCGGCGTCGCGACGTCGTCCCGGTTGAAGTCGGGGATCTCCGTGTTCACGAAGTCCTGCACGAGGTCGAGCGGTGCCGGTGCCGGCGCGCGGTCGCCTGGCTGGAATCCGTCGCTCACACGGCGACGCTAGCGGTGCGTCCGCGACCAGTCAACCGATATCGATGGTCGTCTCGCGCCCTCCGTCAGGAGGACACCGGTCGCTCGTTCTTGATGCCGTGCACCGGGCGCCCCGCCGCCTCCCAGGCGTAGTAGGACGCGCTCGGTCCGTAGGCCGCCTCGTACGACACGACGCGCGGATTGCGCCCGACCTGCTTCGCGCGGTTGGCGTGCCAGAGGAGGTTCGGGTCGTCTTGCTCCTGCCAGACGAGCACGAGATGGGCCGCGGTCATGAACTCCGCGACGAACGTGCAGCCGTCGGCGGGGCACGGGAACGGGTCCGTGCGCACGCACCACCAGCCCGTGTGGTTGTCCGCGTCGTCGTCGCGCCAGAGGTGCTCCTCCGCGAATATCTCCTCGTCGGCGACCTCGAGGACCCCTCTCTCCGGTGCCTCCCGCTCCACGCCAGCACAATAGATGCGATGAACGACCGCGATCTCGCGCTCGTGCTCTCCGGCGGCGGAATGAACGGGCTCCTGCTCGAGCTGGGGTTCCTGAAGCGCGTCCGCGAGGACCCGTTGTGGGAGCGCGTGGGCTGGATCTACGGGACGTCGGCCGGCGCCCTCTCCGGTGTCATGGGCGCGCTCGACCGGCTCGACGAGCTCGAGGAGTTCGTCCTCGAGCTCCGGCCCGCTGAGACCTTCCGCCCGAACCGCCTCTGGCAGACGCCTTTCAGCGGGCTCCACGACTACGCCCTGCCGGAGACGATCGCCGAGCGGGTCGCGCCGATCGACGAGCTCGCGCGCGAGCTCGCGACCACACCGATCGAGCTCGTCGTGACGGTCACGGACGTCACCGACGGCGAGCTCGACGAGCATCACGCCTACGAGCGGCTCTACTCGAGCCGAACCACTCCTCCGGAGCTGATGGCACGCGCCGTCCTGGCGTCGGCGGCGATCAGCGCGCTCGTCCTCCCGCTGCGCGTCGGAAACGTGATCGGGACGGACGGCGGCTGGGTGCGGAACTTCCCGCTCGGCCACGCGTACGACAACGCCGACGTCCGCGAGATCGTCGGCTTCCGCTACATCTCGCGCACGACCCGCGGCTCGGGCGAGAACCTCGCCCGGCTGCGGAAGCGGCTCGAGCCCTTCCGGGCGGTGCCGCCGGTGCGCGCTCTGATCGGCGAGCTGCGCGGCGCCGAGGAGCGGCAGGAGCGCGGTGAGCCGCCGCACCTGCCGGACATGATCCTGCGCCTGATGCGCGTGGCGGTCGCGCGGAACACGGAGCTCGAGGTGCGCTCCGCCCGCGAGAAGGACGACTCCGTCCAGGTGCTTGCGGAGCTGCGCGAGGAGGTGCTCGAGACCGTGCGACGCACCGCCGCCCCGTGGCGGCGGCATGCGGCCGTTGCGGAGGTCGACGCACGCTTCGCCGCGGCCCGGTTCCCGTTCCGTCACGACCGCGCGCTCCCCGCGACCATCGTCCGCGGCGACCCGGGCGAGCTCGCGCTCGACGCGACGTTCCGCGCGGGGCTCGAGTGGCCCCTGGAGACGAAGCGCGCCCTCGTCGAGCGCGGCTATGAGCAGACTGCGGCCGCCCTCGCCGAGGGCGGCCGCTAGACGCAGAGGCGGGCAGGCACCAACCTCTGCTCGTGTTGGCGGGCGAAGGGGAGGACGCCCGCCGACCCGAGTTCCTAGGGGCTCGCGGTGTCGGGCACGCGCCCCAGCTCCACCTCCACCTTCGACTTCGACCCGTCGGCGTGGACGACGGTCAGCTCGACCTTGTCTCCGGGCTTGTGGGCGGTGATCGCTGCGCGGAGCGCGTCGACCGTCGCCACGGGCTTGCCGCCGATCGCGACGATCATGTCGCCGCCGAGCTGGTAGCTCTCGCCCGCGACAACGACCTGCGTCTTGCCGCCCTTGATGCCCGCCTTGGCGGCCGGGCTGCCGGGCTTGACGGAGCCGACGAGGACACCCTTGCCGGCCGGCAGGCGCAGCACGCCCGCGACGTCAGAGCTCACGTCCTGAAGCGTCACTCCGAGGAAGGCGCGGTCGACCCTGCCGTCCTCGATGAGCTGCGCGACGACGCTCTTGACGGTGTTCGAGGGGACGGCAAAGCCGATGCCGACGTTGCCGCCGCCACCGTTCGCGGTCTCGATCTGGGAGTTGACCCCGATCACGCGGCCCTCCGAGTCGATCAACGGACCGCCCGAGTTGCCGCTGTTGATCGGCGCGTCGGTCTGGATCACGTGGTCGATCGTGTAGTTGTTCGGCGCGCGGACCTCGCGCTGGAGGGCGCTGACGATCCCGGCCGTGACGGTCCGCTCGAGCCCGAACGGGTTGCCGATCGCGACGACGGGGTCGCCGACTCCGACCTTGTCGGAGTCGGCGAGGGAAAGGGGCGTGAGCGCCTTCGCGTCCACGCTCACCTTGAGGAGCGCAAGGTCGGTCGACGGGTCGGTCCCGACGACCTTGGCCTTGACCGTGTCCCGGTTCGAGAAGCCGACCTCGATCTCAGAGGCGCCCTGGACGACGTGGTAGTTGGTGACGATGTGGCCGTCCTTGTCGATCACGAAGCCGGAGCCGAGCGCCTGCTGCGCCCGACCGGGCAGGACGTTGCCGAAGACGTCGGTGCTCGTCGCGCCGCGTGACGTCGACGTGATCTGCACGACGCCGGGGCCGCTCTGCCGGTAGATCGCGCCGACGTCGATCGCGGTCGAGCCGGTCGACGAGGATGCGCCGGACTGCTCGTTCGCAATCGGTGTCGCCTCGACGACGGTCGTCGAGGCGTCGAACGCGCCGAGCGCCCAGGCGCCGACGAGCGCCGCGCCGCCGCCGAGAAGGGAAGCGGCGGCGAGCGCGGCGATCGGTCTCGCGGCGGACGCGACCCGGCCAGGAGGGCGGGCGCCGGTCGCGTCTGGGCGATCGGACGGCTCGGAAATGCTCACGCCACCGGTTATAGGCAGCGCGTCGTGAACGCCGGGTTGTGGGCGGTTAAGCGGGGGTTGCGGCCAGGACGACCGTCTTCACGACCTGCTCGCGGTCGGCGCCCAGGGCGTCGTCCAGCTTCCGCTCGAGCTCGCCGGACGCCTGGAGCTCCTCGGTGATGTCCGCACCGCCGAGCAGCTCGCCCTTGACGAACACCTGCGGGATCGTCGGCCAGTCGCTGAGCGCCGAGAGCTCCTGCCTGATCTGCGGGTCGGGAAGGATGTCGACCGCCGTGATCGGCGCCCCGGCGTTCCAGAGGGCCTGGAGGGCGCGGAGCGAGTTGCCGCACGCCGGGCGCTCGGGCGTGCCCTTCATGAAGATCGCGACGGGCTCGTCGTCGATCACGTGCTGGATCTGGTCGCGAAGCGTCATGGCGTTCCCGTTCCCTTCGTCGTGATGCGGAGCTCGTGGATCGTGCCGTCGGCCAGCGGCGCGGCGAGCGCGCGGTTGACCATGCGGTGTTGCTCGACGAGCGAGACGCCGTCGAACGCCGCGCTCGCGACGGTCACGTGGAAGTGGTCGTTGCCGCCCGTACGGTCGAGCACGTCGACCGTCCCGCCGGGGAAAGCCTGCTCGAGCAGCGTACGGATCGTCTCGACCCCCATCCACGTTGATGCTAACTACCGCGTGCGGGGGGAGCGGTCCGACGAGCGGCGCCGGCTCGGGCTTCCACGTGTCGTCCGGACGTCCCGTTTGTACGCCGATGCCGTCGCCCGGCACTTCTCGGCCGGCGAGCCGACGCTCACCGAGCGCGGCCTGGGGCGTCTGCGCCCGGCCGCAACCGGGTGATGTATACTGCAATGTATGCGTCGCAAGCAGATCTACCTCGACGACGCGAGCGAGCGGGCGCTCAAGCGGCTCGCGGCACGCACCGGCCGGTCGGAGGCCTTCCACATCCGCGAGGCGCTGCAGCGCTACCTCGCGAGC
>NZ_DATMBZ010000155.1:0-19596 GCF_035558935.1 Gaiella sp. | reverse complement strand
GCATAGCGCTGCAGCATGCGGGTCACCTCACCCGCCCAGAGCGCCGCCTCGTCGCCGCCGACGCCCTGCCTCACCTCGACGATCACGTCCTTGGCGTCGGCGGGGTCGCGTGCGACGAGGGCGAGCTTGAGCTCGTCCTCGAGGCGACGTACGTCGTCCTCGAGCTCTCCGGCCAACGCCGCCAGCTCAGGATCCTGCCTGGCGTCCGCGAGGTCGGCCGTCGCCTGACGCCACTCGCGTGCCGCCCGCACGGCCGGCTCGAGCTCCTTCAGGCGCCGTCCAAGCTCCGCCGCCTCGCGATGGTCGGCGTAGACCGCAGGGTCGGCCAGCCGGTCCTGAAGCTCGGCATGAGAGCGCTCGAGGTCGTCGGCCAGCTGGTCGAGGGTCGCCATGCCGCCGATTGTAGGAGCGCGCTACGCGAGCTTCGCGTCGAGCGTGACCTCGGGGACGCCCGTCAGCGCCTTCGAGACCGGGCAGTTCACCTTTGCGCCCTCGGCGTGCTCGACGAACGTGTCCTGGTCGACGCCCGGGACGCCGCCGACGACGATGATCGCGGCCTTCGTGATTCCTTCACCCGGCTGGAACGAGACCGTCACGGACGTCTCGAGCCGCTCGGGCGGCGTGCCCGCGCCCGCGAGCGCGTGCGACAGCGCCATCGAGTAGCAGGACGCCCATGCCGCCGCGATCAGCTCCTCGGGGCTGGTCCTTCCCGCAGGATCCTCGGCCCGCGAGGCCCACGTCACGTCGAGCGGCCCGAACGCGCCGCTGTCGACGCCCTCGATCCGGCCGCCGCCCTCCATGAGCGAGCCCGTCCAGGTCACCTTCGCAGTGCGATCCGTCGCCATGAGTCCGCCTCCTCGGTCAGCTTTCGAGCGTTGTGGTGATGTCGATCCCCACCCCTGCGTCGCGCAGAAGCGAGGAGAAGGAGCAGCCCTGGTGTGCCGCGTCGACCGCGGCGGCAAACGCCTCCTCGTCGACATCGGGAACGTCCGCGCGCACGTCGAGCGCCGAGTGCACGATCAGGTGCCCCCTGCCCTCGACCTCGTCCATCGTGATCCGGCAGTGGACGTCGAGCCGTCCGGGCGGCGTCCCCGCCCCGGTGAGCTCGCCGGCCAGCGACATCGTGAAACACCCGCCGTGCGCGGCGGCGAGCAGCTCCTCCGGGCTCGTCTTCCCCTCGGGGTCGCCGATGCGCGTCGGAAGCGAGTACGACAGGCCGATGAAGGCGCCCGAGGTCGCGGCCGTCAGCGCGCCGTGACCGCGGGCGAGGTTTCCCTCCCAGGCGACGTCCGCGTCACGAACGATCCTCGGCACGGCTTACGCCATCACCTCGACCCGGGCGTCGCTCGCCGTCTGGGACGGCGTCTCGCCGGCCTCTCGACGTCGCACCTCCTCGATCGCGCGGATCGAGACCTCGACCTGGTCGAGCGTGGGCTCGCGGGTCGTGAGCCGCTGGAGCCAGAGCCCGGGTGCCAGGAGCGTCATCAGGACGCGGTTCTCCTGGTGCTTCCCCGCGTATCGGATGAGCTCGTAGGCGAGCCCCGCGATGACCGGCAGCAGAAGGATTCGGCTCACGATCAGCCAGTACCACACGGGCCTCCCGACGAGCGCGAAGACGAAGATGCCGAGCACCATCACCCAGAGCAAAAAGGCTGTTCCGCAACGCGGGTGGATCAGGCTGAACTTCTGCACCCGCTCGGGCGTGAGCTCGGAGCCCCCCTCGAGCGCATTGATCGTCTTGTGCTCGGCGCCGTGGTACTGGAACACGCGCTTCAGGTCCGGGAGCAGCCCGATCAGGCCGATGTAGGCGATGAAGACCGAGACGCGGATCAGCCCCTCGACGATCACAAACCACGTCGTGCCCTCGATGGGCAGCCAGTTCGTCAGGAGCGCGGGCCCGACCTTGAAGAGCATCAACGCGAAGCCGATCGCGATCGCGAACGAGAAGATGATCTGGCCGCGCGTGATCTCCGTGACGACCTTGCCCTCCTCGTCCTCCTCGCGTGCGGCGACGTTCGCGGAGATCGCGAGCGCTCGGAACCCGATCGCGAGCGACTCGCCGAGGGCGATCACGCCCCGGATCACCGGCAGCCGCCAGATGCGGTGCCGCTTCATCGGCGACGTGACGTCGCGGACGACCTCCTCGATGCCGCCTTCCGGCGTGCGCACCGCGACGGCCCAGCAGGACGGGCCGCGCATCATCACGCCCTCGAGCACGGCCTGACCGCCGTAGGACACGCTCACGGCGTATCTCGCCCGCGACGCGCGATTCCGCAGAATCGCAATCGCGCCGCTGAACCCGCCGCCTGCGGCGCCGGCAGATCCCTGAAGGCGCCCGCTGTCGCGGTCGCGGTATCTGCGACTCTCACCGTCGAACCTAGGCGGACTTGGCGGCGGCGGCCTTCTCGAGGCGCCGCTGGAAGCGCTCCACCCGGCCGCCAGAGTCCATCAGCTTCTGCTTGCCGGTGTAGAACGGATGGCAGGCGGAGCACACCTCGACGTGCAGCTCCGGCTTCGTCGAGCGGGTCGTGAACTCGTTGCCGCAGGAGCACGTGACGTGCGCGACGACGTACTCGGGATGGATGTCCGCCTTCATCGACCGGCCAGGATATCAGAGGCGATTTCGGGCCCGACGTTGCCTCCTGAGACGACGGCGACGATCGAGTCTCCCTCCACCGCGCCCGCCAGCACGGCGGCCACTCCCGCAGCGGCAGCCGGCTCGCACGCGAGCTTGGCCTCGGCGTAGAGCCTTCGCATCGCCTCCGCGATCTGGGCGTCCGTGACGGTCACGACCTCGACGCCGGCGGCGGCGCACACCTGGAGTGCGCGGGTGCCGGCGAACGGCGCGTCGAGGCCGCTCGCGATCGTTTCCGGCGCGACGGGCACGGGCTCGCCCGCTTCGAGGCCGCGCAGGAGCGCCGCCGAGCCCTCGGGCTCGACGCCGACGACGCGGACGCCCCGCGGTGCGACCGCCGCGGCGATTCCCCCGATGAGCCCCCCGCCGCCCACGGGTACGACGACGACGTCCACGCCCGGTGCATCCTCGAGGATCTCGAGGCCGACCGTTCCCTGCCCCGCCATCACGAGCGGGTCGTCGAACGGATGGACGAGCGTGGCGCCGCTCCGCTCGAGATGCTCCTCGAGACGCGCGAACGCGTCGGAGGGATCATCGGCCTCCATGTCGATGCGGGCGCCGAGCGCGCTCGCCCGGTCGAGCTTGAACGTGCTCGCGCCCGACCACGAGAAGACGAGCGAGTCGAGGCCCTCGCCGGCGGCGCCCCACGCGAGCGCGATCGCGTGGTTCCCGGCGGACGCTCCGGCGACGCCGCGCTCGCGCTCGCCGGCGGTCATCGCGGCCAGCCGGTTGGTGACGCCCCTGGCCTTGAACGACCCGCCGTGCTGGAACAGCTCGGCCTTGAGCGAGAGACGCGGCGCGATATCGGAGCCGTCCAGGAGGGGCGTGCGGCGCACGCGTCCGCGGATCGTCTCGGCCGCGCGGACGACGTCGTCGCGCGTCACGGGACCCACGCTCACCGGGCGCATCCTATGCCGCGTGCGCGTTCGGGGGGTCGATCCGTCGGCACCGGACCCGCAGAATGCGCGCGGTGACCTCCGCCCCGCTCCCTGCTACGGCACCGCGTCGCCCGGTCCGCCTCGTCGTCACGGACGACCTCCAGCGCCGGCGCCTCACGGTTCTCTTCCGGCTCGTGCTCGCGCTGCCCCATCTCGTGTGGGTGACCCTCTTCGGCATGGCGGCGCTCACGCTCGCGTTCGTCGTCTGGCTCGCCGTCCTGTTCGAGCGCCGCGCGCCGGGGACGCTGCACCGGTTCCTCGCCTCGTACGTCCGCTACACGGTCCACCTCACCGCGTACCTCACGCTGGCGGCATCGCCGTATCCGAGCTTCACCGGCTCCGCCTCGTATCCGGTCGACGTCGAGATCGATCCGCCCGCGCGACAGGGAAGGCTGGGGTCCGGCTTCCGGCTCCTGCTCGCGCTGCCCGCGCTGCTGCTCTCGTCGACCCTCGGCGGGTCGGCCGCGCTCGGAGGCTGGTCGGGCGTCGCGCTGCTGAGCGGCACGGGCGGCCTCGCCGTCGCCGTCTCGCTGCTCGGGTGGTTCGCCTCGCTCGCGCGCGGACGGATGCCGCGAGGCATGCGCGACGCCGCGACGTACGCGATCGGCTACGGCGCCGAGGCAGCCGCCTACGCGCTGCTGCTCACGGACCGGTACCCGCTCGCGACACCGGGACGTGTCGAGCCCGCGCCCGAGCTGCCTGTCCACCCCGTCGCGCTCGACGTGCGAGACGATCTCGGCCGGCCGCGTCTGCTCGTCGTGTTCCGGTTTCTCCTCGTCATCCCGCACCTCCTCTGGCTGACGCTGTGGGCCGTGCCCGCGCTGCTCGCGTGGCTCGCGGCGTGGGTGCTCGCGCTCGTGCTCGGCCGCGTGCCGCGCTTCCTCCACCGCTTCCTCGCCGCCTTCGTCCGGGCGACGACGCACGTCTGGGCGTTCCTCTACGTCGTCGGACGGCCGTTCCCCGGCTTCGTCGGCCGTGAGGGCAGCTACCCGATCGACCTCACGATCGCGCCGCCCGCGCGCCAGCGGCGGCTCGGCGTGCTCGCGCGGCTGGTCCTCGTCCTACCCGCATTCGTGCTCTCCTTCGCCTACGGCGGCGTCCTGCTCGTCGTCGGCGTCATGGGCTGGGTCGCCGCGCTGGCGACCGGCCGGATGCCGCCCGGGCTCCGTGATCTCGGAGCGGCGGCGCTCCGCTATCAGGCGCAGGTCTTCGCGTACCTCTTCCTCCTCACGTCGCGGTACCCCGACTCGTCGCCCGTCCTCCGCGGCCGCCCGCCGGAACCGGCGCCGCTGCCGGCCCTCCCGGCCGAGGTGATTCCATGAAAGCCGCTGTGGCGACTCGCGCCGCCGTCTACGCGCTTCTCGCCTGCGGCTGGGCCCTCGCGGCGTGGGCTCTCGCCGGCAGCGTCGTCCCGGACGACCTTTCGCTGCCCCGCGTCAACGTCGACGCGACCTTCGGCGGAGACCTCGTGTCGAGGGCCGAGCGTTACGAGCGCTTTCTCTACGTCGACTGGGCCCTCGCGCAGATCGCGGCGCTGGCGACGCTGTGGGTGTACGCGAAGCGCGGAACGCGGTTCATCCGCGAGTCCGCGGCCGGCCCGATCGGCACCGGGATGTTCCTCGGAATGGTCGGTCTCGCAATCGTCTGGCTGACACAGTTGCCGTTCTCCGTGGCCGCGCTCTGGTGGGATCGCCGCCACGGCGTCTCGGAGCTCGGCTACTTCGAAGCGATCTTCGGCGGCTGGCTCGCGCTCGGCGGGACGTTCGTCGCCGTTTGCGTCGCGCTGCTCGTCGTGATGGCGCTCGCACGCTGGCTCGGGTCCTGGTGGTGGATCCCCGGCGCGGGCGTGTTCGCCGCGATCGCGGCGCTCCTGATCTTCGTCAGCCCCTACCTCACGGAGGGCCTCGAGCCGGTGAAGGACCGGCGGCTCCAGCAGACGTACGAGCGCTACGAGCAGGCCCAGGGCGTCGACGACATCCCGCTGCGGATCGAGAAGGTGAGCGGCGATACGAGCCAGGCCAATGCCTACGCGTTCGGCATGGGGCCGTCGTCGCGCATCGTGCTCTGGGACACGCTCCTCGACGGCCGCTTCTCGAACCGCGAGGTCGACGTGGTTCTCGCGCACGAGCTGGCGCATCACTCGAGCAACCACATCCCCGAGGCAATCGGCTGGTTCGCGCTGTTCGCACTCCCCGGCGCGTTCGTCCTGATGCTCGCCACGCGCCGGCGCGGCGGGATGGGCGAGCCGGCCGCCGTGCCGCTCGCGCTCCTCGTCTCGGCCGTCTTCTCGCTCGTCGTTCTTCCCGCGCAGAACCTCGTCAGCCGCGGCATGGAGGCGGAGGCCGACTGGAAGGCGCTGCAGACGACGCGCGACCCGGCCGCGGCCCGGGGCTTGTTCGAGGAGTTCGCCACGACCTCGCTCGGCGACCCCAGTCCGCCGACGTGGGCCTACCTGCTGCTGCAGACACACCCGACGCTCGCACAGCGCGTTGCGATGACGGACGCCTGGCAGGCCCGACGCCGATCACGGGCTCTGTCCCCGTAGGGGACTGACCCCGGGGCCTACACGCGCTCGGCGATCACGCGGGCGATGGCGAGCGACGACGTCGCACCCGGCGACGGGGCGTTGCGCACGTGGACGACGCCCTCCGCCTCGTGGAAGACGAAGTCGTCGAGCAGGGTGCCGTCCAGGCCGAGTGCCTGCGCGCGGATCCCCGACGGGCCGGGGAGGACGTCGGCGACGTCGAGCTCGGGGAGGAGCTTCCGGGCCGCGGCGACGAAGCGCCGCGTCGAGACGTCGCGCACCATCTCGCCCAGCCCCATGCGCCAGTGGCCCCGGACAAGACGGCGGAACCCCGGCGCGCGGGCCGCGTCCACCATGTCGCCGAGAGAGACGTCGCGCTTGCGATACCCCTCGCGGGCGAGCGCCGGCACGGCGTTGGGGCCGAGCCACACGTCTCCGTCCGGCCGGACGGTCGTATGGATGCCGAGGAATGGAAACGCCGGGTCGGGGACCGGGTAGACGAGCCCGCGGACGAGATGCCGACGGTCGGGCCGCAGACGCAGGTAGTCACCCCGGAACGGCACGATCCGCGGCTCCTGCGGCGCGCCAGAGAGAGCGGCCAGCCGGTCCGCGTAGACCCCGCCGCAGACGACGACGCGCTCCGCCTCCAAGTCGCCGGCGGTCGTCTCGACCACGGTCGTGCCTCCGCGCCGTGAGAGGCCGACCACTTCCCGCCCGAGCAGAAGCTCGCCGCCCGCCGCCTGCACGTCCTCGGCGTAGGCCGCGACGACCCGCGCGAAGTCGACCACGGCGGTCTCGGGCGAGTGCAGCGCCCGAGCCCCGGCGACGTGCGGCTCCAGCTCGCGCAGCCGCTCGGGACCGATCAGCTCGACCGCTGGAACGCCGTTCGCACGCGACCGGCGGTACAGCTCCTGGAGCCGCGGCAGCTCGCCCTCGTCGGTTGCGACGACCACCTTCCCGCAGCGGAGGACCGGGATTCCGCGCTCGTCGCAGTAGGCGAGCAGGGCAGCGGCGCCCTCGACGCAGAGCTGCGCCTTCAGCGACCCGGGGGCGTAGTAGACGCCTCGGTGGACGACACCGCTCGAGTGGCTCGTCTGGTGCGCACCCGCCACGGTTTCCTTGTCGACGACGCCGACGCGGTCACCGGGACGGCGTCGCTGGAGCTCGCGCGCGGTGGCGAGGCCGATGATGCCGGCGCCCACCACGACGACGTCGAACCGTGAGGCAGCCACCCGGCCCTCAGGTGATCGTGTACTCGGGCCCGGAGCCGCCCTCGGGCGGTGTCAGCCGCCCCCCCTTGGCGCTGATCGCCCCGCACTGGACGCAGTTCGACGGGTTCACGACGACCTGCACCGTCCCGTCGCCGTCCGCCTCGCCGACCTCGTAGACGTGCGCCGGGCACATCCACTCCCACATCTCGGCGAGATCTCTCGGCACCTGCGTCTGCACGCGGATGTGGCTCGGCTGGTCGTCACGGGCGCGGTTGCCCGACGCGAAGACGGACGACAGCTTGTCGAAGGTCAGCGTCCCGTCGGGAGCCGGGTACCGGGCCGCGCGCCCCGTGCGGATCAGCCCCGCGTCGGCGTTCGGGTGCGTCCGGAGCTCCTTGGGCGGGAGCTTGCCCTTCGTCACCGTCATCGCGCTCGCGAGCGCGCCGCCGACGAAGAACCCCTTGTCGAACGCCTGGCGCATGTTCCTGACCTCTGCGAGCTCCTTCCACATGTAGCTCGCGCGCACCGCCTCGTCGTAGGAGCCGAGCGCACCGGGCCGGCCGGCGACCTCGCCTCTGCCGAGCGCGGCGAACGCCGTCTCGGCGGCGAGCCTCCCCGACTCGACTGCGTAGTGGATGCCCTTGAGCCGCGGGACGTTCACGAGGCCGGCGCTCTCTCCGACGAACAGCAGCCCAGGGGCGTTGAGCCGGGACGGGACCGAGTTGAGCCCGCCCTCGGTGATCGTCTTCGCGCCCCAGGCGACGCGCTCGCCGCCCTGCAGGATCTTGCGCACGAGCCGGTGGGTCTTGAACTCCTGGAGGAGGTCGTGCGCCGAGAGCTCGACGTCGGCGTACTCGAGACCGACGACGAATCCGAGCGAGACGTGCTCGTCGCCCATCGGGTAGATCCACGAGCCGCCGAACTCGCCGTACCGCGCTCGCTTGCGGAGCGGCCAGCCCAACGTGTGGACGATCTTGTGGAGCGGCCGCGGAACCTTCCAGACCTCCTTCACCCCGAGCGCCCAGATCTGGGGGTTCTTCCCGTGGAGGCCGAAGTGCTCGATCGCCGCTGTCGTGAGGTGGCCGGCCGTGCCCTCCGCGAGAACGGTCACCTTCGCGGTCACGTCGACGCCAGGCTCGAAGTTCGCGAGCGGCTCACCGTCCTTCCCGCGGCCCTTGTCGCCGGTCCGCACGCCGACCACGCGGCCGTGCTCGACGAGGAGCTTCTGGCCCGTGGTCTCGGGGAGGATCATGGCGCCGCCGGCCTCGGCCTGCTCGGCGAGGAAGCGCCCGAGCTCGGAGATCGAGACGATCCAGTTGCCGTGGTTCATCATCGTGGGCGGCGGCGGAATCCGGAGCGCAGCGCCCTTCGTGAGCAGGTAGACCGCCTCGCCATGCACCGGGCCGTAGGTCGGCATCTCCTCGATCGGGATCCGTCCGGCGAAGAGCTTGCGGATCGCACGGGGGTTCATCACCGCGCCCGAGAGCAGGTGCGAGCCGGGCTGCTTGCCCTTCTCGAGCACGGCCACGGGGACGTCCCCGAGGCGCTCCCGGACGTCCGGATGCTCCTCGAGCAGCTGGCCGAGCCGCACCGCGCACGCGAGGCCGCCGGGGCCGCCGCCGACGATCAGGATGCCGACGTCGATGCGCTCGTCCGGCGGGTCGGTCGGCGCGGCGAGCACCTCGGCGCTCGTGAACGGCGGCGGGTAGTCGGCCGGGCGGATGCCGCTCATCGGCCCGTTACGTACGCGCCCGGAGGAGCTCGGTCAGCTTCGGCGCGATCTGCGTCAGGTCGCCCACGACGCCGACGTCGGCGAAGTCGAAGATCGGCGCGTTCGGATCCTTGTTGATCGCGACGATCGTCCCCGAGCCCTGCATGCCGACCTTGTGCTGGATCGCCCCGGAGATGCCGAGCGCGATGTAGAGCTTCGGCGAGACGGTCTTGCCCGTCTGACCGACCTGGGCGGAGTACGGATACCACCCCGCGTCGACGACGGCCCGCGTCGCGGCGACCGCCCCGCCGAGTGCCGCCGCGAGGTCCTCGCAGATCGAGAAGCCCTCCGGACCGCCGAGCCCCCGGCCGCCGGCAACGATGACGTCGGCCTCCTCGATCGCCGGCCCGCTCGACTCCTCCTGGAGGTGGTCGACGAGCGTCGCCAGCGTCGAAAAGTCCTGGAACGTCGCGCCGACGTCCTTGACCTCCGCCGTCCCACCGCTCGCGACCGGGTCGAACGTCCCCGAGCGGACGATCGCCAGCCGCGGCGTCGTCGTCCAGCCGACGTCGACGAGGACGGTGTCGCCCAGAGCGGGGCGCACGCCGACGAGCTCGTCGCCCTCGAGTCGCAGGTCGGTCAGGTCCCAGTTGAGCCCTGCTTCGAGGCGCGCCGCAAGCCCGGCGGCGACGTCGGCCGCCAGCACCGAGGCGGGGAAGAGCACGTTGTCGGCGCCCGACTCGCGGACGACCGCCTCGAGGGCATCGACGCGCGGCTGCGGCAGCGGCGCCGCGAGCGCCTCGTCGTCGACGACGTAGACGGTCGAGGCGCCGAAGGCACCGGCCCGCGGGGCGACGTCGGCCACGCCGCTGCCGAGAACGGCCCCGAGGACGTCGCCGCCGAGCGAAGCCGCCTTGGACAGCAGCCCGAGCCCGCCCTTCGTCAGCTCGCCGTCGTGCGACTCGAGGTAGACGAGCGTGCCGGGCATCAGACGAGCCTCTTCTCGGCGAGATACTCGACGATCTTCTCCGCGGCGTTGCCGTCGTCCTCGATCCGAACCTGGTCGCTCTTCGCCGGCGGAGGAGCCACCGCGCGCACGACCGTTCGCGAGCCTGCCACGCCGACCGTCTCCGCGTCGACGCCGAGGTCGGCGAGCGAGACGACCTCCTGCGGCTTCGCCTTGGCGCCCATGATCCCCTTGAGCGACGGATACCGGGGCTCGTTGATGGCGTCCGATACGGCGACCACCGCCGGCAGCGGCGCCGAGATCACGTCGTAGCCGAACTCCGTCTGCCGCTTGCCGCTCAGGCTGTCGCCGTCGATCGTGAGCTCCGCGACCTGCGAGACCATCGGCCGTCGCAGACGGTCGGCGACGGACGCCCAGAGGACGGCGCCGTCGGCGTCGCTCGACTGCTGCCCGAAGAGAACGAGCTCGGGCTCCTCTCGCTCGAGCACCTTCGCGAGCACGCGGCCCGTCGCGAGGAGATCGGAGCCCGCGGCGCCCTCGTCCGAGACGAGGACCGCCCGGTCGGCGCCCATCGCGAGCGCCTTGCGAAGGGAGTCCATCGCCTTCTCCGGTCCCAGCGAGACGACGACGACCTCGCCGCCCTGAGCCTCCTTGAGCCGGAGCGCTTCCTCGACGGCGTTGACGTCGGTTGCGTTGAGCGTTCCCTCGCCCGAGCGGTCGAGCCGGTGTGTCGACGGGTCGAGCCGCTTCTGGACGGTGGCGTCCGGGACCTGCTTGACGCAGACGGCGATCTTCACGCGGCTGACTCTACCCAGGGGTCTGTCCACGCCGGGGATCGACCCCGCGGAGCTTCACAGGGGACAGGCCCCTTGCGGTGCCAGTCCCCTGGGACCAGTCCCCTTGGTCTGCTAGTGTCCCGCCCTTCGCGCGGCCTGGCGCGAAGCGTCGCGGAGCCATGACTCGCCACCGGACGACAGCACGAGGGGTCTCTCTCCTCCTCTCCGCCCTTTTCTGCGCGGCGGTCGTCGGCTCGCTCCACGCAGCGTTGAAGCCCGGCCTCGTCAACGGGAGCCCGATCGTGTTCCCCCTGATCGGGGACTACGCGTACGGGATGAACTTCGGGGATCCGCGCGTCAACGGGAGCCACCAGGGCATCGACATCGAGCGCGTCCCGTGGCGGACGCCCGTCGTCGCAGCGGAGTCGGGAAAGGTCAAGTGGTGGACGACGTCCGCCCGCGCCGGCTGCATGCTCTACCTGTACGGGAAGAGCGGCACCACCTACCTCTACATCCACCTGAACAACGACCTCACCGAGAAGTCGGAAGACCGAGGCGGGTGCAAGCTCGGCGTCTCCTACGCCGTCGCCGACGGCGCGAAGGTGACGGCCGGAGAGCAGATCGGCTACGTGGGGGACTCGGGCGACGCGGAGGGCAACGACCACCTGCACTTCGAGGTGCACCCGAACGACGGCGCGGCCGTCAACCCGTACCCCTATCTCAACGCTGCCGAGCGGCTTCTCTTCCCGGGCCGTCTCGGGACGACGTTCTCGCTCGGCCTGCGCGGCACGCCCGTCGCGGCTGGCGCCGGCTCGCTCGAGCTGCTCGTGACGTCCGTGCGCTGGTGGCCCGGCGGGAAGTGGACGCCGGTGGTCGGCGAGCGTGGCGTCACGCTCTCGATCGCGCCCGACGCCGTCGTCGACACGTCCCTCGCGACGGCGCTCGCGAGCCCCGATCGCCGCGTTCTCCAGGCGCGCACGGGATCTCAGCCCGTCACGGCGTACACGGCGAAGTCGGAGGTCACAGCCGCAGCGCTCCGTGGGACGCCCGGCGAGCTCGTCGCCGCCCGCATCAGCCGCCCCGGCGGCACGACCGTCGCGACCGGGCCCGCGGCAGCGGAGGACTCAGCCCTTCCGGCTCCGGCCGAAACCGAGGGCCTTCGCCCTGGGATCTAGCACGCCGCTCCGGTCGGGGACTACGCCGGTGCCAGAGCGCTGCGCAGGAAGTCGACGATCGCCGCGGTCGGAGCGCCCGGCGTGAAGACCTCGGCGACACCGAGGCGCTTGAGCTCGTCGGCGTCCTCCACGGGAATGGTGCCGCCGACGACGACGAGCACGTCCTCGGCCTCGTTCGCCCGGAGTCCCTCTACGATCCGCGGCACCAACGTCATGTGCGCACCCGAGAGAATCGAGATCCCCACCGCGTCTGCGTCCTCCTGGATCGCGGTCTCGACGATCTGCTCCGGCGTCTGGTGGAGGCCCGTGTAGATGACCTCCATGCCGGCGTCCCGGAGCGAGCGCGCGATGATCTTCGCCCCCCTGTCGTGGCCGTCGAGGCCGGGCTTCGCGATCACGACCCGAATCGTCCGCTCCACGCGGTCAGTATAGGAACGTGCGACTGATCGTCATCGGGTCGTCCCCGGCCTGGCCGAATGCGGGAGGCGCCCATTCCGGCTACGTCGTCGAGTCGGAGGGCAAGCGCCTGCTGCTCGACTGCGGCCCCGGGGTGCTCGGCCGTCTACGGGAGGCCGAGGCCTGGCCGTCGCTCGACGCGATCGCGATCACGCACTTCCACCTCGACCACTGGGGCGACCTCGTGCCCTGGGTCTGGGGCAGCTTCTACCGCCGTGGTCACGACGACCTCCGACCCGAGCTCTGGGTCTACCGCGGCGGCCGGCTGTTCCTCGAGGAGCTCGGCTCGCGGCTCGGCTTCCCGGACATGTTCGAGCGCACGTTCACGGTCAAGGAGTACGACGGCGGGGAGGCGTTCTCGACCGCGGCCGGTCTCGAGGTGCTGCCGCTCCGCCTGCCGCACTATCGCCTCGAGACGTATGGCTTCCGCGTGACGAACGGGCGGGCGACGCTCGCGTACACGGGCGACACCGGCCCCAGCGACCGGATCGCGGACCTCGCGCGCGACGTCGACCTCTTCGTCTGCGAGGCGACGCTGGAGACCGGCGAGGCCGACGGCGAGCCGCGCGGCCATCTGAGCGCGGAGGAGGCGCTGGACGCCTACGCCGCCTCCGGCGCCCGGCGCCTCCTCCTCACGCACCGTCCGTCGGAGCTCGACGCCCCCGACGGCGTCGACCTCGCCTACGACGGCATGGAGCTCGACGTGTAGGGTGCACAATCCGTGCTAACCTGTGCACATGAGCCGTGAGCCACATCGGGTCAACGTCACGCTCGACCCACCCCACGCGGCGAAGCTCAGGGCGCTTGCGGAGCGCACGCACCTGAACGAGGGAACGCTTGCCCGCTCGTTGCTCGCGAGCGCCCTCGACGAGGCTGATCCGGACGCTGGACACGTGACCGAGCTGCTCGACGCGATCCCGGGCGCGCTGGATCGCGCGAGACTCGGTCGCGAGCAGGTTGACGCCGGTCTCGGCATCCCCCTCGACGAGCTCTGACGGTGACACGCGTCCTCGTCACGCCCGCCGCGCGGGACGACCTCGCGCGCCTGATTCGAACGCACAGCCTTCCTCGGGACACGACGGGACGAGTCGTCCGATCGCTTCGACCGCTCGCCGAGTTCCCACTGCTCGGCGCGCCGCTCGAAGGGCCGTGGAAGGGCTTCCGCTTCATTCTCGGCCCGTGGCGGTGGATGGTCGTCGTCTACGTCGTCGACGACGGACGCGAGCAGGTGTCCATCGTGACGATCCAGGACGCAGGCTCGGCCACCTCGCCGACCGGATACCGGGCGAGGAAATAGCCGGATCCGAAGCGTCGAGCTAGAACACGGGCTGCTCGCGCCAGGTGCCCCAGACGCGGCGCCAGGCGTCGCAGATCTCGCCGAGCGTGACGCCGTCGCGGACGGCGTCGACGATCACGGGCATCAGGTTGCGGTCGTCGACGGACGCGGCCTCGGACAGCTCGGCGATGCGCCGCTCCACGACCGCGGAGTCGCGCTGCGCTTTGAAGGCCTGGAGGCTGTCGATCTGGCGGCGCTCGACGTCGGGGTCGATGCGGAGGATCGAAATCTCCTCCTCGCTCTCGGTGCGGAAGCGGTTGACGCCGACGATCACACGCTCCTCGGCGTCGACCTCCTGCTGGTAGCGGAAGGCGGCGTCGGCGATCTCGCGCTGCGGCATGTTCTCCTCGATCGCCGCGACCATGCCGCCGAGCTCGTCGATCCGGCGGAACAGCTCGTACGCCTCCGCCTCGAGCCGGTTCGTCAGCGCCTCGACGTGGTAGGAGCCGCCGAGCGGATCGATCGTGTTGACGACGCCCGTCTCGTGCGCGATCACCTGCTGGGTGCGCAGCGCGAGCCGCACGGCGTCCTCGGTCGGCAGCGCGAGCGCCTCGTCGTAGGAGTTCGTGTGCAGCGACTGCGTCCCGCCGAGCACGGCCGCAAGGGCCTCGATCGCCGTACGCGCGACGTTGACGAGCGGCTGCTGCCATGTCAACGAGACGCCGGCCGTCTGGGTGTGGAACCGCATCAGGAGCGAGCGCTCGTCGCGTGCCCCGTACCGGTCGCGCAGCTCCCGCGCCCAGATCCGCCGCGCCGCGCGGTACTTCGCGATCTCCTCGAAGAAGTCGAGGTGCGCGTTGAAGAAGAACGACAACCGCGGCGCGAACGCATCCACCTCCAGCCCCCGCTCGAGCGCCCACTCGACGTAGGTGAACCCGTTCTTCAGCGTGAACGCGAGCTCCTGGCCCGCCGTCGAGCCGGCCTCGCGGATGTGGTAGCCGGAGATCGAGATCGGATGCCAGAGCGGCATCTCCCGAGCGCAGAACTCGACCATGTCCGTCACCAACCGCATCGACGGGCCCGGCGGGAAGATGAACTCCTTCTGCGCGATGTACTCCTTGAGGATGTCCGTCTGGACTGTCCCCCGGAGCCGGTCCCGTGGGACGCCCTGCTCCTCCCCGACGACCAGGTACATCGCCAGTGCGATCGCCGCCGACGAGTTGATCGTCATCGACGTCGACACCTCGTCCAGCGGGATCCCGGAGAAAAGCACCCGCATGTCCTCGAGCGACGCCATCGCCACGCCCTCACGGCCGACCTCGCCGAGCGCGCGTGGTGAGTCCGAGTCGACACCCATCAGCGCAGGCATGTCGAACGCACACGACAGGCCCGTCTGCCCGTGGTCGAGCAGGTACCGAAACCGCTCGTTCGTCTCCGCCGCCGTCCCGAACCCCGCGAACTGGCGCATCGTCCACAGCCGGCCGCGGTACATCGACGGATAGACCCCGCGCGTGAACGGGAACGACCCCGGGTACCCGAGATCACGGTCGTAGTCCACTGTGCCCGTCTCGGGCGTGGCGAGCGGCTCCACCTCGGCGCCCGAGATCGACGTGAACGCCTCCCCCTCGCGCAACGGCGACCCCTCGTAGCGCGCGCGCCAGGCATCGAGACCCGTCCTGCGTCGCTCCTCGAGCCGGGCCATGCCCCCGATGCTACCCCCGCATTCCCCGGTCGATCGCTGAATCGAGGGATGCTCCCTCGTTCCGGGGACGCCGATCGAGGGATCTGTGAAGACTTTGGGGGCCTTGGCGGCGACGGCACTCGCGACGGTCGTCGTGACGTGGGCGGCGCCGTTCCAGACGAGCGCCGAAGCGAGCGCTGCGGGGTGCAGCTCCGGGTCGCACGGCTCCGCCGGCTACGCGTACGCGGGCTTCGAGTCGTCGAAGGTCTCGAGTGGCGTCCGCGCGACGATCGCGCCGCTCCGCGCCCCGTCCGTGCAGGCCGGCCACGCAGCCGCATGGATCGGTGTCGGCGGCAAGAGCGCCGGCCGGAGCGGCGAGACGATGTGGCTCCAGACGGGCATCGCGGCGCTTCCCAACACACCGCCGATGGTCTACGCCGAGATCACGCGCGCCGGACGCGATCCGGTCTTCGTCCCGCTGCTCGAGAACGTCCAGGTCGGCGACCGCCACCGGCTCGCGGTGCTCGAGATGAACCGGCGGCCGGGCGTTTGGCGGGTCTGGGTCGACGGCAAGCCCGCGACCGACCCGATCGTGCTCGAGGGGTCGCACCGCCTCTGGAAGCCGATCGCGACGGCAGAGTCGTGGAACGGCGGCGTGACGACGTGCAACGGCTTCGGCTTCCGCTTCGAGCGCGTCGGCGTCGCACGATCGCTCGGAGGCTCCTGGCGGACGTTCCAGCCCGGCTTCACCTTCGAGGATCGCGGCTACCGCGTGCGGCAACTCCGTCCCGCGCCGGGCGGCCAGCGGACGCTCTCGTCCGACCCGATCCAGGCGTACGCGTTCGACGCAGCCTCGGCGGCGTAGCGGTCGCCGGGGGCGGCGCCTACGCGGCGACGATCTTCACCGGGGTGCCGACGCGCACGAGCTTGCGCAGAGCGAGGACGTCGCTGTTGCGCAGCCGGACACAGCCGTGCGACACCGCCTGACCGATCAGCCAAGGCATGTTCGTTCCGTGGACGCCGACGACGCCGCCGCCCGGCCAGTCGGAGAGCTTCGAGTAGCCGCTCGTCTCGAACGCGAAGGCGCCGAGGATCGGATACTTGCTCGGGACGAAGCGAGACTGGACGAAGAAGAGCCCGATCGGCGTCTCCATCCCCCGCGCGCCGACGGCGACCGGCCCGGTGCGGCGGAGTACTCCGTCGATGTACAGCTCAAACTTCCTCGTGCCGCGGTAGACGACGAGCCAGCGGTCGACCGGGTGGATGTTCGCGGCCGCAGCGGGGATCCAGCCGGTGCGTCCGTTCGGCCGGCCCGGAACCGAGATGCGATACCACGCCGGCGCGCCGGTGCGGTCGAGGCGCTCGTCGAGCGCCATGACCGTGCGGGGGTGGAAGTCCGGACGGAACTGCGCGAGTGTGGCGACGACGCTCGCATTGCGGCTCGGAGCGCTTCGCACGGCGACCTTCGCCCAGGCGACCGGCCCGGAGCCGACCACGCGGACGCTCGCGAGCGCCGACAGCGGCGCCTTGCCTCCCGCGCCTCCCGCGCCCGCTGTCGGGGCGAGAAGCGCCGCGAGGAGCAGTGAGGCGAAAGCGGCGAGGACCGCTCCTCTCGCCCGGGGCCTGCCACGCTCCCCGGACGAGAGGCTTGTCCTCCCCCCGTTCCCGACGGCCGATGCGCTATGAGGGCCGGTGCGCCCGGGTCGAGCCCGGGTGCACCGGCCTGGTGCCGAGCGGAGAGCCAACCCTCACCCCGTGGACAGAGACTCGAATGCGTCGCTCACGCCCATCCCCGCGCTGCTCGCCCTCGTGGCTCCGTCCCCCATCGTTGGTTCCTCTCGGCTGCTCCGCTTCCCTCGCCGCCGCGAGTTCGGTGGAGCGGTCGTCGGCACTCTGTCTGTAGTCGCACCGTATCCCCCTCCCGCGGGAGCGCTGCCCCTCGGACGAGGGGTTTTGTCCCCCACCTGGGTCTAGGTCCGGTCAGGACCGGGCCGACGGGGCCTTGCGGCCCCGCCAACCCTCCCCGAGGCGCCGGCGCCCCGGTCTCCCGGGGCGCCGGCCGAGTGCCGGCTCGGGGAATGCGTCAGCCGGTCACCGGCGGCTCGAAGACGCCGACCACGCCGATCCTGGCGCTGTTGCACGCCTTCGCGCTCGTGATCTTGACGAGCATGATCCCGGCCTTGCTCGGCGTGAGCGAGAGGCGGGCCACGCCGCGCTGGTTCGTCTTCACGACCTTGGCGAGGCCCGTGCCGGTGAACCGCACCGCGACACCAGCGACCGGGGTCTTCGACCGCGTCACCTTGGCGAGCACGATCTGCTTCGCCCCGTTCGCCTTCACCATCGACGGCGTCACCTTGAGGACGCGGCAGATGTTGAGGGGCTTGGGCTTCGGCTTCGGCTTCACCGGAGGCTTCGGCGTCGTGGTCGGCGGCGTCACCGGCGCGGTGACGAGCGTCGACGCGCACGCCCGGTTGTTGGCGCCGTTCGTGTCCTTGCCGTCACCCGTGGCCGTCGCGCAGTTCGTGTACGTCCCCGTCTGCGCGACGCGGGCGGAGAGCCCGATCACCCGCTCGACCCCGGGACCAAGCGTCCCGAGGCTGCACTGCAGCAGCACGCCACCGGAGAGCGAGCAGCCGCCGCCCACCGGCGCCTGCGTGATCCCGGTGAACGTGACGCCGCTCGGCGCCGAGTCGACGAGCTGGACGTTGTGCGCCTGGTTCGGGCCGTTGTTCCGCACCCGAACCGTGTACGCGACCTGTGCCTGCCCGTTGACGAGCTGCACCTGCGACGTCGCGTCCTTCAGGACCTGCACGTCCATGAACTCGTCCGTCCTCACCGTCGGGGGCTGCGGAGGCGGCGGCGTCTCGCTACAGCGGACGGTGACGCCGGCCGAGTCCGTGTCGAGCTCGTAGTCCGTCTCGACCTGCGGAGTCGACGGGTTGTCGCCGAGCAGGTCGACGACGTTGTTGCGGCCCTGGCTCGAGCACGGGAACTGCTCGTCGTACGTGAACGACGAGGTCTTGTCGATCCCGTTCCACGTGTTCTTGCCGTCGACGGCCTTGACCGTCTTGTTGATCTCGCTGGCCGGGTCGCCGAACGTGAAGTCCGCCGTCCCGCTGTCGGAGATGTCGACACCGTTCAGCGTCGCCGTCGCGGTCGCCTCGTTCGTCCCTCCCGCGGCCGAGTCACGGGGCGCCGTGTATGCACACACGAGGAACCCCTGGCCGTCGAGCGAGAGGCCGGTGTTGAGGTACGGCGCGCCCGGCGTACCGTCGCAGTCGACGACAGCACCAGGTAGAGCGTCCGTGAGCGAGACGCCCGAGACCGGCGCGTCGTTCGGGTTCGCGACCGTGATCTGGCCCGAGACGACCGCGTTTCGGGCGACGAACCCCGTCTGCGTGACGTCGACCTTCCACTGCACGCTGCCCGTCTCGCCGGTCTTCATCTCGAGCTGACTCTTGTCGACCGACTTCTCGACCTCCCACGTGTAGACCTTGTCCCACGACGTCTGCGCGGTCTTGTTGACGATCAGGTGCTTCGGACCGCCGTGACCCTTCGGGTCGAGACAGAAGTCGACGTGGCTGATCGCGGCGGGCTTGCCGCTCGGGTTGATCGGCGTCGTGAGACCCGAGTCGGAGTCGTCGAAACCGCCCGCGGGCGACTTGGAGTCGTAGGTGTACACGACCGCCCCGGTGTTGCCGCCCTTCATCACGACGACAGCCATGTCGTACCGATGGATGTCCGTGAACTCCCAGCTCAGCGTGCCACCCTCGATGTCGAGGTCGAAGATCCTGATGAACGGATCGTTTGCCGGATACAGTCCCTCGGCAAGCTCGCCGTTGTCCGCATCCAGCCGGAAGGACAGTCCCCCCGTGCCCGGCGGGCACAGCGGCGGGTTGCCCTCGACGACGAGGTGCGTGTCCGCCGTCCCCGTGTAGTCAGCGGAGTGATTGCCCGACGCCGCACCTGCGACGGCGAGCGCCACCAGCGCGACCAGCATCAGGCCGTACGCCAGTGGCCCCCCTCGTGTGAACTTCCGCATCGGATTACCCCTTCCCTCTCCATTTGCCGGGGAACCCGCAACGCCCGCAGCGGCATCCCGGCACTCTGTTCTGCACGTTATGACCCGTTAGAGGCATCGTGAATCACTCGTTCGGGTAGAGGTCACCCCCCCGAACGTGCAGTGCCGGGACGAGCCGCTTCATGCCTGGAGGCCGCGCCGACCCGGTGGCTACCGTTGCGCGTT
>NZ_DATMBZ010000154.1:0-20600 GCF_035558935.1 Gaiella sp. | reverse complement strand
GATGATGTAGCCCGCGACGTCTCCTCCTCGCTGTTGGGAGAGGGGCCACGGCGTGGCTCAAGGGACCCCCCGCACACCGGGGCAGGAAGGCGCGACGTCTCCCGAGCCTCTGGTCTTGCCGGTCCGCTCAGGAAAGTACGCGCTCGAGCGCCGCGCGATCCGTCGGCTCGCCGTGCGCCGGCAGCACGAGCTCGATCGGCAGGTCGAGCAGCGGACGGAGCCGTCGCACGACATCGTCGCGCGTCACGTGCTTGCGACCGCCGAGCTGGATGTCCAGTCCATCGCCGAAGTCGGCGAGCGAATCGCCGGCGACGATCGCGTTGATCGACGGTAGCCAGAGGACGAGATCGTTGTCCTCGCGACCCGCGTACGCGGTGATGCCGAACGGCCACGGTCCGGGACCGTGGAAGTGTCCTTCGCCTTCACCCGCGCGCAGCCACGCGAGATCCTCACTCTCCATGCCGCGCACGCGGTCGGGATCGATCCCGAACTTCTCGACCCAGTCCTGCCAGGTGTCCGCGGGCGGCGTGTACACCGGGAGTCCGAGCCGACGGGCGTCGCGCTCGTGGTACGGGGCGCTCAGGACGACGGCGGTCGCGCGCTCGCGTAGCTCGGCGGGGACGGAGAGCGGGTCGAACAAGATGACATCGTCGCCGAGCTCGATCGCGTAGGAGGACACGAGCGCGGGCCACCATTGCTCCTCGTCCCAGTCGGGATGCGGCGACCGCCAGTGCCAGACACCGGGCCGCAGCTCGCGCATGACGCGATGCTACGCGTCCCGTGCGTGAGCCGCAGCGAAGCGCGCCCGCCGGTAACGTCGCGCCGTGCTGCTCTTCAACTCTCCCATCTCGGGCAACTGCTACAAGGTGCGGCTGCTGCTCGCGCACCTCGGCATCCCGTACGAGCGACGCGACCTCGACGTCGTCGACCGCTCGAGTCGTGGTGAGGTGCTCGACGGCCTCAATCCGGATCTCCGGGTCCCGACGCTCGTCCTCGACGACGGCCGGCCCCTCGCCGAGTCTGGGGCGATCCTCTGGTACTTCGGCGAAGGCACGCGCTTCGTCCCCGGCGACCGGTTCGCGCGCGCGAAGGTGCTCCAGTGGATGTTCTTCGAGCAGTACACGCACGAGCCGGCGATCGCCGTCGTCCGGTTCCTCGTCGCCTACTCGGGAGAGGCGGACCGCTACGCGAAGGTGATCGAGCGGAAGACCGTGGACGGATACCGCGCGTTGGACGCCCTCGAAGCACACCTCGGGCGGTCGGACGATCCGTATGTCGTCGGCGGCACATTGACGCTGGCCGACATCGCGCTCTACGCATACACACACGTCGCACACGAGGGCGGGTTCGAGCTCGGCGGCTACGCGGCGATCGGCGAATGGCTCGACCGCGTCGCGTCGGAGCCGGGTCACGTGCCGATCGAGGCGTGAGCGTCCGCGTCCGGTTCGCGCCGAGCCCTACGGGATCGCTGCACGTCGGCAACGCTCTCACCGCCGCCGCCAACCGGCGCTTCGCCGACGAGCACGGCGGCGTCCTCGTTCTGCGGATCGACGACACCGACCCGGCTCGGACCGTGCCGGGGGGCGAGGCCGCGATCGTCGACGACCTGGGGTGGCTTGGCATCGCCTGGGACGAGGGCCCGGTCAGGCAGAGCGAACGTGCGTCGGTCTACAGCCGCGCCGCCGAGCGGGCGGAGCGCGAGGGCGGAGCGACGCGCGACGCCGACGGGTCTCTGCGGCTCGACGGGGTGACGCTCCTGCGGACGGACGGGAGCGCCACGTACCAGCTCGCGACCGTCGCCGACGACCTCGACCTCCGGATCACGCATGTCATACGCGGCTTCGACCATCGCCCGAACGAGGGGCCGCAGCGTCGGATCGCCCGTGCGCTCGGAAGCGAGCTCCCTGCTGTGATCCACCACGGGCTGCTCCTCGGCGAGGACGGGAAGAAGCTCTCGAAGCGCCACGGGCACGCGTCGGTGGCCGACTTCCGCGAGGACGGGGTCCCGGCCGCCGCGCTCCGCGCCTACCTCGACGAGCTGGGGCTGCCGGAACACGACGTCCATCTCGACCGGGCACGCATCGGCCGATTGGCCATCGAGGCGATCGCCGCCATGTCCGACGAGGACCTGGCGGCCGCCGCGGGAGCCCCCCTCGAGACGGCGCGGGCCCTCCGCGGCGCACGGACGCTCGTCGAGGCGCGGGAGATCGCCCGCCAGATCGAGGCGCCAGATTCCGTCGAGCTTCCCGCCGAGGCGGTACCGACGCTCGAGCGGTTCGCCGAGCTGCGGGAGAGGGGGCCGGAGCGCCTCGACGAAGCCGGCGCGCGGGAGATCGTTCGGGAGCTGAAGGCGGTCGGAGGCGATCTACGGTTGCTCCGGCTCGCCCTGACCGGGGAATCGCGCGGGCCGGAGCTCTGGACCGTTCTTGCCGTCCTTCCGGCGAACGAGGCGCTGAAGCGCGTGACGAGAGCTGAGGGGCGAGGCTAGAGCCACGCCCCTGCTGACTACGATCGCGCCATGCGTCTGCAGGACACGCTGAGCAGCTCGCTCGTCGAGCTCCCGCCGCCGCCCGAGCCGATCGGGATCTACGTCTGCGGGCCGACCGTGTACCAACGGGCGCACATCGGCAATGCGAGGCCGTTCGTGGTCTTCATGTGGCTCGCGCGGTGGCTCCGTGCGCGCGGCCACGAGGTGCGCCTCGTGCACAACATCACGGACGTGAACGACAGGATCTACGAGGCTGCCCCCGGCCGCAGCGCGGAGCGGGCGCTCGAGGCGACCCGCTGGTACCTCGAGGACACCGCCGACTTCGGCCTCGGGATGCCGGACGCACAGCCTCTCGCGACCGAGACGATGCCGGAGATCATCGCGCTGATCGAGGAACTCATAGCGAGCGGGCACGCGTATACGGCGGACGGCGACGTCTACTTCCGCGTGGCGAGGTTCGAGAGCTACGGCGCCCTGTCCGGGCAACGGCCCGACCAGGTCGAGGAGCAGGAGCCCAACCCCGCAAAGGAGGATCCTCGCGACTTTGCCCTCTGGAAGGCGACGAAGGAGGACGAGGACACGTCCTGGGACTCGCGGTGGGGCCTCGGTCGCCCCGGGTGGCACATCGAATGCTCGGCGATGGCGGCGAAGGAGCTCGGGCCGGAGTTCTGGATCCACGGGGGTGGGCTCGACCTCGTGTTCCCGCACCACGAGAACGAGCGGGCGCAGTCGCTCTCCGTCGGGCATCCATTCGCCAGGATCTGGATGCACAACGGAATGCTCCGCTTCACCGGGGAGAAGATGTCCAAGTCGCTCGGGAACGTGGAGACGATCCGCGAGGTGCTCGACACGTGGGGCCGCGAGACCGCACTCGTCTTCTTCCTCACGGCCCATTGGCGCAAGCCGATCGACTTCTCGGAGGAGTCCATGGCAGCAGCGCGCGCGCAGGCGGAGACGCTGCGCAACGCGCTCCGGGGAGAAGCGAGCGCTGAGGGCGACTGGGGCGCCTTCGTCGACGCGCTCGAGGACGACTTCAACACGCCCGCGGCGCTCGCGATCATGCACGACTGGGCGCGAGCCGGTGCCCTCGCCGAGCTCCGCCGCGGCCTCGACCTCTTCGGTCTCGGCAGCCTCGGCGAACGTCGCGACGCCCCTCCCGAGGTGAGGGCGCTCGCAGACGCCCGTTCGGCGGCTCGCGCCGCGCGCGACTTCGCCGAGGCCGACCGGCTGCGCGCGGAGATCGCGGCGCTCGGCTGGGACGTGCGTGACGCGGACGACGGCTACGAGCTCGTTCCCCGCGCGTGACCCGTGACCTCGTGTACGGGCGCAACGCCGTCCGCGAGGCGCTCCGAGGACGACGTGCCGTGCTGGAGGTCTGGGCCGGCGAGCGGGCCGCAGCGACGTTCGACTGGCTGGAGGAAGGGCCACGACCGCGCACGAAGCGGGAACGCGAGCTCACGGAGGCCGCGGGATCGCCCGACCATCAAGGTGTCGTCGCATGGTGTGAGCCTTATCCCTATGCAGACGCCTGGGAGCTCGCGCGCGTCGATCGGCCCCTTCTCTGCTGCCTCGACCAGGTGACCGACCCTCGGAACCTCGGCGCGGTGATCCGAAGCGCGGCCGGCGCCGGCGCAACGGGCGTCGTGCTGCCGGCGCACGGCGCCGTGGCCATCACTCCGGCCGTCTCGCGTGCCTCGGCCGGGGCGGTGGAGCACCTGGCCGTCGCCGTCGTCCCGAACCTTGCCCGCTATCTCGGTGAGGTGAAGGGAGACCGGCTGTGGGCCTACGCCGCGGCAGTCGACGGGGAGACGAGCGTGTGGGACCTGGATCTCACCGACGGCACCGCGCTGGTCTTCGGCGCGGAGGGAGGGGGCGTGCGACCGCTCGTGCGCAGAACGTGCGACGGCACGATCTCGATCCCGCTCGCGGCGGGCGTCGAGTCGCTCAACGTCAGCGTTGCTGCCGCCCTGGTGCTGTTCGAGGCTCGACGACAGCGGGTACTATCATCCTCTACTGGAGGTTGAGATATGCCCGATGTAGCCCTCTACCTGTTCGACGGCTCGAATTTGTTCCACGCCGGCCGTTTCGCACATCGCGACGAGCTCGTGGACGAGCTGGCGAGCTTCGTCGCCGTCCGGGGTGCACGAGGCGTGGTCGTCTTCGACGGTGTGGGCGAGCCGCGCCTGCTCGGGTCGCTCGAGGTGCGGTTCGCGCCGCATGCCGACAGCGTCCTCGAGCGGCTGGCCGCCGAGCGACGCAACCGGGAGCGCGTCCTGCTCGTGACTTCGGACGCAGCCGTGCAGGGAACGAGCGGTCAAGAGGTGATGAAGCGCGGCTCCATGGAGTTTCTCGCCGAGCTCTCGTCCGTCTCGCACCGGGAGGACACCGCCAGTCGCCTCGACCAGCGGGTCGACGCCGAGACACGCGCGCGGCTCGAACGGCTCCGCCGCGGGCAGCCTTAGCCGCCCAGGACGACCGCGCTGTCCACCCCGTGCCTGCGCGGCGGCAGGAGTAGAGGGCTTCGATCCGCTTACGAACACATGTTCTTATTACAATGGAACTTGCGCAAAGGGGTTGTATCGCCTACGCGATCGTGCTAGCTTCCCCCTCGACTTGAGGGTGAGACTCGCTCGAGTCGAGGCTCGGAACACCAACGAGAGGGGAGACGAGAGATGGCCGTCCGGACCGCCGCAGCACCCAAGACGCCGCAGAAGCTGCAGCGTGAGCTCGAGGATCTGCAGCTCGTCCTGCGAGCGCGGAACGGCAGCGAGGGCGCACGGGACGAGCTGATGCGCCGCTACCACGGTTTCGTCCGGCTCAAGGCAAGCTCGTACTTCCTCGCAGGCGGCGACGCCGAAGATCTGATCCAGGAGGGCATGATCGGGCTCTTCAAGGCGATCCGCGATTTCCGCTCCGACAAGGAGACCTCGTTCCGCTCGTTCGCCGAGCTGTGCGTGACCCGCCAGATCATCACCGCGATCAAGTCGGCGACCCGGTACAAGCACGCTCCGCTCAACACGTACATCTCCTTCAGCCACACGCCGGCGGGCCAGGAGTCGGACGGCGAGTGCACGTTGGGCGACGCTCTCCCGGGACCGTCGATCGACGACCCGTCCGTGCGCGTCGTGTCGACGGAGGAGCTCCAGGCGCTCGTGGGGTGTCTCGGGACGAGCCTGTCGGGTCTCGAGTCGGAGGCGCTTCGCCTGTACCTCGACGGTCACTCGTACGAGTCGATGGCTGACGAGCTCGCCTGCGACTGCAAGACGATCGACAACGCGCTCCAGCGCGTGAAGAGGAAGATCCTCGCGCACCAGGAGACGCGCGCGGTCTTCGCCTGAGCTCGGCCCGGCTCCCCGGGGCCCGCGGCGACATAGGATCGGGCGATGGTCGACCTGCGAGGCGCGCTCGCCGATGCCGCCGGGCGCATCGCGGAGTACCGGGAACACCTTCCCATGGCGAAGGTGACGCCGATCGCGCACCGGCGCGAGGTCCGTCTGGCGCTCGGTGAGCTGCGCGACGGCCCGGCACCACTCGACGACGTGATCGCCGAGCTGGTCGAGGCAGCGTCGCCGGGCCTCATGGCCTCGGCGGGGCCGCGGTACTTCGGGTTCGTCACCGGAGGCTCGCTCGACGCCGCGCTCGTCGCCGATGTGCTGGCCACCGGATGGGACCAGTGCGCATTCAACGAGGCGCTGTCCCCCGCGGCGATCGCGGTCGAGGACGTCGCCGGCGCATGGCTCAAGGACATCCTCGGGCTTCCCTCGACGGCATCGGTCGGTTTCGTCACGGGCGCGCAGGGCGCGAACACGGTCGGTCTCGCCGCGGCGCGCTGGTCCGTGCTTCACCGCCACGGCTGGGATGTCGGCCGGGACGGGCTCGCCGGCGCGCCGGGGGTGCGCGTCGTCGTCGGCGCGGAGCGCCATGCGACGATCGATCGAGCGGTGCGCCTGCTCGGGCTCGGCGAGCGCTCCCTCGAGGTCGTCCCGGCGCTCTCCGACGGTGCGATGGACGCGGGCGCGCTCGTGGAGCTTCTCGGAGCGCTCGAGCCGGGGCCGACGATCGTCTGTGCGCAGACCGGGAACGTGAACACCGGAGCCTGTGACGACCTCGCCGCGGCAGGCGCCGCCGCCCGTGCCGCCGGCGCGTGGCTGCACGTCGACGGGGCCTTCGGGCTCTGGGCCGCGGCAAGCCCGAGGACGGCCTCCCTGGTCGACGGCGTCGAGCTGGCGGACTCGTGGGCCTGCGACGGGCACAAGTGGCTCAACGTCCCCTACGACAGCGGCTACGCGTTCTGCGCGCACCCCGACGTCCACGCAACGGCGCTCGCCTACACGGCGGACTACCTCACCGGACAGGTCGCCGGCCGGGAGCTCGGCGGCGGGGACTTCGTCCCGGAGTCCTCCCGTCGTGCGCGCGGGTTCGCCACGTGGGCCGCACTGCGCTCGCTGGGACGGTCCGGGGTCACCGAGCTCGTCGACGGCTGTTGCGCGGTCGCTCGGCGCCTCGCCGCCGGCCTCGACGAGCTCGACGGCGTCGAGGTCGTGAACGAGGTCGTCCTCAATCAGGTGCTCGTGCGGGTCGGCGACGCCGAGCTCACGGACCGGCTCGAGCGCGCGATCCAGGATGACGGCACCTGTTGGCTGGGGGCGACGACGTGGCGTGGTGAGCGGCTCCTCCGTGTCGCCGTGTCGAACTGGTCGACGACCGAGACGGACGCGGACCTCGTCGTGGAGACGATCGGCCGCCTCCGCGCACAGCTGACCGCCGCGTCAGCCTGAGGCTCCACCGCGGGAAGGCGCGAGCTCACGCTCGACCCGGTCGATCAGCTGCTCGTGCAGCTCGAGGTAGCCGCGGAGGAAGTCGATCACGATCAGGAGGTACCTGCTCCGATGCGGCAGAGCCACCGCCGACGACACACTCTCGTCGAGCCGTGCCCGAAGATCGGAGAGGTCCTGCCTAAGCGCCTGGAGGCTCTCTATCGTCGCGTCCTCGCCGACGAGGTCGGCGATCAGGAGCCTCAGGAGTGGATCGCTCTTCAGGGGCGTGAACGTCGCGGGCGTCTGCGCGTAGGCGCGCAGGGCGTCGATGCCCTTCTCCGTCAGCCGGTAGACGGTTCGCTCTCGCGTCTTGCCCGGCTCCTTTTGCGCCTCGAGGTAGCCGAGCCGGGCGAGCCGCTTCGGCTCCGCGTAGTACTGGCTCTCGCCGGCCCAGTCGAGCATGCGGCCGCGACGCGCGAGGCGGAGGAGATCGTGGGCGCCCGCACCAGTGCGCCCGACGAGGCCCAGGATCTCGTACGAGAAGAGGCTCAGGTCATCGCTTGACATAACTACGTTTCATAGGTTATGAACTATGAAACATAGTTTAGCGCGGGAGGCAGACGATGGCAGCCGATGCGGTCGAGACCAAAGCGGAGCTCTGGGGGCGATTGTGGGGGACGCGTGCCGACGAGTGGGCATCGACCGAGGAGCAGCAGCGACCGACGTACGAGGCGGCGATCGACCGCCTCGGGATCGGGGCCGAAGACCGTGTGCTCGAGGTCGGGTGCGGTTCCGGTGTGTTCCTCAGGGCCGCCGCCGATCGCGGCGCGGCCGTGACGGGCATCGACTCCTCCGAGCGGCTGGTCGAGCTCGCCCGAGCTCGCGCCCCCGAGGTCGAGGTCAGCGTCGGCGACCTGCAGGCGCTGCCCTACGCGGACGGTTCGTTCGACGTCGTCGCGGGTTTCAACTCGTTTTTCTTCGCGGACGACATCGTCGCCGCCCTCCGCGAGGCCGGACGTGTGGCAAGACCCGGAGGCAAGGTCGCGATCCAGGTGTGGGGACGGCACGGGACCTGCGCGCTCGATGCGATCAAGCCGATCGTGCGGCCGTTCTTCCCGGGGGCCGACCCGAACGCTCCACCGCCGCCGGACCTCGCCGAGCCCGGCCGGTTGGAGCGGCTGGCAACCGCAGCCGGGCTGACGCCGGCGGAGGCGTTCGACGTCTCCTGGGCATACGTCTACGAAGACGAGGACGCACTGACCCGCGGCCTCCTCGCTGCCGGCGGCGTCGGCGAGTCCGCCGGCGATCGAGAGCCCGAGGTGCGGCGCGCGTTGGTCGACGTCCTCGCCCCGTACCGGACGCCGGACGGCGGCTACCGGCTCGAAAACGCGTGGCACTTCCTCGTCGCGACCGCGTGACGGGCTCCGCGGCTCAGTCCTCGACGACGGGATAGATGCCCGACGGGGCGTCGAGGAGCTCGACCGTCCGGCGGGCCCCCTCGTCGATCTGGATTCGCGGAGGCGCAGGCGGCCCGTCGTGGTACGTCCCGGGGCCGTAGAAGCGGCCGTAGCGCAGGACGACGCCGCCTGCCTCCAGCGTCATCCTCTCGAGGTCGGCCTTCGCGACCGCCCCCTCGCCGTGAGGATCCCAGGCGATGCTCTGGGCGACGAACCGCGCTGCGCCCGCCGACTGGGCGGCTGCGAGCAGGTTGCGCGTGCCCTCCCGCCGGATCCGTGCGTTCGCGGACGACCCCGCAATGCTCGCCTCGTCGTCCGGCAGGTCGGTCAGCTCGTGGAGGACGAGCTCCGGGGCGAACGAGACCACTTCATGGAGCAGCCCGTCTGCGTCGTAGACGTCGCACACCACGGGGTCGGCGCCGAGGCCTCGTAGCGTGTCGGCCTTGGCGGGCGTGCGCGTCATTCCCGCGACATCGTGGCCCGCCCGGACGAGGAGCGGCACGAGCCGCACCCCGATGACGCCGCTCGCGCCGGCGAGGAAGACCCTCACGCGTCGGCAGTCTTCACCGGCTCGTCCCAGCGCTCCCAGCGAACGAGCTCTTCCAGTGCGAGCCTGCGCTGGCCGAGACGCGAGACGAGACGCGTCTCCTGCGGGTCCGAGGCGGCGCGGCCGATCGTCACCACGCAGACGAAGTGGACGTCGTCCGGAACCCCGAGGAGCGCCTTCACGTCCGGCACCTGCTCCGGCAGCACGCCGTAGACCCCGGCGGCGAGGCCCTCGTCGATCGCCGCGAGCTGGAGCAGCATGAACGCGGCGCCGGCGTCGACGTACCAGTAGGGGGCCGGCCACCCGATCTCCTCGCCGTCGCGGAGCTTGTCCGGCTGCCGGTAGCGCTCGTGGTAGCTCTCCTCGCGCGTGCCGACGAAGACGTGGACCGGCGCGGTCGAGATCCACGCCTGGCCGCCGGCGGCGACGTACTCGTCCTCGCCGGCGAGTCGGGCCAGCTCCCGTCGCGTGGCCGCCTCGGTGACGACGACGAGCCGGTGGCCCTGGCTGAACCCACCGCTCGGCGCCCGGCGGACAGTGGCGACGATCCGCTCGACGGTGTCGCGCGGGACGGGGTCGGAGCGGTAGCTCCGCACCATCCTGCGACGAGCGAGGATGTCCTCGAGCTCCACCCGCGAATCGTAGAGGCCCGATGCGGGTTGCAGGCACGCACGGATGGGGGCTGCGCGCCGTGCATGCCCTCCCCGCACGCACCTCCAACCCGCATCGAGGCCCTAGGCCCTAGGCCGTGGCCGGCGCCTCGCCGAACCGCTCGAGCAAGACGCCGTGCCGAAGCCCCCGGTCGCTCACGACGAGGGACGCGCAGCCGAGCTTCTGCATGGTCGTCCGGACGATGAGGGCACCGGCGAGGATCACCTCGGCCCGTCCGGGTTGCAGGCCGACAACCTGCCTTCGCTCGTCTGCGGTCCGCGTGCGGTAGAGCTCGATCTGCCGGTCGACCTCGTCGCGCTCGAGGGTCGTCCCCTGCACGACGTCGGGGTCGTAGGTCGCGAGGGCGTGCCGCACCGCGGCCAGGTTGGTGACGACGCCGCCGAGCGCGACGAGGACGTCCGGGCGCGGTCGTCCGTCGAGGCGCGCCAGATCCGCGCAAATCGCGCGGCCCGCGTCCGCGAGCACGTCCTCCGTCACCGGCCCGTCGAGGCGGAACCGCTCTGCGAACCGGACGGCGCCGACGTCGAGGCTGAACCGCTCGTCGACGTGCTCCCCGCGCCCGAACGTGAACTGGGAGCTGCCGCCCCCGGTGTCGAAGACCACGATCGTCCCGTCCGCGAGCCCGACTCCGGTCTTGACGGCGAGGTACGCGAGCCGACTCTCCTCCTCCCCCGAGATCACCTCGATCTCGACTCCCGTCCGGTCGCGGACGAGCTCGACCAGCTCGGCGGCGTTCGCGGCCTTCCGCATCCCGGCGGTCCCGACCGCCGTGATCGACTCCGCTCCGCGGCGGCGCGCCTCGTCGGCCATGCCTGCGATCGCCTCCAGCGTTCGGCGCATCGGCTCCGGCCGGAGGGCGCCGGACTCGTCCAGCCCTTCACCCAGGCGCGTGACCTCGGAGCGGTCGACGATGGCCCGCCACGTACCGTCCGGCAGCCGCTCGGCGACGTGGAACTTGACCGAGTTCGTGCCGACGTCGATCACGGCGTCGCGCGGCCCCCCCAGCCCGGCAAGCTGCGCGAGGCCGCGCGGCATGCTCACGTTCGGCTGCAGCGCGAACCCGAGCCGCTCGACCAGGGTGGCAACGCGCGCCTGATCCTCCGACTCGACCGCGATGGTGTCGGCCACCGCATCTCCCACGCGGACGGTGGTGAGCTCGACGAGGCAGCCCTCGCCCTCGAAGTGCCGACGTTTCTTGTGCACGCGTACGGCGTCGATGCCCTCGGCCGCCCGGAGCAGTTCCCCAAGCTCGTCCGGCCCGTACGACCGGCGGTCGAGCGGGGGCGCCACGCCGAGTGCGTCGACGAGGCGCCCGGCGTCCTCGGCGGAGAGCGGCAGGCTGGCTTTCAGCGTGGGTCGCCACTGCTCGAGCCCTGCCGCGTTCACCTGGACGAGCTCTTTCACGTCCACCGCGTCGTCCCGGTACTTGACCGAGGCGCCTCCCGGTGAAAGGACGTACACCTCGTCGCTCTCGCGCACCGGGCCGGGAGCGAGTGTTTGCGACCCGGGCGGGAGCTCGAGCCAGCGGCCGAAGGTTCTCCACTCCCACCGCGGGACGATCGCTTGCGGCGCGCTCATCGCGGCGGCCTCCTCTCCCGAGATCCGAAGCCGGAGAAGGGATTCGAACCCTTGGCCCCCGCTTTACAAGAGCGGTGCTCTGACCAGCTGAGCTACTCCGGCGTCCAGGCGGATCGTAGTCGGCGCCCCGCACGTCGGCGACGCGGCCTTGGCCGCGTCGCCGAGAGCTGACGGGGTGGACTGGGGGCCGGACTGCGGCTCCGGCCCCCAGCTCTCGTGGCCTCAGGCCGCGAGCCTCGCGGGCTCCGGCTCGGCCGCGACCTCGGGCGACCGCTCGTGCTCGAGCTTCGGCAGCCACTCGAGCCAGCGCGGGAGGTACCAGTTCCAGTCCCCGAGCAGCATCATCGCCGCGGGGAGCAGGACGGCCCGCACGATCGTCGCGTCGATCAGCACGGCGGTGGCGAGGCCGACGCCGAACTGCTTCAGCATCACGATCGAGAGCGTCGCGAAGATCCCGAACACGAAGACCATCACGATCGCCGCGCTCGTCACCACGCCGGCGGTCGTCTTGATCCCGTGCGCGACGGCGTCCTCCGTCTTCATGCCGCGGTCGTATGCCTCGCGGATCCGGCTCAGGATGAACACGTGGTAGTCCATCGAGAGGCCGAAGAGGATCACGAAGAGGAACACGGGCATGAAGGCCATCACGCCGCCGGAGTAGTCGAAGCCCAGGATGCCCTTCGCCCAGCTGTGCTGGAAGACGAGCACGAGGACGCCGTACGCGGCGGCGACGGACAGCAGGTTGAGGACGATCGCCTTCACCGCGAGGACGATCGACCGGAACGAGACGAGCAGGAGACCGAACGCGAACGCGAGCACGAAGGCGAACACGAGCGGCGCGGTGCGATGCATCGCGCTGTCGAAGTCCTTCGAGATCGCGGTGGTGCCGGTGACGCCCACCTCGGCACCGTCGACGGCGCCGACCGTGGCGGGGACGATGTCGTCGCGGAGCGACGCCAGGGCGGCGTTCGACTTCGCGTCGGTGCCGGTGCCGTCGATGGGCAGGTCGATCTGCGCGACCGTCCCCGCCTTGTTGACGTCGACGGTGACGGGCTGGTGGAAGCGTCCGCCCGCCAGCGCCTGCTTCTGCAGCTCGTCGATCGCCGAGCGAACCTCAGGCGTGTTCACCGAGGATGCCTTGACGACGACCGTCGCCGGGTCCTGTCCACCCGGGAACGCCTTCTGGAGCCGGTTGTACGTCTGCACGGCGGGGAGGTCCTGCGGGAGCGCCTCGGCGCCCGGCACGACCGTCTTCATCCCGAGCGCCGGCAGCGCCAGGGCGATGAGCACCGCGGTTGCGGCGACGGCCGAGATCAGCGGGTGTGCGAGGACGCGGTCGAGGATCCAGCCCCACGCCCTGCCGCCTTCCGGCCGCTGCAGCCGATGGACGAACGGGACGCGTGCCTTGTTGACGCGGTCGCCGAGCCAGGAGAGGAGGGCGGGTAGGACGGTCAGCGACCCGAGCACGGCGATCGCCACGACGAGGATCGTCGCCATCGCGAAGGAGCCGAACGTCTTGTCGCCGGTGAGGAACATGCCGGCCATCGCGGTCATGACGGTGAGCCCGGAGATCAGCACCGAGCGTCCGGAGGTGGCGGCCGCTGCCTCGAGAGCCGCGCTCTCGGACTTGCCCGCCGCGCGCTCCTCGCGCTCGCGCTTCAAGTAGAACATCGTGTAGTCGACGCCGACGGCCAGCCCGATCAGCAGCACGATCGCGCTGATGTTCTCGTCCACCGGCCACACGTGGCTCGGGATCGCGAGCAGGCCCATCGTCGCCATCACCGCCGACAGCGCCAGCAGCAGCGGGATCCCCGCCGCCACCAGTGCGCCGAACGCGATGACCAGGATCACGATCGTGACCGGCAGCGAGAGGAGGCCGGCCCGCTCGAGGTCCTTGTTGAACTTGTCGTCGACCTGCTTCTCGGCGCTGACGCCGAACTCCTCGATCCGGAGGGACGGGTGCGCGGCGGCCGTCGCGCCGACGGCCTCGAGCACCGGGTCGATCCTGTCGACGGCGGTGTCCGCGTCGCCGCGGATGTCGAGGTTCACGATCGCGGAGTGACCGTCGGCCGAGACCTGGCCGGGATTCCCGGCCGCGAACGGGCTCTGGACGTTGGTCACCACGGGGACCGCGGAGAGCCGGCGGACGACGTCGGCGACCGCCGCGCGGAACGCGGGGTCGTCGGCCGTGAGCGTTCGGCTCTGGACGAGCACCGTCTCGCCTGCGGGCTGCTTGAAGCCCTCGTCGAGGATGCGCGCCGCGCGGCCGGACTCGCCGGGCAGCGTGTCGGTGTCGCCGAGCTTCTTCGTGCCGATCATGCCGCCGATCACGACGGCGGCGACGACGAACGCGAGCCAGCCGAAGATCGCCGTCTTCCGGTGGCGCGCGCTCCAGCGGCCCATCCGGGCCGAGATGTTTCTGCTGCGCTTCAGAGGTGACATCGGGAATCTCCTGTGCAGGGGTTGATGCACGCACGCTCGCACTCGGCGGGCTCGATGTCTGTGGGGTGCACTGGTGTTCTCGGGTGTGGCCGGCCGCTGGGGGGCGGTGCGGCTGGCCACACCGGAACGGTGCGGGAGCGGGAGGGTTAGGCGCGGCCGGCGCTCGTCGCCACGCGAGGAGCCGCGGGCCGCCTCGCGGGCGGCGCGACGACGGCCCGGGCGAGGAGCCAGCCGAGGAGGACGGCGACGCCGCCGAGCGCGGCGTCGAGGAAGAAGTGGTTGCCGGTCGCGACGATGATGAGGAGCATCAGCGCCGGGTAGAGCGCTCCCAGGACGCGAACCACGCGATTCCGCGCGATGGCCGCGATCGCGACGCCCACGATGAGCGCGTAGCCGAAGTGGAGGCTCGGGACGGCGGCGAAGGGGTTGTAGAGCGCGCCGAGCACGTCGGAGCTCAGGTTGAGCCCGGTCGAGGTCGTCACCGTGTCGGAGAACCCCTCGCCGGCGAGTCGCGGCGGGGCTGCGGGGAAGAGGACGTACCCCACGAGCGCGAGTGCCGTCGCCGCGACGAACGTCGTCCGGACGAGCGGGAACCGGTCGGGATGCTTGCGGTGGATCCACGTGAGCGCGACCGCCGTGCCGGCGAAGTGGAGGAGCATGTAGAGGAGCCCGAGGAACGCCGGGGCGTACGGGATCGCCTCGAACGCCTGCTGGACGCTCCGCTCGACGTAGACACCGAGCGTCCGCTCGACGTCGATGATGTCGGCGGTGTGGCTCATCGCAGCCTGGACGTTCTCGCCGCCTGCACCGCGCACGACCTCGTAAACGCCGTAGAGGACGGCGAGGCCGGCGATCTCGCGGGCGCCGGAATGGGACTGTGAGAGCCAACTGCGAACCATGACGAGAGTGTGCTCGTCCCGTGCTCGCGGAGTGATTCGGCATTCCCGCCACGTGGGGTTCGGCAAACCGCACGCCTCTGCGACGAGCTCTGTGCCCGCTCCGGGCCCGCATGGAGAGGGGCGTGAGGCGCGCTACGCGCGCAGGAAGGCGAGCACGGCGAGCACCCGGCGGTGGTCGTCCGTCGACGCGGGCAGGCCGAGCTTCGTGAAGATGCTCGTCACGTGCTTCTCGACCGCGCGGAGCGTGACGAACAGCCGCTCCGCGATCGCCTGGTTCGAGCGGCCCTCCGCCATCAGCTCGAGCACCTCGCGCTCCCGGGCGGTGAGCTGCTCGATCGGGTCGTCGCGGCGCTTGCGGCCCACGAGCTCGCTGACGACCGCGGGGTCGAGCGCCGAACCGCCGTCCGCCACGCGTCGCACGGCCGTGGCGAACTGCTCGAGGTCCGCGACCCGGTCCTTGAGCAGATAGCCGACGCCCTCCGCGCTCGTCTCGAGGAGCGCCATCGCGTAGCTCGGCTCGACGTACTGCGAGAGCAGCAGAACGCCGACGCCCTCGTGCCGCTCCCGGATCTCGCGCGCCGCACGCAGGCCTTCGTCGGTGTGGGTCGGCGGCATCCGGATGTCGACGATGGCGACGTCCGGCTTGTGCATGGCCACGTGGCGGAGCAGGTCGTCGGCGGTCCCGGACTGCGCCACGACTTCGAAGCCGGCCTCCTCGAGGAGCCGGGCGACGCCCTCGCGGAGCAGGACGGAGTCGTCCGCGAGGACGACGCGACGCGCGTCTCCGAGCTGCGACACGGTGCCGCGGAGCGGTGGGAAGTCGCGCGGCAACCCCTCGGCGATCACCTGGTGGATGCGCTCGGGGTCGGGAAGACCCTGGAGGCGGTGCGTGCCGAGGTCGCGTGTCTCGGCTCCCGTGGCGAATGGTGCCGCGGTCGACGAGAGCAGGATCTGCCCGCCGTGACCCGCAGCCGAGATGCGCGACGCACGGATCACGTCGAGGCCTGTGTACCCCTCCTCGCCGAGCTGGGGCACACCGGTATGAAGGCCCATCCGGACCTTCACCGACAGGTCGTCGGGCCACTCGTGGTCGCGAATGCGGGCCTGGCCTTGGAGCGCCGACGCCAGTGCGGGCTCGACCTCCTCGAAGACGGCCGAGAGCTCGTCGCCGGTCGCGTCCACCTCGGTGCCGCCGTGTGTGGCAATCGTCTCCCGGAGGAGGCGCCGCACGTCCGCGATCAGGCCGGAGTAGGCGGAGCCGGCCGTCTGGACCAGCTTCGTCGAGCCTTCGACGTCGGCGAAGAGGAACGTGACGGTGCCCGTCGGCAGCGCGCTCATCGGGGTGAGTCTACGAGTGGGAGGCGCTACGCGGGTGAGAGGTGCACGGAGCCGGGGGGCGGTGGCGACGGCACGAACGGTGAGTGGCCTCACCGGCGCCGGTCATGGGAGGCCGGCCGCCTGTCCCCGGCTCTCGACGCGGGGAAACGTCATCGACGTGCGTATGTGGTCATGCGCCAAGGATGGACCCGGCGCCTCGCCTCGACCCTGCGGCCCACCGGTGTTCTCGGGTGCGGTCGGCCGCACTCTCCACCGGTCAGAGGGGGAGCACGCGGGGCGCGGCCGGGATCGTCGCGCGGATGCGCGTGCCGCCGCCCGGCGGGCTTTCGACCCCGAACGTGCCGTCGAGCGCCTCGATGCGGTCCTCGAGGCCCTCGAGCCCCGAGCCGCGCGCGGGATCGGCGCCGCCGACGCCGTCGTCCGTGACCTCGACGAGGATCTGACCTTCCTCCGAGTCTTCGACCACGCGGACCTCGGCGAACGTCGCGTGCGCGTACTTCGCGACGTTGGCGAGCGCTTCGGCCGCGACGTAGTACGCAGCGGCCTCGATCGCCGGCAGGAACCGGTCGCCCGGGACGTGGACCTCGACCGGGATCGGCGAGCGCGCGGCGAGCGCCTCGAGCGCCGGGCCGAGGCCGCGGTCGGTGAGGACGTTCGGGTGCAGGCCGCGCGCGAGCTCCCGCAGCTCGTCGAGCGCCTCGGCGAGCTCGGTGCGCGCGGAGACGAGTATCTCGGCGGCCTGGTCGACGTCGGTCTCCAGCTTCGCCTCCGCGAGGCGCAGGGAGAGCGAGAGGGCGGCGAGTCGTTGCTGTGCGCCGTCGTGCAGATTGCGCTCGAGGCGTCGTCTCGCGGCGTCCGTCGCGGCCACGATGCGGCTCCGTGACGCCTTGATCTCGGCCTCCTGGCGCTTGCGCTCGGTGATGTCGGCGCCGGAGATCAGGACTCGCGGGGCGCCCGACTGGTCGACGATCGGCGTCGCCGTCCATGCCACCGTGAGCTCGTCGCCGTCGCACGTCAGCCAGCGGCTCTCGCGCTCGAGTTGCGGCACGCCGTTCGCCGCGCCGGCGATCGCCATGCGGGCCTGGAACTCGTCCTCCGGGGCGACGAGCCCGAGAAACGATGCACCCTCGAGCTCCTCGACCGAGCGCCCGAACGTCTCGACGAACGCGCGGTTGGCGCCCTCCGCCACCACCACCGCGTCGTGGTCGGTCACGACGATGAAGCTCGGGATCGTGTTCGCCACCGTGCTCGCGAAGTCCCACTGCCGCTGGAGCTCGACCTCGCGGCGCTTGCGGTCGGTGATGTCGATCCCCCCGGCGATGACCCGCACGACGTCGCCGTTCTGGTCGACGAGGGGGGCCGTCTGCCAGGCGATCACCCGCTCGTGCCCCCGTGCGTTGCGGAACACGTTCTCGTACTCCGACGGGGGAAAGCCGGGAGACGCGTCGCGGAAGCGCTGGATCATCGCCTCACGCTCGTCCGGGTCGATGAAGATCTCCCAGAAATAGCGCCCTTCGATGTTGGCCCGGTCGTCGAGGCCGCTGGCAACCTCGACGGCTCGGTTGAAGTTCCTGATGCGGCCCTCCGTGTCGACGACCGAGAGCAGGCTCGGGGCCGTGTTGATGATCGTCTCGAGGAAGCGATACTGCGCCCGGAGCTCCGCCTGGAGGCGCTCCTTCTCGAACGCGAGCGAGGCGGTCGCGGCGACGGCGTCGACGAGCGCTCGCTGGTCGGCGAGGCTGCGGTCGTGGAGGAGCGCCGCGACGCGCTTGCCGCCCTGCTCGACGAACGTCGCGGCACGTGCGCCGCGGGCGATCGGCTCGGCGAGCGTCTGGCCCTCCTCGTCGACCCAGGCCTGGCGTTGCGGCGACCAGTAGGCGAGATCGAGCGAGGGATCGCCGAGCGCGGTCGCCAGCGCATCGCGCAGCGGCACGCCGTCCCCGAGCGCGATCGCGAGGTCGGCGATACCGGCGCGCGCGAGCCGCGTGCGAAGGATGCCGACGAGGAACGCAACCGGCATCAGCGCGAGCGAGGCGAGCGCCGCGAACTCGATCGCGTAGCCCGCCTCGGCGTCGATCGTGCCGACGAGGCTGCTCAGGACGAGCCCCACGAGGGCGACGAGCGTGAACAGGTAGACGGGGCCGATGACGCGCCGGAGCGGCGGCGTCGCCTCCTGGTAGCGCCTCACGAGTCGCAGGAACACGAACGCCGAGAGGGCGGCGGCTCCGAGCGCGAGCGCGATGTTCGCCGTCTGGGCGAGCGCGGGGCGGTCGGAGACGAGGAACGCGCTCTCGGGGCAGTCCGAGCACCCCCGGACCGGCGTCGGGTCGACGAAGCTCACGAGGAGCGGCCCGAGCGTGACGAGCGCGAGCACCGCCCAGACGATCCATTCGTCGCCCGGCCGCAGGCGCCCGCCCGGGTACGAGAGGATCAGATGCGCGAACGCGACGAACGCGACTCCGCCGAGGACGTAGCCGAGCGTGAAGAGCAGCGAGTTGCTGGCGAGCTGGAGCGCACCGAGCGACCACAGGAGCCCGACTGCGAGCATCTGCGCGCCGGTCCGGTTGTCGGGGGCGCGAATCGCCGCGATCACGCCCGTCACCGTGAAGATCAGTCCCGCGACCGTCACCATCGCGATCAGTGCGCGAGGCTCCCCCAGGTCGGCGGTCACGACGAGGTAGAGAGCGCCGCCGTACAGCAGCGCGCCGAGGGCGATCGCGGCGGCCAGCCGGCGCCGGGTCACCGCAGCAGGACGCGAACGGCGGCGCCGGTCAGCTCGGCCTTCGAGATGAAGCCGCGCGCGCCGCTGGCGCGGATCAGGCCGTCGTAGTCGGAGGCCTCGCGGCTCGAGACGAGGACGACCTGGGGCTCGGTCGTGCCGTCCGTTCCGAGCTGCTCGAGCACCGCGAACCCGTCCATGTCCGGGAGTTGGACGTCGAGGAGAACAACGTCCGGGCGGAGCGAGCCGATCGCCGAGAGGGCGCCCTCACCGTCCTCGGCCTCGCCGATCACCGCGAACCCGTCGGCCTCGAGGAGTGCCCGGGCGCACCGGCGAAAGCTCGGGTGGTCGTCGACGATCAGGATTCTCACGCCGTTCTCCATCCGACCGTATCGTGTCAGACGTCTTTCGGCCGAGTGGTGTGGCAAACCGCACCCGGCATTCCCTTGTGGCAAGCGGGATTCCGCCGAGCTGAATCCCGCGCTGGATCCCCGCCTCTGGGCGGGGCACATCCATGAAAGCTGCCGCTTCGGCGTCAGGCCGTCGCGGTCGCAACTGCACACGGTCCGGTGAGAGCAGCAGATTCGGGGGCCCGAACCCGCTGCGCATTGCGTGGCAAAACGGGCTTTCGGCCGCGCGATTGCGTGCTGACGCCCGCGTTCCGATCGTGCATACTCGCGCGCATGCAGACGACGGAACAGCTCTCACACGACCAGGTGCTCGCCGATCGGGCGCGGTTCGTCTCGGGCGGTGTGGCGACACCCAGGCTCGTCGTGGCAAGCGCCGACGGGGCCCGCGTGACGGACGTCGACGGCCGAGTGTTCGTGGACTTTGCGGGCGGGATCGGCTGCCAGAACACGGGTCACAGGTTCGCCCCTGTCGTGGACGCGATCCACCGGCAGGTCGACCTCTACCTCCACCAGTGCTTCATGGTCGGCGTCTACGAGCCGTACGTCGAGACGTGCCGCCTGCTCGCCGAGCTGTCGCCGTGCGCGGGGGCCGAGCAGAAGTCGATCCTCGTCAACTCGGGAGCGGAGGCGAACGAGAACGCGGTGAAGATCTCCCGCGCCGCGACCGGCCGCCCTGCCGTGGTCGTGTTCGACAACGCCTTCCACGGGCGCACGCTCCTGACGATGTCGATGACGAGCAAGGTGCACCCCTACAAGGCCGGGTTCGGGCCGTTTGCGCCCGAGGTCTACCGTGCGCCGGCCCCCTATCCGTACCGCGGCGTCACGAGCGACGACGCCATCGCCGGCCTGAAGAAGCTCTTCAAGTCGGAGGTCGACCCCCAGACGGTCGCATGCGTTCTGCTCGAGCCGGTGCAGGGCGAGGGCGGATTCGTGCCGATGCCCGACGACTACCCCGCACGGCTCCTCGAGGTCTGCGCCGAGCACGGGATCCTCTACGTCGACGACGAGGTGCAGTCGGGTGCCGGTCGCACCGGCAAGGTGTGGGCGATCGAGCACTACGGCATCGAGCCCGACCTGCTCGTCTCCGGGAAGTCGATCGGCGGCGGCCTGCCGCTCGCCGCCGTGACCGGACGCGCGGAGCTCATGGACGCCGTTCCGGCCGGCGGGCTCGGCGGGACGTTCGGCGGCAACCCGCTGTCGTGCGCGGCGGCGGTCGCCGTGCTCGAGGCGGTGCGCGAGCCCGAGCTCCTCGACCAGGCGACACGCGTCGGCGAGCGGGTCCGGGCTCGGCTC
>NZ_DATMBZ010000153.1:0-16420 GCF_035558935.1 Gaiella sp. | reverse complement strand
GTCGCGCAGCCGCTCGAGCGGCATCCCGCGATCGGCAGCCGCCTTCTCGGTGAAATCCGCATACACCTGATCGAGCCACTCCTCGAGACGCCGCCACTCCTCGTCGGTGAAGGGACGCTGCGCCGAGAACATCTCCGCGTGCGCGCCGACCGCCTCGCTGTCGACCCTGAGGCCCACCCGACCGAGCGTGTCCCTCACGACCTGCTTCCCGGCGAGTACGCCGATCGACCCCGTGAGAGTCGTCGCGCCTGCGACGACGCCATCGCACGGCATGGCGATGTAGTAGCCGCCGGAGGCGGCGACCGTCGCCATCGAGGCGATGACCGGACGCCCGGTGCGCCGGAGAGCGAGCACCTCCCGGCGGATCGCGTCGCTCGCGACGTACGACCCGCCCGGGCTGTCCACGCGAAGGACGACCGCCTTGACCGATGGTTCGCGCGCGGCAGCACGCAGCGTCGCACCGAGCGTGTCGGAGCCGACGTTCGGCCCGCCGAACGGGAACGACGAAGCGCGCCCCAGGTGGATCGGGCCGGACGCGCGGACGAGCGCGACGACAGGGCGGTGACGGCCGGTCACGGCGCGCCGCAGCGTCCCGCGGCGCTCGCGACGGCGGCCGTAGCGTTCGACGTACAGCAGGCGCACATCGCCCACCGTTGAGCGCAGCGCGGCGTACACCTCGTCGCGATACCCGAGCCGGTCGACGAGCCGGGCCTCGAGCGCCTCGGCCGCGGTGAGCGGCGCCCGGTCGATGAGCTCGCGCACGGTCGCCGGGTCGAGGCCTCGGGACGCGGCGACGTCGCGGACGATCGTCTCCGTCGCCGACTCCGCCAGCCGGCGTGCCATCTCTCGACCCGCGTCGGACATGCCGCTGCGGAGAAACGTGTCGGCCGCGGTCTTGTACTCGTGCCGCTGGCCGAGTTGCGGCTCGACGCCGAGCCGGTCGAGGGCCTCGCGGACGAACACCGCGCGGGCGACCACGCCCGTGAGGCCGACGTCGCCGCTCGGCTGCAGCCAGATCTCCTCGAACGCCGACGCCAGGTGGTAGCCGACGTTGCCGACCCCGAGCTCCCCGAAGCTCTCCGTCCAGGCCACCGCGACCTTCCCGGAGCGGCGGAACCGTGCCACGGCGTCGCGAAGCTCGGCGGACTGAGCGAGACTGATCGGACGCTGCCCGACGTGCGCGACCAGGCCGGCGACCTGCGGGTCGCGCTCCGCCCGCCGGAGCGCGTCGACCAACGCCTGGAGGACGGGGACCGCCCGCGCGCCCATCGCTCGAAGCGGCGTGGCCGGCGGCGCCTCCACCACGCCTCGTGACAGGTCGAGCTCGAGGAGCAGCGGCCCGCCGGAGCGGCGGCGCGTCGGCAGCGGGGATCTCATGACCGTCGTCTCAGGTTACGAGAAGGTCCATCCCCCGCCGTCGGAGAAGGAGCGCAGGATCCGCCGTGCGACGACCATGCGGTGGACCTCGTCCGGGCCGTCGTAGATCCGCGCGCCGCGGGCCATCAGCGACATCACTGCCAGCGGTGTCTCGTCCGTCAGCCCTCGAGCGCCGTGCACCTGGATCGCGCGGTCGATCACGTCGCAGAGCACCCGCGCCGCGTAGAACTTGAGCAGCGAGACCTCGACCCGCGCCTCCGACCCCTCGTCGATCTTCCGTGCAGCGTCCATCGTGAGCAGCCGGCAGGCCTGGATCTCGGCCGCCGAGTCGGCGACCCAGTTCTGCACCGTCTGCTTGCCGGCGAGCGGCCCGCCGAACGCCTCGCGCTCGTTCGCGTAGCGGCACATCAGCTCGAACGCCCGTTGCATCTGGCCGAGCCAGCGCATGACGTGGTGGATGCGCCCGGGGCCGAGCCGCTTCTGCGCGATCCGAAAGGCGTCGCCCTCGGCCCCGAGCGTGTTCGCGACCGGGACGCGCACGCCCGTGTAGCGCACCTCGCAATGGGTGCTCCAGCCTCGCCCGACGTGCCCCATGACCGGGACCGCGCGCACCACCTCCACGCCCGGCGCATCGGCGGGGACGAGAATCATCGTCCCGCGGCGATGCGGCTCAGCGTCCGGGTCGGAGATCGCAAAGACCACGGCGAACGCGGCGCCGTCGGCACCGCTGGAGAACCACTTGTGACCGTCGATCACCCACTCGTCGCCCTCGCGCACGGCCCGCGTGCGGAGCAGCGTCGGGTCGGAGCCGGCGACCTCCGGCTCGGTCATCGAGAAGAACGACCGCACCTCGCCCGCGACCAGGGGTCGCAGGAAGCCCTCTTTCTGCTCGTCGGTCCCGAACAGGTGGAGGATCTCCGCGTTCCCGGCGTCGGGCGCCTGGCAGCCGAACACGAGCTGCGCGTACGTCGAGCGGCCGATCTCCTCGTTGAGGCACGCGTAGTAGAGGAAGCCGAGGCCGGTGCCGCCGGCCTCGGGCGGCACGTGCGGCGCCCACAGCCGCGCCTCCCGCGCGCGCCCGCGGAGCTCCTCGACGAGCGCCTGCGCGGCGGCGTCCTCGCGGCCGATCGCCGCCTCGTTCGGGTACACGTGCTCGTCCATGAAGGCGCGGTAGCGTCCACGCGCGTCGAGGTACTCGGGCGAAAAGAGGGAGTTGGTCATGCGGACTAGGATCCCCGCGTGCGCCTCGGGCTGCAACTGGGGTACGACGACCCGGGATTCTGGGTCGGGCTCGCCGAGGAGGCGGAGCGCCGCGGCTTCCACTCCGTCTGGACCTCGGAGGCGTACGGCTCGGACGCAGTCTCGCCGCTCGCCTGGATCGGCGGCCGCACGGAGAAGATCCGGCTCGGCACCGCGATCATGCAGATGCCCGCCCGTTCGCCGGCGACGACCGCGGCGACGGCAGCGACGCTCGACCTGCTCTCCGGCGGCCGCGTGCTCCTCGGCCTCGGCACGAGCGGCCCGCAGGTCGCCGAGGGCTGGCACGGCCAGGCGTGGGGGAAGCCGCTGACCCGCACGCGCGAGTACGTCGAGATCGTGCGGACGATCCTCCGTCGCGACCAGCCGCTCGAGCACCACGGGGAGCACTACGACATCCCGTACTCGGGCCCCGACGCGACCGGGCTCGGCAAGCCCCTCAAGATCATCGTCCATCCTCGGCGCGCCGACGTCCCCATCTACCTCGCGGCGATCGGGCCGAAGAACGTCGCGCTCGCAGCGGAGATCGCCGACGGCTGGCTCCCCATCTTCTTCTCGCCGGAGCACTTCGCCGAGACCCACGCGCCGATGCTCGAGGAGGGCTTTGCGCGCCGCGGCGGGAGGCCGGAAGGCTGGGATCTCGCCGCGCACGTGCCGGTCGTCCTCGCCGACGACGTCGAGGCCGCGCGCGACTTCCTGAAGCCGCTCCTCGCGCTGTATGTCGGCGGCATGGGCGCGAAGGGCCAGAACTTCTACACCCGGCTCGCGGAGCGCTACGGGTACGGCGACGCCGCGGCGACGATCCAGGACCTCTACCTCGCAGGCAAGAAGAGCGAGGCGATCGCCGCAGTCCCGGACGCGCTCGTCGACGAGGTCGCCCTCGTGGGCGACCGAGCAAGGATCGCCGACCGCGTCGCCGCCTTCCGCGAGAGCGGCGTGACGACCCTCGTGCTCCAGGCGCGCCAACCCGAGGCGCTCCGGCTTCTCGCCGAGGTCGTTGCGTAGGCGGCTGTATCTCATGCGCCACGGTGCCGTGGCGTACTTCGACGACGAGGGCCGGCCGGTCGCGCCCGACGACGTCCCGCTGACGGCGGAGGGACGCGAGCAGGCCGAGGCGACCCGCGCGCTCCTCGACAGCGTCGAGCTCGACCGCGTGATCGCGAGCGGGCTCCCGCGCACCTCGGAAACCGCTGCGCTCGTCGCCCCGGGCCGCGACGTCGAGACCTGGCCGGAGCTGCGCGAGATCGCCGGCGACCGGTTCGCGGCGATCCCGCCCGAGGAGCTCGAGGAGGCGTTCGTCCACGCCTTCCACGGGATCGTCCCGAACGACAAGCGCTTCCTCGGCGGTGAGACGATCGGCGAGCTGTTCGACCGCGTGCTTCCCGCGATCGGACGGCTCGTGACCGACGACGGCTGGGACACGGCGCTCGTCGTCGCGCACGGCGCGGTGAACCGCGCCATCCTCTCCTACGCGCTCACCGGCGAGCGGCTCTTCCTCGGCCGCTTCGAGCAGGCGCCCGGCTGCCTCAACGTGCTCGACGTCGACGACTCCGACTGGGTCGTTCGCGCGGTCAACATCGCCGCAACCGACCTCGTCCACCGCTCGACGCGCCTCACGCAGATGGAGCAGTACTGGGCCGAGTACCGGCCGGGCGACCGACGCTGAGGCGCCGAGGGGCGGGATCTCTCCCGCCCCTCGGAACGATCGGTAGAGCGTTGGCTACGTCGCCTTCTTCGTGTCGCACTTGAGCTTCGAGACCGGCTGGAACGTGCCGTCCGTGAACTTGATGATCCGCTCGCACTGGATCGGCAGCTGGTCCGACCCACCCGTCTTCTGCCGGTTTCCGGGCAGGAGGAACTGGTTCGCGTCGCTCCAGTTGCGGAAGGCCTTCATGAGCGCCGCCCGCGTCGGGTTCTTCCCGGCCTTGTAGAGCAGCTGGACGAACGCCTCGGCCGTCGCGACGCCGTAGAAGTTGAGGCCGTCGGTGACCCGGGCATTCGGGGCGTACTTCGCCATGACCTGCTTGTAGAGCTTCATGGCGCTGTCGTTGTCCCACGCCGGGTTGGCGGGATCCTTCAGGTACTGCGTCGTGTACGTCCTGTTCGGGAGGTCGCCACCGCCGGAGCTCTTCGCGAGCGTGAGGAACGTGTCGGTTGCGGACACCGAGGTCGTGTAGATCACCGCGGGCGACCACCGGAGCGCATTCGCGATCGCGTAGGACTGGATCGCGAACTTCGGCGTCGTGAAGATCACGAAGATCGAGGCGCCTGAGGCACGGAGCTTCGCGACCTGCGCACGAACGTCGGCGGCCGTCGCCTCGTGCGACTCCGTCGCGACGATGTTGGACGCCTTCGCGCCGAGTCCGGTCTTGAGCCCGTTCACGAGCTCCTCACCGAAGTCGTCGTTCTGGAAGAGAACCGCGATCTTCGCGTTCGGGCTGTTGTGAGCGATCGCCTGGCCGAAGATCCGCGCCTCGTAGTCGTAGGCCGGCTGCCAACCGCCGGTCCACGGGTACTTCGTCGCGTCCGCGAACACCGACGCGCCCGTCGAGTTGAGGATCTGGGGCACCTTCCGCGCGTTCAGGTACGGCCTGATCGACTCGTTGACCGCGGTCCCGAGCGCCCCGACGACCGCGAAGACCTTGTCCTCCTCGACGAGCTTGCGCGTGAGCTGCACCGAGTTGGCCGGGTTGTAGCCGTCGTCGTAGTACTTGAACACGATCTGGCGGCCGTAGACGCCGCGCTTGCCGTCCGGGCCCTTTCTCGAGTTGATGTACGAGAAATACGCCTTCATCGCGGCCGGGATCGGTGCGTAGAGCGACGCCGGGCCCGTGAGCGGGAAGGTTCCCCCGATCGTGACCGTCCGGGCGGTGACCCCAGTCTCCGACGCGGCCGACGTGGCGCTCGACGCCCCGATGCCGAGCGCAGCGACGAGCGCCGCGGCCAAGAGCACGACCTTCCTCATGCCTACTCCTTTGGAGATGACCCGATGCGGGCGAGCGTAACCCGGCCGCAACACGTTTGCCAACCACTGAGACGGCGTGGCAGAGCCGCGGTTAGGTCAACCGAGACCGATCTCGCCGGCGAGCCGTTCGGCCTCGTCGAGCTCCTCCGAGAGCGCGTCGATCCCGCTCGCCCAGATGGCCGGGTCCGTGAGATCGAGCCCGACGATCCGGGCCAGCTCCTCCGGAGAGCGGGAGCCGCCCGCCCGGAGCAGCTCGAGGTACGGCTCGACCATCGCGTCGCCCTCCTGCACGTAGCGGCGGTAGATGGCCAGCGAGAACAGGTAGCCGTACGCATAGGCGTAGACGTAGCCGGGGCTGCCCGTGAAGTGCGGGATGTAGCTCCACCACGGCGCATAGCCGGCGGTCGAGACGGAGTCGGCGAAGAGCTCGTCCTGGACCTCGAGCCACAGCTCTCCGATCCTCTCGGGAGCCAGCTCGCCCTGGCCACGCCGCTCCGTGTGGACGGCGTGCTCGAAGCGGTTCATCGCGATCTGCCGGAAGGTTGTCGCGATCGCGTCCTCGATCCGCCCGGTGAGCAGGTCGAGCCTCCGGCGCGGGTCGTCCTCGCCCGCCAGGAGCACGTCGAACGTCAGGGCTTCCCCGAACACCGAGGCCGTCTCGGCGGTCGTCAGCGGCGTCGAGGAGTTGAACAGCCCGAGGGGCTGCGCGAGGACGCCGTGGAGGCCGTGTCCGAGCTCGTGCGCGAGCGTGAGGATCGAGCGCCGGTCGCCGGTGTAGTTCATGAGCACGTACGGGTGCACGCCGGGAACGGTCGTCGCACAGAATGCGCCGGTGCGCTTGTCGGGCCGGACGGGGCCGTCGATCCAGTTGTCGTCGAAGAAGCGCGAGACGATCTCACCGGCCTCGTCCGAGAACTCGCTGTACGCGTCGACGACGATCCGGCGCGCCTCGTCCCACGGCGTCTTCGCCGTGTCGGTCGAGACCGGCGCGAAGCGGTCGTAGTGGTCGAGCGCGTCGAGCCCGAGCAGCCGGGCCTTGAGGCGGTAGTAGCGCTGCGCGACGTCGTAGCGGCTGGTCGTCGCCTCGATCAAGGCGTCGACCGCCTCGTCGGTGGTCTCGTTCGCCAGGTTGCGGGACGAGATCCAGCTGGGATAGCCGCGCAGCCGGTCGTCGATCGACTTGTCGAGCAGGATCGTGTTGAAGACGAACGTGCGGGTGCGCAGACCGGGGCCGAGGGCCTCGGTGATCGCCTCGGCCGCCGTACGGCGCGTGTCGCGGTCGGCGTCGTAGAGCCGCGACATGGCGATCTCGAGCGAGAGCTCGTCGCCGTCGAGCGGCACGCGAAGCGCACCGATCTGCTCCTCGTAGAGCCGCGACCAGGCGGAGACGCCCGAGACGCCCTTCTCGGTCACGATCCGCTCCTCGGGCTCGGAGAGAAGGTATGGACGGAACTTGCGCAGCGACTGGAGGTGGTGACGCCAGTCGTCGAGCGCGGCGTCGGCGAGGAGCTGCTCCGCGACCTCGTCCGGCGTCGCCGCCCACTCGAGCGCGAAGAAGAGCAGCTGCGTCTCGAGCGAGGCGGCCTTCTCCCCGAGCCGCGCGACGAGCGCACCGCGCGCCGGCTCGGCCATGTTCGTGGCGAAGACGAGGTGCGCGAACGTCAGCGGCCGGACGACCGCGGACTCGATCCGCTCGTGCTCCGCGACGGCGGCCGCGAGGCCCGTTGCGTCGAGCTCGGCCACCTTGCCGTGGTAGCGCTCCCGGAACGCCGCCGCGTCGGCCTCGGCCCGCGCGATCTCCTCGTCGATGCGTGGGTCGTCGATGCCCTCGAAGAGGTCGGAGAGGTCCCACGCCACCTCTTCCGCGCCGGTGATCTCCGTTGTCGCCATGCGCGGGAATCTAGCGGCCGAGCTGGTCCGGCCGCGTGACGGGCGCGCGGCAGGCGAACCGCTCGCAGACGTAGACCGCGGTCGCGCCGTCGACGAGGCCCTTGCCTGCGAGGAGCGGCACGTCGTCCGAGGGGCCCACCGCGACGACCGTCTCGGGCGAGAACCCGGCGAGAGCAGCCCGAGCGACGTCCGCGCCGACGTCACCGGCGATCGCGAGCTCCCGCGGCGGGGAGAGGTGGAGCGCGAGCGCGCAGAGCGCCCACGAGAAGTGCCGCGGTGCGCGCCCGAGCGCGGGCGCGAGGAGCCGCAGAACACGCTCGCCGCGACCGACCAGCTCCTCGTCTCCCCAGAGCCGGCCGAGACGGAGGAGCACCGAGGCCATCATCGAGTTCCCCGAGGGGATCGGCTCGTCGTCGAGGTCCTTGGTGCGGGCGGCGAGCTCCTCGCCGTCGCGCGGCGCGAGGAAGAACCCGCCCCGTTCCTCGTCCGCGAAGAGGTCGACCGCGACGTCCACGATCCGCCTGGCCTCGAGCAGCCAGCGGACGTCGCCGGTCGCCACGTGGAGCTCGAGCAGGCCATGCGAGACGTTCGCGTGGTCGTCGAGGAAGCCGCTGCCACTCACGCGACCGTCGCGGACGCTCCTAAGCACGCGGCCGTCCTCGCCGCGGAGCGGGTCGAGCAGAAAGCCGCCGAGCCCCACGGCCGCGGCGAGCCAGTCGGCGCGATCGAGCCGCCGGGCCGCCTCGGCGAGCGCCGCGAGCGCGAGGCCGTTCCAGGACGCGATCGCCTTGTCGTCGCGGAAGGGCTGGGGCCGCGTCGACCGCACCGCGAGCAGCCGCGTCTTCGTCGCCCCGTCGAGCTCGCCGCGCACGATCGCGCGGCCGTGCTCGAACGGCTCGAGCAGCGAGCCGTCGAGCCCGAGCTCCTCCCATTCCGCAGGCGTCCAGGTGTACGTCAGCCCCTCGACACCGTCGGTGTCGGCGTCCTGTGCGGAGGCCAGGCCGCCTCCTTCGACCCGCATCTCGCGCAGGAGGTACTCGACGGTCTGCTCGACGATCCCGCGATAGCGATCGTCGCCGGTCACGACCCAGGCATGGAGGTACGCCGAGACGAGCAGCGCGTTGTCGTAGAGCATCTTCTCGAAGTGCGGGACGAGCCAGCGCGCGTCGACCGAATAGCGGTGGAAGCCGCCCCCGACAACGTCGTAGAGGCCCCCGGCGGCCATCCCGTCGAGCGTGCGACGCACCATGCCGAGGGCCTCCGGCCCGCCGCGCCGCAGCAGGAGCTCGATCGCCGACGAGGGCGGGAACTTCGGCGCGACGCCGAAGCCGCCGAACGCGGGCTCGTAGTCGCGCGCGAGGGCGCGGTCGGCGGCCTCGAGCAGCCCGGGCGAGAGCTCCTCGTCGCCCGCCTCGAGCCTCGCGGCGCCGCCGAGCGCGCCGACGAGCCGCTCCGCCTGCGCCTCGAGGTCACCCCGCCGCTCACGCCACGCCTCCGCGACGGCGTGGAGCACCTGGCGAAACGCGGGAATACCGTGCCGCGGCTCGGGCGGGAAATACGTGCCCGCGTAGAACGGCCGGCCGTCCGGGGTCAGGAACACGGTCGTCGGCCAGCCGCCCTGGCCGGTGAGCGTGACGCACGCCTCCATCGTGAGCGCGTCGACATCTGGCCGCTCCTCGCGGTCGACCTTGACGTTGACGAAGAGCTCGTTCTGCAGCGCCGCCGTTGCGGAGTCGGAGAACGACTCGTGCTCCATCACGTGGCACCAGTGGCATGAGCTGTAGCCGACGGACACGAGCAGCGGCCGGTCCTCGGCGCGGGCCCGAGCGAACGCCTCCTCGCCCCAGGGGTACCAGTCGACGGGGTTCTCCGCGTGCTGGAGGAGGTACGGGCTCGACGACTCCGCGAGGCGGTTCACCCCGAGACCGTACGCGGCGCGGATCAGTCCGGAGTGGACACGTCGCGGGCCGGCTGCTCGCGCCGCCTCGCGCGCCGGTGTCGGACGAACTCGACGGTGGCCGCGATCCCGGTCGCCACGACGAAGGCGAGGATCAAGCCCTTCCAGGGCTGCTGCTCGAACGTCTTGCCGCCGAAGTAGCCGAGGCACGAGGCGTAGGTGCCCCAGATGAAGCCGGCGAGGATGTCTGCCGCCAGGAAGCGACGGTAGGGAAACGACTGGATGTATCCGGCCGAGAACGTCGTCGCCGTGCGGCCTCCGGGGATGAAGCGTGCGACGATGATCAGGTAGGTGCCGCGCTGGGCGAGCTGCCGCTCGGCCCACTCGAAGCCCTTGTGGCTCTTCTCCCCCTTGAAGACGCGCTTCACGGTGTGCTCGCCGAGCCAGGTGCCGAGCCCGTACGAGATGTTGTCGCCGAGGATCGCACCCGTCGAGGCGCAGAGGATCACGAGCAGGAGATTCAGGTCCCCCGCGCCCGCCAACACGCCGGCCGTGATCACCACGGTCTCGCTCGGCACGAGCGGGAAGAAGGCGTCGATGGTGGCCACGGCGAAGATTGCGGCGTACGCCCAGTCGCTCGAGACCCACTGCTCGAACTGGTCGAGCACGGCAAGGATCCCGGGCAGCGTTGCGAGGGCGGACGCCACGCGCGCATCCTCGCAGAGACGGCTCTCTCCACCGGTGTCGCGCGACGTCGCGATGATGCTGTGCATGGCGCACCTCCCACTGCGCGACACGCGGGTGCTGGATGTGACGACCTCGATCGCGGGCCCCTACTGCGCGCAGATCCTCGCCGCGCTCGGCGCGGACGTGATCAAGGTCGAACGGCCCGACACGGGCGACGACGCCAGGGCCTGGGGACCACCGTTCTGGAACGGCGAGGGCACGATGTTCCTCTCCGCGAACGCGGGCAAGCGCTCAGTCGGGATCTCGCTGCGCGACCCCGACGGGCGGGAGGCGATCCTTCGCCTCGCCGAGCGAGCGGATGTCTTCCTCCAGAGCCTCCGACCGGGCCACGCGGAGGAGCTCGGCCTCGGCCCCGAGGCGGTGCGTGCGCGGAACCCGCGGGTGGTCTACTGCTCGGTCGGCGCCTACGGGCGCGTCGGGCCACTCTCCCGCGAGCCCGGCTACGACGCCCTGATGCAGGCCGCCGGCGGCCTGATCTCGGTGACCGGCGAGCCGGGACGCCCGGGCGTGCGCGTGGGCGCGTCGCTCATCGACCAGGGCACGGGCACCTGGGCCGCGCTGGGCGTGCTCGCCGCGCTGCTCGAGCGCGAGCGAACCGGCGAGGGCGTGGAGGTCGACGTCTCGCTCTACGAGACCGCGCTCGGCTACCTCGGGTATCACCTCGCCGGTTACCTCGCGGACGGCACCGTGCCGTCCGGCGAGGGCACGCGCTTCCCGATGGTTGCGCCCTACCAGGTGTTCGCGACGCAGGACGGCGAGCTGATGATCGCCGGCGGCAACGACCGGCTGTTCGCACGGATCTGCGACGTCCTCGGGACGCCGGAGCTCGTGGAGGACCCGCGCTTCCGGACGAACCCCGATCGGGTCGAGAACCGCGACGAGCTGGGCCGCCTCCTCGAGGAGCGCTTGGCGACCGACACGACCGCACACTGGCACGAGCGCCTCACGGCCGCAGGCGTGCCGGTTGCGCCGGTCGCCGACGTCGCCGATATCGTCGCCGCGCCGCAGACCGCGGCGCTCGGAATGCTGCAGCCCCTTTCCCACCCGTCGATCCCCGACCTCCGTCTTCCAGCCCTGCCGCTCAGCTTCGACCACGTGCGGGCCGTCCACGGCTCGCCGCCGCCCGCCGTCGGCCAGCACACCGAAGAGATCCTCGGGGAGCTGGGCTACGACGACGAGACCATCGCGGCCCTGGCCGCACGAGGAGTGATCACCCGATGAGCCATCTGTCCGCTTCCTACAGCGCCACCCTGCGCGTTCTCCTGCCGGATTCGCCCGGCTCGTTCGCCCGCGTCGCGAAGGCAATCGGCGACGCCGGCGGCCTGCTCGGTGCGATCGACCTCGTTCGGGTCGAGGAGCACGAGAAGGTGCGCGACGTCACCGTCCAGGCGGGGAGCTCCGAGCACCTCGAGGCGATCGTCGCCGCCGTGCGCGCGGTCGAGGGCGTCGATGTGGAGCACGTCTCGGACCGGACGTTCCTGCTCCACCTCGGCGGCAAGCTCGAGGTCGTCCCGCGGACCCCGCTCAAGACCCGCGATGACCTCTCGATGGCCTACACGCCCGGCGTCGCGCGCGTGTGCCAGGCGATCGCCGCGGACCCGGATTCCGCCTGGAACCTGACGATCAAGAAGAACACCGTGGCCGTCGTGTCCGACGGCACCGCGGTGCTCGGGCTCGGCGACATCGGCCCCGAGGCGGCGATGCCGGTGATGGAGGGCAAGGCGGTCCTCTTCAAGGAATTCGGCGACGTCGACGCCTTCCCGCTCTGCGTCCCGACGAAGGACGTCGACGAGATCGTCGCGTTCTGCAAGGCGCTCGCGCCGACGTTCGGCGGCATCAACCTCGAGGACATCTCCGCGCCCCGCTGCTTCGAGATCGAGCAGCGTCTGCGCGACGAGCTCGACATCCCCGTGTTCCACGACGACCAGCACGGGACCGCGATCGTGACCCTCGCCGCGGTCGTCAACGCGCTCGAGGTCGTCGGCAAGCGGCTCGAGGACGTCACCATCGTGATGACCGGCGTCGGCGCTGCGGGGATTGCGACCGCCGACATCCTCATGCACGCCGGCGCCCGCAACGTGATCGGGGCCGACCAGCGCGGTGCGGTCTACCGTGGCCGGGTCGACCTCTCCGACGCCAAGGCGGCGTTCGCGGAGCGCTCGAACCCGGACAACCGGCAGGGCACGGCGGACGAGTTGCTCGCCGGCGCCGACGTCTTCATCGGCCTCTCCGCGCCCGGCGCGATCACGGCTGCGGGCGTCCGGACGATGGCGCCGGGCGCGATCGTCTTCGCGATGGCCAACCCGAACCCGGAGGTGGCGCCGGAGGAGATCGCCGAGCACGTGACCGTCGTCGGGACGGGGCGCTCGGACTACCCGAACCAGATCAACAACGTGCTCGCGTTCCCCGGCGTCTTCCGCGGCGCGCTCGACGTCCGCGCGAGCGCGATCACCGAGGGCATGAAGGTCGCGGCGAGTCACGCGCTGGCGACGGTGATCGCACCGGACGAGCTCGGGCCCGAATACGTGATCCCGGGCGTCTTCAATCGGGACGTCGCACCGAGGGTCGCAGCCGCAGTGGCCGAGGCGGCGGAACGCGACGGCGTCGCCCGGAAGGCGCGCTCGAGCTGAACGGAGTCCCCCCGGAGCAGGGGCGCCGGAGCGCCCCTACTCGTAGTGCAGCGCCTCGAGCGGGTTGAGTCTCGCCGCTCGGCGTGCCGGGAAGATCGCCGCGAGGATCCCCACGATGATCGCGGCGACGGTGAAGATGATCACCTGCGCTGTCGGGAACGTGAACTCGAGGAAGTCGACCTTCGCGATCAGGATCCCTGCCAGCACGAGCCCGAGCACGATCCCGACGAACGCCCCGATCAGCGCGGTGATGATGCTCTCGTGGCGGATCATCCGCCGCGTCTGACGGCGCGTGAGGCCGATCGCGCGCAGCATCCCGATCTCCCGTGTCCGCTCGAAGACCGTCAGCACGAGCGTGTTCACGATCCCGAAGAGGCTGACGATGACCGAGAGCGCGAGCAGGACGTAGAGGATGTTGAGCACCGAGTTGAGCCCCGAGATCTGGTTGTCGATGAACTGGCCCTGGGTCTGCACCTTCGCGTTCGGGTAGCCGGAGAGCGTCTTCTCGAGCGCGGCCACGTTCGCGTCCGACTCGCCGCCGGCGACCTTGACGAAGGTGTAGAGGTCCTTCGGCTGCGGGTTCTCGGCGTCCCAGGTCGCCGCGGAGATCGTGACCGGACCGAAGGGCGAGCCGCCCGTCGGCGGGTCGAAGATGCCCTTGACCTGGAACGTCCGCTGCTTCCCGGTGACGAACGTGACGGGGATCGTCGAGCCGAGCGACAGCTTGTGGTCCTTCGCGAACCCGTCGTCGACGAACGCCCCGTCGGCGCCGAGCGTGGCCATCGTCTCCTGCGAGCCTTGCTTCCACTTCAGGTTCATCACGTCCTTCGCGCCCGGGGTGACGGCGGTCGTGAACTCGCGCTTGCCGAAGACGAGCGAGTCGCCCGTGCGGACGCTGCCGACCGCGGTCACGCCCGGTGCCGCGCCGGCCTTCTCCCCGATCGAGATCGGGATCGGCGAGTAGTTGTTCTGCGCGGTGATCGCATAGTCGGCCACGAAGATGTCTTTCACAGCGCTCCGAAACGTCGTCGTAATCCCGGCCGCGAGCGTCGCGACGAGCGTGACGAGCGCGAGGCCGATCATCAGTGCGGCGGCGGTCGACGCGGTGCGCTGCGGGTTCCGGCGCGCGTTGTCCCGTGCGAGCGAGCCGGCGGCGCCGCCGATGCGCGTCGCGGGCCACCCGAGGAAGCCGGACAGGGCGGGGATGAACGGCGCGGAGAGCATCGCCACGCCGATGAAGACGAGCACCGTGCCGACGATCAAGAGCAGCAGGACGGTCGACGTCCCGTGGGAGAAGAGGCCGAGGATCAGGAGCCCGAAGCCGAGGACGGTGAGCACGACGGCGGCCGGCGTGCGGAAGCGATGGAACCGTCCGGGCGGCAGCTCCGCGCCCTCGCGGACGGCAGCGATCGGCGGCACCCGCGTGGCCCGCAGTGCCGGGAAGAAGCTCGCGATCAGCGTGACGACGATCCCGAGTGCGAGCGAGACGACGACCGTCCGGGTCTCGAACAGGAGCCCGTTGTTCGGCAGCGTGAACCCGACGGCGTCGAACAGCGAGAAGAGGCCCTTCGCGAGGCCGAGACCGAGGAAGAGGCCGACGATCGAGGCGAGCACGCCCATCACGAGCGCCTCGAGCACGACCGACGTCCGCACCTGGCGGCGGGACGCACCGAGCGTCCGCAGCGTCGCGAGCTCGCGCGTCCGCTGGGCGATCGTGATCGAGAGCGAGTTGACGATGACGAATGCCCCGACGAAGAGCGCGATCACGCCGAAGGCGAGCAGGAAGTAGCGCAGGAACGAGATGAACTCGTCGGTCGACTTGGCGTCCTCCCGCGCCTGCGCGTCGCCGGTGCGCACCTCGGTGTTCGGCGGCAGGATCTCGCGGATCTGGGCGATGAGCTTCTGCGGCGAGACGCCCTGCTTCGCCGCGACGCGAATCTGGTCGAGCTTGCCCTCCTTGCCGAACAGGCGCTGCGCCGTTGCGAGGTCGAAGCCGGCGAGCGTCGCACCGCCGATCGAGCTGACGGCACCGAACTTGACGAGCCCCGAGATCCGGAGCTGCTCGACGGGCCCGAGGACCTGGACACCGATGGTCTGCCCGACCTTCAAGTCCTTCTTGTCCGCCGTCGAGCGGTCGACGACGACCTCGTCGGCCTTCGGCCATGTGCCCTGGACGAGCGACAGGCTGTTGAACTCCGGCCGCGACGGATCGACGGAGAAGCCGAGGTTCGGCGCGCCCCCGAAGGCGATCGCCTTCCCGTTCAGGACGAGCTGCGCGCTGTCGCTCGCGACGCCCCCGATGGCGTCCCTCACGTCGGGCAACGCCTTGACCTGCGGCAGGAGCGACGCGTCGAAGGCCGCCTCCGTCGTCCCGTTGTCGCCGGTGTCGAACGCCGACTTCGGCGTGATCGTCGCGTCGGTGTTCCGATACACGTCCGAGAAGATCGCGTCGAACGCCTTGTCGATCGAGTCGGTGAGCACGAAGGTGCCGCTCACCGTCGCGACGCCGAGCACGATCGCGACCGCGGTCAGCGCGGTACGGAGCTTCCTGGTGAGAAGGCCCTTGAGGGTGAACGCGGTCACAGCGCGGCGATCTCCTCCATCGCCTCGCCGATCTCGTGCTGCGTGGCGCCGGACAGCTCGCGCACGATCAGCCCGTCCGCGAGGTAGAGGACGCGGTCGGCGATCGCCGCCGCGCGTGCCTCGTGGGTGACCATCACGATCGTCTGGCCGAGGTCCTCCACGGAGTGGCGCAGGAGCTCCAGGATCTCGTTGCCGGTATGCGAGTCGAGGTTGCCGGTCGGCTCGTCGGCGAACACGACATCTGGGCGGGACACGAGCGCGCGCGCGATCGCGACGCGCTGCTGCTGGCCGCCGGAGAGCTCGGACGGACGATGGCCGAGCCGGTCGCCGAGCCCGACGGACCCGATGAGCTGCTCGAAGAACGCGGGATCCGGCTTTTCGCCGGCAATCGAGAGCGGCAGCCGGATGTTCTCCTCTGCATTGAGCATCGGCAGGAGGTTGAAGAACTGGAACACGAAGCCGATGTGCTCGCGCCGGAGCTTCGTCAGGTCGGAGTCCTTGAGCGTCGTGATCTCCTTGCCGGCGATCGCGACGGAGCCGGAAGTCGGCTTGTCCAGGCCGGCGAGGATGTGCATCAGCGTCGACTTGCCCGACCCGGAAGGACCCATCACGGCGGTGAGCTTCCCGCGGGGGACCTCGACGGAGATCCCGCGGAGCGCGTCGACCGCCGTCTCGCCCTCGCCGTAGCGCCGTGTCACGTCGCGCGCGACAACGACCGTCCCGTTGTCATTGCTCATCTCTCTCCTCGGCTCATTCGGTTTCGACGCACCCCAGGTTGCCCGCTCCGGGAACGGGGAAGGGTGCGGGAAACCCTACTCCGGGGTCTTGTTACCAGGTGGTTACGGATCGGCTGATCGGACTACGCACGCATCCGCCGCTGTGCCTCGCCCAACACGTCGCCCAGGATGCCGACGATCTCGTCCATCTCCGTCTCGGTCGCGACGAGCGGCGGCGAGATCTGGACGACGGGGTCGCCGCGATCGTCCGTCCGGCAGATCAGCCCGGCGTCGAAGAGCGCCGGCGAGAGGAACCCGCGCAGGAGCGTCTCGCACTCCTCGTCGGAGAACGTCTGCC
>NZ_DATMBZ010000152.1:0-24370 GCF_035558935.1 Gaiella sp. | reverse complement strand
CTTGCATGTGCAGGAGCGGGTCACCTTGCCGTTCCCGTCCCGGGTGCTGAACACCCGGTGCACGGTCACCACGCCGCACTTGCTGCACGTCATGTTCCGATCGGGCTCCTGCGCCATCTCCCGAAGGTAGCGCACGTCGTGGATACTGACCCCGCCGGTAGAAAGTTGGGGTAGAAACAACGGCCCAGCCCTGTGGCTGAGCCGTTCTCCTTAGAACAGCTGGTTCTCGCCGCCGAAGATCGCCGAGACGGAGTCGTCGGAGAAGACGTTCATGATCGTCTCCGCGAGGAGGGGCGCGACCGTGAGGACGGTGAGGTTGTCGGGGCGCTCGCGCGGGTCGATCGGCACGGTGTCGGTGACGACGATCCCGGTGATGTCGTCGGCGCCGGCGAGCCGCTCCAGCCCCTCGCGGCTCAGCAACGCATGGGTGACGTAGACCCAGACCTCCCGCGCGCCCTGCTCGCGCAGCGCCCTGGCGCCGGCGATCAGCGTTCCGCCCGTCGTCGTCACGTCGTCGCCGACGATGCAGATCTTGTCGCGCACACGACCAGTCACCTCGGTGACCGAGGCCTGCTCGTGGGCGGGCCGCGTCTTGTGCATCACGGCGAACTCGGCCTCGAGCATCTCGGCGAACCGCACGGCGACCTTTGCGCGGCCGGCGTCGGGAGCGACCGAGACGACGCCGTCGCCGAACAGGCCGAGGTCCCGGAAGTGGCGCGCGAACAGCTGCTGCGCCGTCATGTGGTCGACGGGGATGGTGAAGAAGCCCTGGATCTGGCCGGCGTGGAGATCCATGGTGAGCAGCCGATCGACGCCCGCCAGCTGCAGCATGTCCGCCACGAGCCGCCCGGAGATCGGCTCGCGCGGCTTCGCCTTCCGGTCCTGGCGCGAGTAGGCGAACCAGGGGATCACCGCCGTGATCCGCTTCGCCGACGCCAGCCGAGCGGCCTGGATCATCAGCAGCAGCTCCATCAGGTGCTGGTCGACGGGCGGGCTTCCCGTCTGGACGACGAAGACGTCCGCACCGCGGACCGACTCGCAGTAGCGCACATACGTCTCGTCGTTCGCGAAGGTCTTGAGCTCGACCTCGCCGAGGTCGACGCCGAGCCGCTCCGCGATCCGCTCGGCGAGGATCGGATGGGAGCGCCCGGAGAACACCATCAGCCGCTTCTGCGGTGTCAGCGGGAGCGCGTGCCCGGGCTTCAAGGCCGGCACCGGCGGCGCCTGCTCGAGGCCGGGCAGCGCCTGCTCAATCGTTCCGACGTCCACCGCGCCCCTCCTTCACCGTCTGTCTCGGCGGGAACCCCACGAGGGCGTTCTCCGGGACGTCGTCGGTCACGACCGTGCCGGCGGCTGTCCACGCGTCGTCTCCCAGGGTGACCGGTGCAACCAGCACAGTGTCCACACCGACCCTGACGTCACGGCCGACCTCGGTCCGCTGCTTCGGGCCGCCGCCGTGCGGAAGGTTCACCGTGATGGAGCCCGCCCCGATGTTCGTGCGATCGCCGATCGTCGCGTCACCCATGTACGAGAGATGCGGCACCTTGGTGCCCTCGCCCAGCTCGGTGTTCTTGAGCTCGACGAACGTGCCTGCCTTGGAGGATGCTCCGAGCACCGTGCCGGGGCGAAGGTAACAGAACGGCCCCACGAGCGCGCCGGGGCCGATCGCGGCGTCGACGGCGACCACGTGCGGCCCGACCTGCGCGCCCTCCGCGACGGTCGTCGCGCCCTGTAGAACGGTGAACGGGTGGACGACTGCGTCCGCCTCGAGTGTCACGGTCGGCTCGATCCAGGTCGACGCCGGATCGACGATCGTGACGCCGGCGAGCATGTGCCCGCGGTTGATCCGGTCCCGCAACGCAGCGCCCGCCGCGGCGAGCTCGACCCGCGTGTTGACGCCTTCCGCCTCCGCGGGGTCGGCAGCCTGGTGCACCCGGACGCGGCGTCCCGCATCGACGATCGCGCGGACGGCGTCGGTGAGGTAGAGCTCGCCCTGGGTGTTCGCGGGCGTCAGGGCGTCGAGCGCCGGCCAGAGTGCGGCGGCGCTGAAGACGTAGATCGAGGAGTTTGCCTCGGGGATCTCGAGCTGCTCCGGCGTCGCGTCCGACGCCTCGACGATCTCGACGAGATCGCCTGTCCCCTTTCGCACGATCCGGCCGTAGCTGCGGACGTCCTCGGGCACGAAGGAGAGAACGGTTGCGGCCGCCTCTTCGCTGCGATGGGCCGCCAGGAGGTCTTCGAGCAGCGCGGTCGTCAGGAGGGGCGTGTCGCCGGAGAGAACCAGCACCTCGTCCGCTCCGTCGAGCGCCGTGTGCGCGGAGCGCACCGCGTCGCCGGTGCCGAGCGGCCTTTCCTGGATCGCGACGTCGAGCCCGTCGAACGCCCCCGCGTTCTCCGGCGAGACCACGACGACGAGCGGCGAGACACCGAGCGGCCGGGCCGCCTCGACGACCCAGTCCACCATCCGCCGGCCGAGCAGCGGGTGCAGGTGCTTCGCGACGGTGGAACGCATCCGCGTCCCGAGGCCTCCGGCCATCACGACTGCAGCGGGTCTCGTCGGCATCACGGGATAACGATGGCTGGGGCGCCAGGATTCGAACCTGGGATCACGGGACCAAAACCCGTTGCCTTACCGCTTGGCCACGCCCCAGAGCACGGACGGGCAGTCTACCCCGCGTCGGCGGTCGGAAACGGAGCGCGAGCGCTCTACCGGCGGTCGAGCAGCAGCGCCGCGAGCGCGAGCGCCGCGACGGCCACGACGGCGACCGCGGCGAGCACGACCACCGCGCCCGCGAGGATCGGGACGAGCACCACGACGAGCTGCGAGACGGCCGCGGTCCACGTGACGAGGCGCACGTCCGCGCTCTTGTGCTCCCGCCCCCAGCCGACATACCCGGCGAGCGCCCCGAGCGCGAGGAGCACGACGAGCCACCAGGGAATCGCGCCGACGAGCACGAGGATGCCCTCGATCACGGCGATCGCAAGGGCGATCTTGTAGCGGTTGTGCCGTACGCGGCGTGCAAGGCGGCTCTCGCCGTGCTCGATGAGGACCTCGCTCGCCATCGCAAATGAAGGTACCAGCGGCATCGTCGGCAGCTCCTTGCGGACCGGGGGACCGCGCTCAGGGCGGCGAGCAAACACGTGTCTCTGACACGGATGAACGTCCTGCGCGAGCGTCCGCGTGCCGGGGCTCTCAGGCCGGTTTCGTCACCCACGTCGCCGCTCTGTCCGCAAGCGCCTCCGCCGCTCGCACGGCGTCGAGCGGATCCGCGAAAAGGCCGAAGACCGTCGGGCCGGCGCCCGTCGCGTCGGCGCGGACCGCGCCCAGGACAACGAGCTCCGCAGCCAGAGGAGACGATGCCAGGTCGTTCGGCGGCAGACGCGCGAGGTCGCCCGTCGACCGAACCTGCTCGAGAACCTCGAGAAGGTGCCCTCGACGCTCCTCGAACCCGGCCGCCCCGGTGCGCGCGTCGAACGCTGCGTAGACGTCTGCCGTCGAGCTCTTCGTCTTGCCGTGCGGCTGCGCGAGCACCACGGTGTAGTCGCGCGGGAGCTCGAGCGGCTCGAGCGCCGTGCCGTCGCCCGTCCCGAGCTGCGGGCCGTGGTGGAGGAAGAAGGGCACGTCCGCACCGAGCGATCCGGCGAGCCGTTCCAGCTCGGCACCGGCGAGCGGCTTCGGGAGCAGACCGTTCGCGAGGAAGAGCGCCGTGGCAGCGTCGCTCGAGCCTCCGCCAAGCCCTGCCGCGACGGGAATCCGCTTCACGAGCCGCGCCTCGAAACGGATGTCGCCCCCACCGGCGGCGGACACGGCGTCGAGAGCCGAGCGGACGAGCGTGTCGCCCGCGAATCCCTCGACGCTCGTCGAGCCCGCCGGGCGCATTGAAACGGTGTCGACCAGCTCGAGCTTCTCGAGCACTGTTACGACCTCGTGCTTTCCGTCGGGGCGGAGCGGCCCCACGACGAGCGCGAGATTCAGCTTCGCCGGAGCCGAAGCGGTGCGCCAACCGCTCACGGGCCGAGGGCCCCGGCGAGAAGCACGAACTCCCCCGGCTCCAGCGCCTCGGCGCGTACGTCCCCGCGCCGGCCGATCGTCGCGAGCGCCTCGACCGCCTGCTCCCGCGACGCGACGCCGGAGAGAGCGAGCGAGTTCGCGAGCGTCTTGCGCCGGTGGCCGAAGGCGCCGCCGACCACGCGGAGCACGGCATCGGCCTTCGGCGGGGGCTCGATCCTCTCGAACGCCACGAGTGCCGAGTCGACGCGGGGCGGCGGGCGGAAGACAGTGCGGGAGACCGGATGGAAGCCCGTGCGACGGGCATGGAGCCGGACGAGCACCGACACTGCGCCGTACGCCTTCGTGCCCGGCTCGGCGAAGAAGCGCTCGGCGACCTCGCGCTGCACCATCACACACCACGACGAGAGCGCCGGCACGCCGGTGAGCGTCTCCGCGACGACGGGGGTCGCGACGTTGTACGGCAGGTTCGCGACGAGCTTCCCGGGGGGCGGCTCGAGCGCGGCGAGATCCACGGCGAGCGCGTCGGCGAACACGAGCTCGACATCGGCCCGTCCCGCGAGCATCTCGCGGAGCCGGGGCTCGAGGCTGCGGTCGAGCTCGATCGCATGCACGTGCCGAACGCGGTCGGCGAGGAATGCCGTGAGAACGCCGAGGCCCGGCCCGACCTCGAGGACGACGTCGTGGGGCGTGAGTCGCGCGAGCCGCTCGATCACGCCGAGCACGTTGCGGTCGACGAGGAAGTGCTGGCCGAGCCGCCGCTTCGGCACGACTCTCGTCATGACCCGAGGCCGAACGCGACGTTCGCGTTCTCGTCGATCCGCAGCTCGAGCTCGTCCGGGGCCTGCCCTCGCGCTTCGGCGAGCGCCGCGAGCGTATGGAGCACGTGCAGCGGCTCGTTCCGCTGCCCCCGGACGGGCTGCGGGGCGAGATACGGGCTGTCCGTCTCCGCGAGGATCCTGTCGATCGGGACCCGCGTGGCCGCGTCGCGGAGGCTCTGTGCCTTCGGATACGTGACGTTCCCGGCGAACGAGACGAAGTAGCCCCGCTCGAGAGCGGGCTCGAGCAGGTCCGGCTCCGAGAAGCAGTGCAGGATCACCGCCCCGGGAAACGGAGCGAGCGCCGCGGCCGTCTCTGCGCTCGCCGCGCGGCTATGGATCACGACCGCCAGACCAAGGTCCGACGCGAGCGCGAGTTGGTCATCCAGGAGGGCCCGCTGCTCGTGGAGCGTCTCCGCGCCGTGGTGCCCGTCGAGCCCCGTCTCCCCGATCGCCACGACGCACGGGTTGCCGACGAGCTCGCGCAGCTCGCCCACCTTCGAGGCCTCGGGAGTCGCCGCCTGGTGCGGGTCGATGCCGACCACGGCGTAGACCCCCGGCTGCTCGGCCGCGATCGCCAGCGCCCGCCGCGACGACTCGATCCCCGTGCCGATCGTGACGACCCGCGTCACCCCGGCGTCCCTCGCCCGCGTGAGGATCTCGTCGATTCCCTCGAGCGCGTCGAGATGGGCATGCGTGTCGATCACGCCGCCGCCCCCCGCATCCGCTCGAGCTCGGAAGCGACGACCGTCTCCGGATCGAGCTTCGCGAAGAGCGGGACAGGCTTGGCCAGCGGCCGGCCCGGCTCGAGCGAGCTCGGCTCCCAGCGGCCGATCCACGAGGCATAGTCGCCGGTGAGCACCGTGTGCAGGTAGCCGTCCGCGTCGGTGATCTCGCGGAACTCGAGCGGGCCGGCAATCCAGCCCTCGTGACCCAGCAGCTCGTGCAGCGCCTGGCTCGAGTGCGGCAGGAACGGCGTGAAGAGGACCTTGAGGCTGTCGACGCAGCGGACGGCGACGTACAGAACCGTGGCCGCGCGTTCTCGGTCGGTCTCGATCAGGGCCCAGGGAGCCTCCGTGCTGAGGTACCGGTTCACGCGAGCGGCGAGCGCCATGACCTCCCCGAGCGCCGACCTGAACCTTGCGCGCTCGATCTCGGCGCCGACGGTCGCGAACCCGGCCTCGACGTCGGCGATCACCGCCTCGTCGACGTCGAGCAGCTTCGACGGCTCCGGCACGGCGCCGAAGCTCCTGTGCACGCTCTGCAGCGTGCGGTGGACGAGGTTGCCCCACGTCGCAACGAGCTCGTCGTTGTTGCGACGCACGAACTCGGCCCACGTGAAGTCGCTGTCCTGCGTCTCGGGCCCGGCGGCCGTCAGGTAGTACCGAAGGCTGTCGGCGCTGTAGCGGTCGAGGAAGTCGCCGACGTGGATGACGACGTTCCTGCTCGTCGAGAACTGCTTTCCCTCCATTGTCAGGAACTCGCTGGAGACGATGTCGTAGGGCAGCTCGAGAGCCTTGCCGTCTCCCAGATCACCGCCCGTCCCGTAGCCGATGAGCTGGCTCGGCCAGATCACGGAATGGAAGACGATGTTGTCCTTCCCCATGAAGTAGTAGTGCCGCGCACCCGGGCTCTGCCACCAGCGCCGCCATGCGTCCGGCTCACTGCGGTTCACGGCCCACTCGACGGACGCCGAGAGATAGCCCACCACCGCGTCCATCCAGACGTAGATCCGCTTGTCCTCCCGCTCCTCGTACCCGGGCACGGGGACGCGGACGCCCCAGTCGAGATCGCGCGTCACCGGCCGAGCGCGTAGCCCGTCCAGCAGCTGCAGCGAGAACCGACGGACGTTCGGCCGCCAGTGCCGCTGGTCCTGGATCCACGTCCGGAGCCTGTCGCGGAACACGGGCAGGTCGAGGAAGAGATGCGACGTCTCCCTGAAGACGGGCGGCTCCCCGTCGACCTTCGAGCGGGGCTCGATCAGATCCTGCGGGTCGAGCTGGTTGCCGCAGTTGTCGCACTGGTCGCCGCGCGCCTCGGCGAAGCCGCAGATCGGACAGGTGCCCTCGATGTAGCGGTCGGGGAGCGTCTGGCCGGTCGCCGCGGAGAACGCGCCGAGGGTCGTGCGCTCGACGAGGTAGCCGCGGTCGTAGAGCGTTCGGAACACGTCGCGCACCACACGGTGGTGGTTCGCCGTGGTGGTGCGCGTGAAGAGGTCGTAGGAGAGCCCGAGCCGGCGGAGGTCCTCGCGGATCACCGCGTTGTTGCGGTCGACGAGCTCCTGCGGCGTGACGCCTTCCCGGTCGGCCGCGACCATGATCGGAGTCCCGTGCTCGTCCGTCCCGCTCACCATCAGCACGTCGTTCCCCCGCAGCCTGTGGTAGCGGGCGAAGACGTCCGACGGGACGCCGAAGCCGGCCACGTGCCCGATGTGACGCGGCCCGTTCGCGTACGGCCACGCGACCGCGACGAGAATCCTCTCGGGCTGCTCCGTCAGGGCCAGAGGACGCTCCGGCCGGTGCACCGATGGAGCGCGCTGCAGCCCGCACGAGGCCGCCGGAGGGCGCTCACGCCGCGAGAGTCGGCTCGTCGACCCGCGGGAAGAGCGGTGGAGCTGGCTCGACGCCACTCGCGGGCCGGGCCCGCCCGTACGCGACCTCGTCCCAGTCGAGCACGACCGGCTGGCCCAGCGCGACGAGGATGCGCTCCGTGGTCTCGGGCAGGTACGCCGCAAGTGCGACGGCCACGGCCCGGAGCCCGTCCACGAGGTCGTAGAGCACGCGGTCGAGCTCTTCCGCGTGGGCGTCGTCCTTCGCGAGCTGCCACGGAGCCGTCGCCTCGACGTGCCGGTTGAGCCCGCGCACGACCTCCCAGATCCGCTCGAGCGCACCCGTCAGGTCGAACGCGTCCAGCCGGTCGGCGATGTCGGCGCCGAGCGGGCCGAGCATCGCGCCGACCTCGGACCCGGCGTCCGGCGCCTGCGGGACGGCGCCGTCCCGGTAGCGAGCGACCATCGCCGTCGTGCGGGAGAGCAGGTTGCCGAGGTCGTTGCCGAGCTCGCGCTCGTAGCGCTCCTTCACGCCGTCGACCGACGCCGTCCCGTCCTGCCCGAACGAGACCGAGCGCGCGCACCAGAAGCGGACGGCATCCGCTCCGTAGACGTCGACGAGCTCGAGCGGGTCGACGACGTTGCCGCGTGACTTGGAGATCTTGCGGTCGTCGAGCAGGAGGTATCCGTGCACGAAGAGCTGTCGTGGGACGTCGTAGCCGGCGGCGAGCAGCATCGCGGGCCAGTAGACGCAGTGAAAGCGGAGGATGTCCTTCGCGAGCAGGTGGCGGACGCCCGGCCAGTAGCGCGGAATGAGGTCCTCGCCCGGACGGGCATAGGTCAACGCGCTCAGGTAGTTGACGAGCGCGTCGGCCCAGACGTAGGCGACCTGGGCGGGGTCCCAGGGGATCGGGATGCCCCACGACAGCCCTTCGCGGCTGATCGAGAAGTCCTGGAGCCCGCCTGCGATGAACGACCGCGCCTCGTTCGCACGGAACGCCGGAAGCACGAAGTCCGGCCGCTCGTCGTAGAGCGCGAGCAACTGCTCCTGGTAGGCCGACAGGCGGAAGAACCAGTTCCGTTCCTCGATCCGCTCGGGCTCGACGTCGTGCTCCGGGCACTTGCCGTCGACGAGCTCCGCCTCGGTCTTGAAGGCCTCGCAGCCGACGCAGTAGAGCCCCGCGTAGACGCCCTGATAGATGTCGTCCCGCCCGTTCGACCGGATCTTCTCGAGGAACTCCTGCACGAACCGCTTGTGGCCCTCGTCACTCGTCCGGATGAAGAAGTCGGGCGCCACGCCGAGGCGGGCGGGGAGCGCCCGCCACGCCTCGACGATCCGATCGGCGTACTCCTGCGGAGCGAGCCCCTGCTCCTCGGCGACTCGAGCGACCTTCGACGCATGCTCGTCGACGCCCGTGAGGAGGAACGTGTCACGACCGCGTTGCCGCTGATGGCGCGCGAAGACGTCCGCTGCCACCGTCGTGTACGCGTGTCCGATGTGCGGCGTGGAGTTGACGTAGTAGATCGGCGTGGTGACGTAGTACGGATCCATCACCGGCGATTCTACGGGCGGTCTTCGCCAGGATCCCCGCCGCCGACAACGCCACGAGTGCCACCGCGGCGAGCATCGCGTGAAGCCTCGGATCGCGTGGGGAGACCGTGTGAGCGGTCGCCGCCTCGCTCGAGGGCGGCGCAGGCTGTCGAGCGTCGACGGCGACGACGCCCGATGGCCTGGTCGCTGCGACGTTCTCCACGGGCGCCGGTCCCTGCAGCTTCATGGCCCGGTGACGCCGGCCGTCTGCCTGTGAGCCATCGTGGAGTGCCGCTCGCACGCGAACCGACGGCGACGTGCTCGGACCCGCCGCGGGCACGGCCACGGTTCCAGCCAACGGCAGTGGATCCACCGTCGGGCCGGGCACGGAGCCGCCGTCGACCGACTCGTGGGCGGGAGTGCCGCGCCGCCCGCGCGGCGACGCGGCGTCGAGCGGTTGGCGTGCTGCGGTCGCGGGCGCTGCAACGGCCGCGCCGGCGACCGGCCGCTCGCCGGAGGACGACACGGTGAATGCGGCGGCCGACTCCTCGGCCGGCGACGCTGTAGTCCCGGTCGCTGCCCCCGTCGCGGACGGAGCCGTACCGGAGCCCGCTCCATCCAAAGGCGCCCGAGCGGCGGCCTGCGGCGTCGCCGGCGCCGACGACTCGGGAGACGGTGTCGCCGCCGCTCCGCCCGCCGGAGCCGCAGCGGCCGGCGGCGACGCCGAGGCTGATGCCGCGGCCGACGTGGGAGCGGAAGCTCCACCCGAAGCGGGGGCCGCCACGGACACCGGTGCCGGCTGCGCCGCGGTGGGCGGCGTCGCGGGCGGCGCTGGCACGGACGAGGCAGCAGGCGCCGTCGTCGTGACCGGAGCCGGCGACTCCGGCGTCGACGGCCGTGTCACGCCGCGCGGGGGCAGCAGCCCGAGCGGGTCGACGTACCCTTCGGCCTCCGACGCGACACGAACGCCCAGGTGGACGCTCGGGGCCGCATGCTCGGGCTCACCGCTCGACCCCATCGTCGCGACGGCCGAGCCCTCGTCGACCGTGTCGCCCTTCTGGACTTCGATCGACCCGAGGTGGACGAGCGTGACGGCATACCCGTCAGCCGTGAGGATCGTGAGGCTGCGCCCGTAGGTCGGGAGCGAGCCGGCGAAGCTCACGGTGCCGGACGCCGGCGCGCGGATCGGCGACCCGTCGGCCCCCGCGACGTCGATCCCGCGGTGCTGCCCCGCGGCATAGGCGTCGCTCCCGAGCGCGAAGGGCCGGAGGACGTCACCGTCCGCGGGCCACGACCACGCGGCCGCCGGGCCGGAAACGACGAGGGCCGCGACGCTCGTCGCGCCGAGCAAGAGAAGACGATGCACGAAGCACCTCCTTCATTTTCTGCGCGGGCAACGCGGCAGTGGAAGGGTAGCGGGGCCGGCGGACGGAGTCAATCGGGCGCCGTGAGCGAGCGGCGGTACAGCTCGTTCCGGGGGAGCTCCGAGAGCCTGGCGACGGCGTCCGCCGCCGCTCCACGGGCGGATCCGGCGGCCACGAGGTCGCGCACGGCGGCGACCGCATCGTCGAGGGAGCGCGGCCTCGCGGCGGGCTGTCCGAGGACGACTGTGATCTCCCCCTTCGGCGCCTCGCGGAACCGACCTTCGACCTCCGCGGCCGTCCCCCGGACGACCTCCTCGAAGCGCTTCGTCAGCTCTCGGCAGACGGCGACTCGCCGTTCCGGGTCGATTCGCGCCAGCGCCGCGAGCGACGTGGGAAGACGCTTGGGCGACTCGAACGCCACGGCGGCGTACGGCCAGTCGCGCGACTCGTGCCAGAGCGCGTCGAGCTCCGCGGCGCGCCGCGGCAGGTAGCCCAGAAAGCGGTACTGCGCCGCTGCGAGCGCGCTCGCGACAAGGGCGGTCTCGACCGCACTGGGGCCCGGGAGGACGGTGACCTCGACCCCCGCCTCGAGCGCCGCGGACACGAGCCGTCCCCCGGGGTCGTTGACGCCGGGAAGGCCCGCATCGGAGACCAGCGCGAGCGTCTCGCCCGCCGACAGTCGCGGAACGAGATCGTGAGCCTGGCGCGCCTCGTTGTGGCGGTGCACGGTGACGAGGCTCCGCGCACGGATCTCGTACCGGTCGAGCAGCACCTTCGTGCGGCGCGTGTCCTCGCACAACACGGCATCGGCCTTCCTCAGCGCCTCGAGCACTCGGATCGTGACGTCCTCGAGGTTCCCGATCGGCGTCGCGCAGACCAGGAGAGGCATGACTACCGCTCCCCGTCGAGCGCCTCGAAGCCGACGAGGCCCGCTCCGACGAGGCCGGCGTCGTCGCCGAGCTCCGCCTGGACGACGCGGAGCTGCTCGTCCGCCGGCTGCAGCGCCTCACGACGTGCCGCCGCGAGCGCCGGGTCGCGGAGCAGCTCCCACGCCGCCGTCCCGAACCCGCCTCCGACGACCACGACCTCGGGAACGAAGATGTTCACGAAAGAGCCGATCGCGAGGCCGAGGTAGTGGCCGATCCGCTCGAGCGCGCTCCGCGCCTCGGCGTGGCCGTCGATCGCCTCGTGCACGAGGCGGTGGGCGTCGACGCCAGGCCCCCAGAGCTCGACCGCCGCCCGCTCGGCCGCCTCGCCCGACGCGACGGCCTCCAGGTGGCCGCGACCGTGGCAGTTCCCCTGGCAGGGCGGCCCATCCGCGTCGACCACGACGTGGCCGAGCTCCGCCCAGCCTCGGTAGAGCTTTCCGTCGAGGACGACGCCACCGCCGACGCCTGTGCCGAGCGCCAGCGCGACCAGGTCGTTCGTCCCACGGCCCGCACCTGCACGCCACTCCGCCAGCGCAATTGCGTTGCCGTCGTTCTCGACGCCCACCGGGACCTGGAACCGCTCCCGAAGATGGCCGGCGAGGTCGAGCGCCCGGAGCGGCAGGTTGACAGCGCCGAGGCCGAGGCCGGTCTTCCGGTCGAGGTTCATCGGCACGCCGACGCCGATCGCGGCGCCGTCGGCCGCAAACCCATCGAGGAGCGCGTCGAGCTCGGTGAGAAACTGCCGCTGGCCCGTGGTCGGCGTCGGCACCTCGACGGTACGCCCGACGGCTCCGTCGCGCGCAACCAGCCCCGCGAGCATCTTCGTCCCGCCGACGTCCACGCCGATGACCAGGTCGGACGGCACGACGCGGCTACCATACCGAGCCTCATGCCCGCTCAGGACAAGCCGTACCGGCTCTATCGGGGCGGCAGGGTCAAGGGGCGGGTGCCTCTCGCGCGCTCCTCGTCATCCGGCTCGAAGAACAGGCCGCCGGGGTCGCCGATCACGGCCGAGCCGTCGACTCCCAAGCGGCGTCGGATCGGCCGTTGGGTGGTCCTCGGGCTCGTGCTGCTCCTCGTGCTGATCGTCGCCTGGGGAGTCGGCAGCTACCTCTCGGTGTCGGGCGGCGTCTCCGAGGCGAACGACCGGGTACCCGCCGGCGTCGACCGGTTGCTGAAGAAGCGCGACGGCCTCCTCGTCTCGACGCCGACGACGATCCTCGTTCTCGGCACGGACGGCGGAGACCGGGCCGGCCGCCAGGGCGCGAACCGGTCCGACTCGATCATGCTGCTGCGGACCGACCCGGGGAAGCGGAGACTCGCGTACCTCTCCATACCGCGCGACTTGCAGGTCGAGATCCCGGAGGTCGGGGTCGCGAAGATCAACTCGGCGAACCAGATCGGCGGGCCGGCGCTCGCGCTGCGGACTGTGAAGGATCTGACCGGACTCGACGTCAACCACGTCGTGTTCGTCGACTTCGACCGATTCGAGGAGCTGATCGACGCGGTCGGCGGCATCGACGTGGACGTGCCGCGGCGCATCCAGTCCAACAGGTTCGACTGCCCATACAAGACTGCGGCCCAGTGCTCCGCCTGGAAAGGCTGGCGCTTCGCACGCGGGAAGCAGCACATGGACGGGCGGCGCGCGCTCGTCTACTCGCGGATCCGACACAACCTTCTGCATCCGTCCGAGACCGACTTCGACCGGGCGCGGCGCCAGCAGCAGGTCGTCGCCGCCACGCTCGACAAGGTCACGAGCTTCGGGGCGTCCCTGAAGCTGCCGTTCGTGGGGGGCGACCTCGTGAAGCCGCTCGCAACCGACCTGAGCGCCTGGGAGCTCATGCAGCTCGGCTGGGTCTACTTCCGCGCCGACACGGGCAAGGCCCTCCACTGCCGGCTCGGTGGCGACCCGGCAACCGTCGGCGGCGAATCGGTGATCCTCGGGACCGAGGACAACGTCTCCACGATCGCGATGTTCACCGGCCGCTCCGCTCCGCTTCCTCCCCCCCGAGGCGTGCCCTACGCTCCCGGCTGCGTGATCGGTGACCGCCGACTTTGAGCGCTACGCGTCGGACGACTTCGCGTCCGAGCTCTTCTTCGTCTCGCCGGCCGGGGCAGGCGTCTCCTTCTTCCCCGCGCCGTCGGTCGACGCCGATCCCGACTCGCCCTCCTTGGCGCCCTTGCGCGAGCCGCGGCCGTAGTCCGTCGCATAGAAGCCGGACCCCTTGAAGTGCACCGCCACCGGGAACAGCACCTTCTCGACGGGGCTCGCGCCGCAGACCTCGCAGCTGGTCGCCGGCGGGTCGCTCATCCGCTGGAATACCTCGAAGGTATGCCCGTTCGGGCAGCGGTACTCGTAGATCGGCATCGGGCGGCCAATCTACCAGCGAGGTCGGCCAAAACCCCATGACACAAGGGATCGAGGCACGGGTGGAGACGGCTCCGGCGGCGGGCGCGCGGACGTCTCCGCACGTCCGGCTGGCGGAGTGGTGGCTCTGGCTCGGCGTGGGCGGCGTGACGGTCGCAGCGGGCGCATTCCTGCTCCACCAGCTGATGGCCTGGCCGCCGCACGAGGACGAGACGCTGGCGCTGTTCGTCGGCCGCGACTCGCTTCCCGGCGTCGTCGAGCACGTGACGCGCGACCGTGGCGGCGCGCCGCTCCACTTCCTCGTCGCCTGGACCGTCGCCCACCTCGGCTTCGGGCTCGGCGGGCTGCGGCTCGCGTCCGCGCTCTTCGCGCTCGCGAGCCTGCCTCTCGTCGCCCTGTTGGGCCTGCGGCTCGCCGGGCGACGGGTTGCGCTCGTCGCCACGGTGCTCGTCGCGCCGAGTTGGCTCTTCCTGTTCCACGGCGTCTACGGGCGGATGTACAGCCTCTTCCTGTTCTGCTCGCTGCTCTGCACGCTGGCGCTCCTCGAGGCACTCGAGCGCGGCGGTCGCGGCCGATGGGCGCTCTGGGTCGGCGCCGCCCTGCTCATGGTCGCGACCCATCCGTACGGGGTACTGCTCCTGGGCGGCCAGGCTGCGTACGTGCTCGCCGCCCGCCGTGACCGGATCCGTGCAGCCGTTGTCGCCGGCGTGGCGGTGCTGGTGCTCGGGATCCCGTTCTGGCTGACGGATCTCGTCCTGGCCGACCGGTTCGACGTCGGCGTCGGGGGTGGCGGAGAGAAGCTCGGCGGGCCGGCCGCGGTGCTCCGCTACTTCTGGCGCTCCGCAGGGGACGCGACCGCGGGCTGGTGGCCGGTGACGCTGGCCGTCGTTCTGGCCGCAGCAGTCGGGCTCCAGTGGCTCCGACGTCCCGGGCGGACACTCGTCCTCTGCCTCGTCGGCTTCACGTTCGCCGCATTCGCGCTGGCGAAGCTCGGCGGCTCGGCCTCGCCCGAGTCACGACACCTGATCTTCCTCGCGCCGTTCTTCGCGATCGCTGTCGCCGCAACCGTCGTCAGGATCGGACGGCGCACGCCGACGATCGCGGTTGCGTTGACCGTCGGCCTGGTGCTCGTGGAGATCGCGTGGGCGTGGCATCGGACCTCGCCGCTCTTCGAGTGGGAGCCCGACGCGCGACAGGCCGCCCGCGCCGAGGCGGAGAGCTGGCTCGCAGCGACGAGCCGTCCGGACGACGTCCTGTTCGGCTACGAACCGCTCTACCTCGGTGCCTGGGAGCGGAACCGGTCGTTCCCGACCACTGTCGTTCCTCGCGCGGACGACCGCCTCGCGCTGCGAGTGATCGAGCGGGCGGGCGACCTCGGGCGCGGCGTCTGGGTGCTCGACGCCAGCAGGCGCAACAACCTGAAGCCGAGGCTCGAGATCGAGCGACGCCTGCCGACCCCCTCCGCCCCGTACGAGGCGCGTGTCTTCGGGCCGTTCCTCGTGCTGCGGACCTTCGACCGCGTCCATACGCCGAAGGCGTTCCTCTACTACTCCGCCCGGGCGCTCCTCGTCGGCCAGCAGCTCGGGATCGGCGACGCGGACGTCAACATCCGGACCGTCGTGCTGGCGGAACGCGTGCGTCGGGGTTACGGGCCGTCCCTGCGCTCGCGCTCGAGCAATTCCCGGTAGCACGGCGCGCTCTCGAAGGCGCCGAGCCCTGCCTGCACCGGTCGCGCGCGGCGACGGCGCCCGCGGCGGATCGCGGCCGCCACGGCCGACGCCCCGACGACTCCGCCGAGCAGGAACGAGTGCATGCGGCCGCGCCGGCTCGAAGGGTCGCGCGGCTCGCCGTGACCGGCCATGAGACGATCGTAGGCGATGCTCGTCGTCTCTCTGGGAGACCTCGTCCTCGACGTCGCCGTCCGACTCGAAGGCCCCGTGGCTCGCGGCGCGGACACGCCCGCGCACGTCTCGCTCTCGGCGGGTGGCCAGGGGGCCAACGTGGCGGCGTGGGTGGCCTCGCTCGGCGGCCGATCGCGGTGGCTCGGCAAGCGCGCGGCCGACGCGCAGGGTCGCCTCGTCGCAGAGCAGCTCGCGTCCGTCGGCGTCGAGCTCTGCGGGCCTGTGGCAGCGCAGGGCAACGGCGTGATCGTCGCCCTCGTCGAAGACGGCGGCGAGCGGTCGATGTTCCCGGACCGCGGCGTTGCGACGCAGCTCGAGCCGGACGAGCTCCGGCCGGAGTGGCTCGCCTGCGACCACCTGCACGTCTCGGGATATGCGCTGCTCGCGGAGCCGGTCGTCCGCGCCGCGGTCCGCGCAATCGACCTCGCGCGCGCAGGGGGCGCCCGAGTCAGCGTCGACCTGTCCTCCTGGAGCGCGATCCGCGACGCCGAAGCGGCTCGCTTCCGCGCGCTCGTCGAGTCGCTCGAGCCGGACGTCGTCTTCGCGAACGAGGAAGAGGACGAGCTGTTCGGGGGCCCACTCGAAGGCGTCGCGTGGATCCTCAAGCGCGGGGCCCACGGATGTTCCTTCGACGGCATCGAGCGAGCCGCGCTCGAGGTTGCGGAGGTCGTCGACACGACCGGTGCGGGCGATGCGCTCGCGGCAGGCTGGATCCTCGGCGGCGCCGACCTCGCGCTCGAGGCGGCGGCCCGCTGCATCCAGCGTGTTGGCCCGATGCCGTGAGCCACCACTCCGTCCGGTTGGCCCCGACGTGGGTAGCCGGACGCTGGGTTTGCGCCGATGCTGGGTTGCCCGGACGACACGATCTCGGCACGAAGGCGGCACACCTCCGTCAGGCTTCTCTCGGTAGCGTGGCACCAGGGACACCGGGGTGCCCCTGGGGGCAGTTGGGGACACGCCGACCGACAACGTGCCGGGCACGGCCGGACGGTCACCGGTGCGGCCACGACTAGGCTGCCCGCGTGGAGCACCTGATCCGGGTCGCCGACGAGGTCCAGGCCGCGCTCTCCGAGGAACGGCCGGTCGTGGCGCTCGAGACGACGCTCGTCGCCCACGGGTTTCCCGCGCCGGCGGGAATCGAGGTGGGGCTCGCGAGCGAGGCCGCTGTCCGGGCGGCCGGCGCGACGCCGGCCACGATCGGCGTGCTCGACGGGCTGATCATCGTCGGGCTCACCGGCGCCGAGCTCGAGCGGTTCACACCGGAGGCGCGGAAGCTCGGGCCGCGCGATCTGGCCGCCTGCGCCGTCCAGCGCGTCGTCGGCGCGACGACCGTGGGCGGCACGCTGGCCGTCGCGGCGACGGTCGGCATCCGGTTCATGGGCACAGGCGGCCTGGGCGGCGTGCACCGCGGCTTCCCCACGCCGCCGGACGTGTCCGCCGACCTCGGCGTCTGCGCGCGCGTGCCCGCCGTGATCGCCTCGTCGGGCGTGAAGTCGCTCCTCGACGTGCCGGCGACGATGGAATTGCTCGAGACGCTCGGCATCCCCGTGCTCGGCTACGGCGTCGACACGCTCCCGCTCTTCTATGCGGCCGAGGGCGGGCCGCCCGTCTCGGCGCGCGTCGAGGGCGCCGCCGAGGTCGCGCGGATCGCCGACGCACACTGGCGTCTCGGTGGGAACGCCATCCTGGTCGGGCGGCCGCCCGACGAGAGCCTCGACGTCACCGCGCTCATCGAGGAGATCGTCGCCGAGGCCCACGACCGCGGTGTCGCAGGTCAGGCCGTGACGCCGTACGTGCTCGCCGCGCTCCACGAGCGCTCAGGCGGTGAGACACGCCGCGTCAACCGCGACCTGATCGTCGCCAACGCCGGCCTCGCCGCCGAGATCGCCGCCGCCTACGCGACACTCTGACCGCGATGGCCCTCTACGACACCGTCCGCGACCTTCCGCTCTCGATCGAGCGCTACGAGCTCGAGGGGCACGAGTACATCGTCGGGCCCACGTTCACGCGCAAGACGACCGTGATCCGGCTCGCCGGGGCAGGCGAGGAAGGGCTGGGAGAGGACGTCACGTACGACGCCGGCGAGCAGGAGGCACAGCAGGCGCGCGGCCCGGTGCTACCACTCGCCGGCGACTGGACGATCGACTCCTTCTCGCACCACCTCGAGTCGCTGCCGCTCTTCGCGGAGCCGCCCGAGCGCGAGGTGTACGTCGACTACCGCCGCTGGGCGTTCGAGAGCGCCGCGCTCGATCTCGCGCTGCGCCAGGCGGGCATCTCGCTCGGCGGTGCGGTGGGCCGTGAGCCGCAACCCGTCACGTTCGTCGCGTCCGGAGGGCTCGGCGACCCACCCTCGACGGAACGGCTCCGCGCCTTCCTCGGGCTCTACCCCACGCTGCGCTTCAAGCTCGACGCACGGCCCGACTGGACGGACGAGATCTACGACGAGCTCCGCCGGCTCCAGTGCGTCGACTCCGTCGACCTCAAGGGGCAGTACAGCGGGACGGTGGTCGACAACCCGCCCGACCCCGCGCTCTACGCCCGGGTGCTGGAGGAGTTCCCGGAGGCGTGGATCGAGGACCCCGCGCTCACGCCCGAGACGATCCCGCTCCTCGAGCCGCACGCGGACCGCGTGACCTGGGACGCGGTGATCCACTCCGTCGCCGACATCGCAGCGCTCCGCTGGCCGCCGCGGACGGTCAACGTCAAGCCCTCGCGGTTCGGCTCGATCGAGCGGCTCTTCGCCGCCTACGACTACTGCGAGGCGCACGGGATCGGCGCGTACGGCGGCGGCCAGTGGGAGCTCGGCATCGGCCGGGGCCACATCCAGCTGCTCGCGGCGCTGTTCCACCCGGACACGCCGAACGACGTGGCACCGGTGGGCTACAACGCGACGGAGCCCGTGCCCGGGTTGCCGACGAGCCCGCTCGCGGTGACCGCGCGAGCGACCGGCTTCCTCGGCGAGACGTAGGCGTCGTAGCATCACTCGGCGCATGGCGGAGAGCCGCGTGACCCCGATCGACCTCGAGCCCGTCGAGCGAGTTCGCGTGACGGTGCTGATGGACAACGTCACCGACCTTCTGATCCCGGATGAGGGCCGGGTGACCCGGTACAACGCGCCGAAGGCTCTTGCCGAGTCCGCGCCGCGCGTCCCCGCGCAGTTCGCCGCTCGAGAGGTTCCCGACACGCTGATCGCGGAGCACGGCTTCTCCGCGCTCGTCCGCGTCGAGAAGGGTGGGCGGGAGCGCACGCTGCTCTTCGACACCGGTGTCTCTCCGAACGGCGCGGTCGAGAACATGCGCCGGCTCGGGCACTCGCTACGCGACGTCGAGGTGATCGTGTTGAGCCATGGGCACTGGGATCACGTCACGGGGATGGAGGGCGTGGCGCGAACCCTCGGTCGCGTCGGGCTGCCCGTGACCATTCACCCGGAGTTCTGGAGCCGCCGGCGGATCACCTTTCCGGGGCTCGACCCCGCAGAACTGCCGTCGGCCAGCCGCTCCGCGCTCGAGGGAGCAGGCTTCGAGATCGTCGAGGATCGCCGGCCGTCGTTCCTCCTCGACGGATCGACGCTGATCACCGGCGAGGTCGATCGTACGACCGAGTTCGAGGTCGGCTTCCGCGGACACGAGTCGCTCCGCCACGGGCGCTGGCAGCCCGATCCGCTCATCCTCGACGACCAGGCGCTCGTGCTCCGGCTGCGCGATCAGGGCCTCGTCGTGCTCAGCGGCTGCGGCCACGCTGGGATCGTCAACACCGTCCGCTACGCCCAGAAGCTGACCGGGGAGCAACGAATCGCGGCCGTCATCGGCGGCTTTCACCTCAGCGGCCCGATGTTCGAGACGATCATCGCCCCGACCGTCGACGCCCTCTCGGAGCTCTCCCCCGGCCTCCTCGCCCCGGCCCACTGCACCGGCTGGAAGGCCGTTCACCGACTCGCCGCCGCCTTCCCCGACGCGTTCGTCCAGGCGACCGTCGGGATGACGATCGAGCTCTGACGGCTCGCCGGCTACGCCTGGAGCCGCGACCCCCCGGCGCCCTCGATCTCCACGTGCGGCAGCCAGCCGAGCCAGCGCGGCAGGTACCACGTTCGCTCGCCGAGCAGCGCGAGCACCGCCGGCAGCAGCACGAGGCGCACGAGCGTCGCGTCGATCAGCAGGGAGACCGCGACGCCGAAGCCCATCTGCTGGAACTCGACCTGGTCGCCCGTCGCAAAGCCGACGAAGACGGCGATGATGATCAGCGCCGCGCCCGTGATGATCCGTGCCGTCGAGGAGACGCCGTGCACCACGGCCTCGATCGTCCGGTCTCCGACCGCGACCCGCTCGCGGATCCGGCTGAGGAGAAACACCGTGTAGTCCATCGACAGCCCGAAGAGCACGGCGAACAGGAAGAGCGGAAGCCAGGCGGCGATCACGTCCACCTCGGTGAACCCGAGGAAGTCGCGACCGAACCCGTGAAGGAAGACGAGGACCATCAGCCCGTACGCCGCGCTCACCGAGAGCAGGTTGAGCGCGATCGCGACCGCGGGCAGCACGATCGTCCGGAAAGCGACGGTCAAGAGCACGAAGCTCAGCGCGAGGACGAAGGCGAACACGATCGGCAGCCAGCGGTCGGTCAGCTTGCGGTAGTCGATCACCTCGGCGGTCTCGCCCGTGACGAGCACCTTCGCGTCGAGCCCGGCGAAGACCGACGGCGCGACGTCGGAGCGCAGGCGCTGCACCGCCGTGAGGGCTCGCTCGTCGCGGCTGTCGCCGGCCACGAGCGCCTCGACCTTCGCCACACGGCCGTCCGGGCTCGTCGAGACGTCCGGCGGAAGGAAGGCTCCCGCGCTGCCGACTCGCCGTGCCAGCTCGGCGACGGCCGCCTTGAGGGGAGCAGAGCGCACGTCGCCTTCCACGACGACCTGCACCGCGTCGGGCGTCCCGACGCCGAAGGACTGCTCGAGCATCGTGAAGCCGCGTTTGGCGTGGAAGCGGTCCGGAAGCTCGCGCACGCCTGTCAGCCCGGTCTCGATGGTGAGGATCGGCAGTGCTGCGACGACGAGGAAGCCGACGGACAGAACCGTCGCAAGCCACGGCGCTGCGGTCACGGAGCGCACGACACGCGACCAGACCCTCCCCTCCGCTCCGGCACTCCGCTCGACCCGCCGCCCGAGCCATGGGACGCGGAGCGCGTTGACCCGGTCGCCGAGCAGCGCCAGCACGGCGGGCAAGAGCGTCAGCGCCGCGAAGACGCTGACGACGCCGACGAGGATCGCCCCGGTCGCGAGGCTCCGCAGGATCGTGTCGGGCACGAGGACCATCCCGACCATCGCCAGCACGAAGGCCGACCCGCTGAACAGCACCGCGCGGCACGCCGTCGAGCCGACGGTGCCGATCGACGTCAACTCGTCGCTGCCGAGACGGCGCTCCTCGCGGTAGCGGGAGACGACGAACAGCGAATAGTCGATCCCGAGCGCGAGGCCCATCCCCGAGATCATGTTCACGACGTAGATCGAGAGATCGAAGGCCTGGCCGACGAGCGCCGTGAGACCGAGGGAGACGGCGATCGCGACGAGCGCGACGACCACCGGCACGAGCCCGGCGACGACGGCGCCGAACACGAGCAGCAGCACGATCAGGGCGACCGGCAGCCCGAACTGCAGCTCGCCTTTCTGGAGATCCTCCTCGGAGAGCTTCGTGAAGTCCCGGTCGGCGGTGAACTCACCGGTGATCGCTGTCTCGAACGCGCCGCCCGCCGAAGCGTCGACGACCTGGATCACGCGCTCGATGCCCGCGTCACCGTCACCCGTGAGCCCCACCGGGATGACCGTGGCGTGCCTCGACGGCGACACGAGCGCTCGATCCCGCGAGGTGTAGTAGGTGTGGACGGGCTGCGTGACGCCGGTCGCCTCGATCGCGCGAGCGAGCGACTCGACCCTTGCGCGGAAGCCGGGATCAGCGACCGTGAGCGTGCGCGAGCGGACGACGACGAGCTCGTTGACGTAGTCGGGCGACGGCGGGAAGTGCGCGTTCAGGACGTCGTAGCCGCGGTACGACTCGGGGTTGTTCGTCATCTCGGCGTCGGTCGTCAACGACGACCCGAGCAGGCCGGCGATGGCGCCGACGGAGAGGACGATGGACGCGACCCAGAGCGCTACCGTGCGCCAGGGATGACGGCTCGAGGCGCGCGCGAGCCGTCCCGTGACGTCCTTCATCCCTGCAGTGTGGCGCTATGCCTCCAGCGTGGCGAGGAACTCGTCGACCGGGACGAGCGTCAGGGTCTCGAACTTCACGCTGCCGCGCGCGCCGAGCTTGACCGAGAGGTTCGCCATCGTGAGGTCGTCCGGGGCCTCGACGATGTTGACGAAGTCGTAGGTGCCGAGCGCCGCCCATTGATGCAGCACCTTCGCGCCGAGCTCCTCGACGTCTCGGTTCACCTCGCGCAGCCGCCCCGGGTTCGAGTTGAGGGTCTGCGTTCCCTTCTCCGTGAGCGTCGTGAGCATCAGGTACGTCGGCACGCCGATCGCCTCCTCGTCGATTGGCCAGAGCCTACTTCGGGCGGCCGAGCGCGGCCTCGCGGAGCCTGCGTCGCTCCTTCCGACTCAGCCCCACGCGTGCCGCGAGGTCGACATAGACGATCGCGGCGCCGAGGAAGAGGAGCGGAGAGATGACCACGTCGGCGAGGAAGACGGCGACGCGCACGGTGTTGTCTGCCTGGCTCTGCAGCAGGAGGCCGAGCGCGAGCCTCGTCAGGCCGAACAGGAGCGCGAGCGTCGCGAACGACCCCGCAGCATGGACGTAGTCTGCGCGGCCGAGCTCGACGGTCCGCCGCATCGCCGCGAGCGGGCCGAGCCGCTCCGCCATCACCGCCGGGACCGCGTGACCCGCGACTCCGAGCCAGAGCACGGCGGCGATCGCGAACCAGCCGAACAGAAAGGCGGCGGGGAAGAACGTGACGACGCCGACCGCAACCGCGACGAGCCACGTTCCGAGCGGCGGCGCCTCGCCCTGCCGGATCGCGGACGCCCATGCATACGTCGCGCTGAACACCGGCGAGGCCGCCAGGAGCACCACGATGCGCACTCCCAGCGAGCGGTCGACGATCAACTGGTCGACGACCGCGACAGGCAGGCCGAGCGCGAGCGCCTTCGAGAAGTTCGCCTGGTAGAGCCGTATCGCCTCCGCCACGACCTGCCCGACCGGCCGCGACGACGGCGGGAGCGCGGGGGGCAGCGGCTCGTTCTTCGACGGGTACCTCGGTCTCGCCACGGCCGAAACGTAGAGGCAATGAGGACGGTGGGTGAGGCTTCTGACACGGCGATCTCCAGGACACGGGTCAGGCGCAGGTCGCAGTCACGATCGGCGAGCCATAGCCGAGCTACCCGGAGTCACGCAGGCTCGAGGCGGCGGCGGTCCGGGTGTGCACCCCGAGCTTCGCGAAGACGTTCTCGAGGTGGCGACGGACGGTTCCGGACGCGATCCAGAGCACAGCTGCCACCTGGGCGTTCGTGAGTCCGTCGGCGACGAGGTCGAGCACCTCGCGCTCGCGCGGCGTCAAGAGCGACAGGCGACCGACACGCGAGCCCATGCCTTCCACCTCGATCCGGGAGCTACGAAGCAAAGAGGCCCCCACACTCGCCGTGCGCGTATTCCCGGTATCGACTCGATGACAGGAGCCACGTCCAATGCCCCTCCACCGGGACCAGGTGGAAGGTGTGCCGGAAGACGATCGGATCTCGCGGCCCGTACCAGCGGAGCGCCACGACGACCGTGAGTGCGACCCCCGGCACCGCGCGACGTACGCCGGGGACGCGAACGTCGGCGGAGCGCACGTCCGCGATGCGCAACCGCTCGAGCGGCGCGGAGAACGGCGTGCGCGATTCGCACCGGATGTACGCGTTGCGCGTCGCGATCCGCTTGTGGAGCGGGTAGAGGCTCGTCCAGGCCTTGGCCCACTCACCCCTGATCTTCTCGTCGATCGTCGTCAGCAGGAAGTTGCGTGCCGAGGACTCCGAGAGGGCGTGCTGCACGGCCGGCCGCGCGGCGTGACCGGACGATGCACTCGCGTGCACGCCGGGACCGACGAGGGCGGCCACCGAGAGACACAGCGCGACGAGGGTTCGTGAACCGTGTGCCGGCGACGTCATGAGGCGACGGTGACCCGTCCCGGTCGAGGATCGGTTCATTCCTGGTCGACGAGCGGCAACGAGCGGCCATTCCGCGGTTCATTTCTCTCGTGACGGGTGCTACGTTCACCCAGGGGCTTCGATGAACTACCGGATCCTTGGGCCGCTCGAGGTCGATGTCGACGGTGTCCCCGTCGGGATCGTCGGCGGCAAGCAGGCGGCTCTACTCGCTTTGCTGCTCTTGCACGCGAACGAGACGGTCCGCAGCGAGAGGCTCGTCGAGGAGCTCTGGGACGGCTCGCCGCCTCCCAGCGCGGCCAAGATCCTCCAGAACTACGTCTCGCGGCTACGGCGTGAGCTGGGCGACGGACTCCTGGTCACCCGCGGGCGCGGGTACGAGCTGCGCGTCGAGCCCGGCGAGCTCGACGTCCACCGGTTCACCGAGCTCCTGGAGACCGGGCGGCAGGCGATGGCATCGAACGAGCCTGACGTCGCGGCCACGAACTTGCGGGCGGCGCTCTCGCTCTGGCGCGGCCCGGCGCTCGCCGAATTCGCCGACGAGCCCTTCGCGCAGCCCGAGATCGACCGCCTGGAAGAGCTTCGGCTCGCCGCCCTGAGCGAGCGGGTGGAGGCCGATCTGGCTCTCGGGAGGCACGCCGACGTGATCGGCGAGCTCGAGTCGCTCACCGCCCGGCACCCGTTCCAGGAACGGCTCATCGCGCAACGGATGCTTGCGCTGTACCGCTCCGGGCGGCAGGCAGAGGCCCTCGAGGTCTATCGCGGAGCCCGACACGC
>NZ_DATMBZ010000151.1:0-4728 GCF_035558935.1 Gaiella sp. | reverse complement strand
ACGAGTAGAGGACGTACTCCTTCGCGTCCGCGACGATCTCGGCTCCGAGGTTCGGGTTCGCCTCGACGATGGCCATGCCCACGCTCCCTTCGCTTCGCTCGCTCGCTTCCCCGATCGTAGCCCCCGTGCGACCGGGGCTTGAACGAGGCCCGCGTAGGCGCGATGGTTCAGTCGATGGCTGCGGCGATCGCAACCGACCTGCTGCTCGAGCGCGAGGCGCTCCTCGAGACGCTGGCAGCGTCTTTCGGCGCCGCACGGCGTGGATCCGGCCGCCTCGCGCTGGTGAGCGGCGAAGCCGGCGCCGGTAAGACCTCGCTCGTCCGGCGGTTCTGTGAGGAGCTGCCCCGTGGGACGACGGTGCTGCCCGGAGCCTGCGACCCGCTGATCACCCCGCGCCCGCTCGGCCCGTTCCTCGAGATCGGCGAACGGTCCGATCCGCCGATCGTGGGAGCGAGTGCGCACGACGTTGCGGGCCAGCTCCTCGCGCTGGCCCGGGAGCCGGTCGTTCTCGTCGTCGAGGACGTGCACTGGGCCGACGAAGCGACCCTCGACGTCGTGCGACTGCTCGGACGGAGGGTCTCCTCGACGTGCGGCCTCGTCATCGTCACGTATCGGGACGACGAGCTCGCGCGCGATCATTCCCTCCGCATCTGCCTGGGTGATCTCGCGACGACGGAGGCGGTCGATCGGCTCCACGTCGAGCCCCTCACGGCCGAGGGTGTTCGCGAGCTGGCCGCCGGACGTGATATCGACCCCATCGCGCTCTTCGAGCTCACCTCGGGAAACCCCTTCTACGTGACCGAGATCCTGGCCGGCGGGAACGGCGTCGTACCCGACACGGTCCGCGACATCGTGCTCGCACGCGTCGGACAGCTCAGTCCTCCTGCGGCCGCCGTGGTCGAGGCCGCGTCGATCGCGCCGCCGTCGCTCGATGCTCCGCTGCTCCTCGCGGTCTGCGGCGAGGCCGCCGACTCCGTCGACGAGTGCCTGGCGAGTGGTGTGGTGCGCGCGGTCGACGGGGCCGTTGGGTTTCGGCACGAGCTGGCGCGAACGGCCGTCGAGGAGTCGCTCTCGCCGGCGCGCCGTCTCGCGCTTCATCGCGCCGTGCTGCTCGGTCTCGCCGACGAGAGCCGCGGGCTCGACCTCGCCCGCCTCGCCTTCCACGCGGAAGCGGCCGACGACGAGCCGGCGGTGCTGCGCTTCGCTCCGGCCGCGGCCGAGCAGGCCGCACGCGCGGGCTCGTATCGGGAGGCAGCCGCGCAATACGATCGCGCCCTGCGCTTCGCGGGCAACCTCGGGCCGGGTGAACGCGCCCAGCTCCTCGAAGGACGCTCACGAGCCTGCTACCTCGCCGACGACCAGCTCGAGGCGATCGCGGTGATACGCGAGGCGATCCGCTACAGGCAGCAGCAGGGTGCCCCGCTGCAGGAGGCGCGCGCGCTGACCGAGCTGGCCGACTACCTGAGCTGCCGGGGCTTCCTGCAGGAATCGGACGAGACCGTGCAACGGGCATCCAGGCTCGTGTCGGGGCACCCGGAGCAGCGTGAGCACGCGTACGTCCTCGAGGCCGCCGGGCGGTTCCGGAGCGACGGCGACCAGGCGGCGAGGATCGAACTCGCGGCGAGAGCGCTCGCGATCGGCGAGCGCTTCGGCGACGAGCACGTCGCCGGGCACGCGCGTGTCACGATCGGCACCGCGACCGCGCTGGGCGACCTCGACGCCGGGCTTCCGCTGCTGGAGGAAGCTGCGCAGATCGCCCACCGCTCGGACCAGCCGGAGGTCGTCGCACGGGCGCTCAACAACATGGGCTACGTGTGCGCGTCGCGCTACCGGCACGAGCTCGCAGACGCCTACTACGACGCAGGGCTCAAGCACTGTGCCGAGCACACGAGCGACCTGTGGCGGATCAACATCCTTGCCATGTCTGCGCTCTCGTTGCTCGCCCAGGCGCGCTTCGACGACGCGGCGCGACAGGCGGTCGCGATCCTCGACGACCCGCGCGAGTCCCCATGGCCGCATCACACCGCGCTCGTCGTGCTCGGCCTCGTCCGCGCGCGACGCGGGGATCCGGGGGCGCGAGAGGCGCTCGCCGAGACGACCACCGTCGACCTGCAACCCGAGGAGTTCGACGCCATCGTCGACCGGGCCGCCGCGCACGCCGAGATCTCGTGGCTGGAGGGAAGGCCGGAGGAAGTCGCCGTCGCCACGGAGGCCACGGTGCAAGCCGCTCTCGAGCGCGGCGACGCGGCAGCGATCGCCCGTCTCGCATTCTGGCGCCGCCTCGCGGAGACGGAGACCGACGGGCATCCCGGCGGCGAGAGCCCGTACGTACTCGCGCTCGCAGGCAACTGGGGCGATGCGGCCGACGAGTGGGCGAGGCGCGGCCAGACCTACGAGGCTGCGCTCGCGCTCTCCCGGACGGGCGACGTCCGAGCGGTGCGGCGCGCGCACGCGGAGCTTCTACGCCTCGGCGCCCGGCCGTTGGCCGCGATGGTCGCGCGCGAGCTGCGCGAGAAGGGCGTCCGCGATGTCCCGCGAGGCCCGCGCGCCGCGACGAGGGCGAACGAGGCGGAGCTCACGCGTCGTGAGCTCGAGGTCCTCGGGCTCGTCGCAGAGGGCATGCGCAACGCGGACATCGCCGAGCGGCTGTTCCTCTCGCCGCGTACGGTCGACCATCACGTCTCCGCGATCCGCCGCAAGCTCGGCGCCCGCACGCGTGGCGAGGCGGTCGCCGCGGCAGGCCGGCTCGGGCTCCTCGAAGACCGGTAACGCGGACGCGAAACCTAGGTAGTTCAGCCGATTCGAGTTCGGTCCTTCCGCCATACCTTCGACGGGTCGAAACCACCACGAGGAGGGCGAATGGAGACGTACCTGATCCTGCGGCGCGGCGGCTGGCGGTCGGCCGACGATCTCGCCGCGGCGGCGGAGCGCTCGACCAGCGAGGGCGAGCGTATGCCGAACGACATCGCCTGGATCCGCAGCTACGTGCTCGGGGAGCTCGACGGCACGGTCGGGACGGTGTGCATCTACCAGGCGTCGAGCCCGGAGGCGATCCGGCGCCATGCCTCGGCGGCAGGTCTGCCGGTCGACGAGATCGTCCGCGTCGCTGACACGGTGCTCGTCAGGCCCGACCCCATCGCGACGCTTGCTTGAGGGAGGGAGAGACATGCGCACAAAGGTCCTTCTCGGGGCGCTGATCGCCGTCGTTCCGGTGCTCGGAATCGCCGGCTTCGCGGCGGCGGGCGGCGGTCAGTCCTCGCTCGCCGACCTCCGCCAGGCGACGGCGAAGTACCACGACATCGCGGTCGCACGAGCCGAGCCGAACTCGGTCGAGCTCCCGCAGGTCCCGCCGTTCGGCACCGGCACCTGCATCGAGAACCTGAACGGCGACGGGGCGATGGGAATCCACCTGCTGCTCCAGGACCGCGTCGACGACAGGCTCGTTCCGACCGAACCCGAGGCGCTCCTCTACGAGAAGCGAAACGACGGCAGCTACAAGCTGACGGGCGTCGAGTACATCGTCGCGAGCTCCGAGCGGCCGAGCCTGTACGGCCAGGAGTTCGACGCGACGAATCTCGCTCGCTACGGCAACCCCGCGGCGACCGTGTGGACGCTGCACGTCTGGGCCTGGAAGCCCAACCCCGATCCCGTGCGAGGGATCTTCGCACCGTGGAATACACGGGTCACCTGTAACTAGAGGAGGACGGACATGCGACGACTCACATTGCTCGGCCTCGCGATGCTCGCGGCAACGGGCTTCGCGTCGATCTCGCTCGCGGCCGCGCCCGCGCACCGTCACGACATGTCGACGTCCGGCTCGGCCGCCTCGCAGAAGCTCGCGGCGCAGGTCGCACTCGGCCGGCTCGCGACGGCGAAGTACGCGACGAACCTGGCCCTCGCAAAGAAGAACGGCTACGGGGTCATCACCCAGATGATCCCCGACATGGGCTGGCACTTCATGAACCCGAAGATCACGGCCTTCGACATCACGAAGCCGCCGATCCTCGTCTACGGCAAGCGAGGGTCGAGCTGGCAGCTCGTGGCCTTCGAGTGGGTGTTCCCGAAGAGGCCGGCGAAGGCGCCGCTGCCCGGCGCGACATACGGGTCGTTCGGGGCGGCGTGCCACTACAAGGACGGGACGTTCGCGTTCCAGGCGAGCCAGGAGTCCTGCGCCGCGAAGAGCCCACAGACGGGCTCGGCGTTCAACTTCTGGCACCCGGATCTCGTCACCCTGCACGTGTGGGCGTGGTATCCCAACCCGGACGGCGTGTTCGCAGGCATGAACCCGCTGATGCACCCTTTCAACGGGGGGTAGGCGCTCCGGCGGCGCTCTGCCGGCTGGTGCGTTGACATGCGGGCGGCCACGGCCGCCCGCACCGCATCCAGCCGCCGGCAATGCGTCGGGTCGATGCATCCCGTTGATCGCACCGACGCCGCGGGTGGCCCGTCCTCGACGAGCCGCTGGCTGTCGGCCGGGGCAGTAGGTCGGCACGGATTGGCACGAAACCGGCACAGACGCGGCACGAAGGCGGCGCGCTTGCCCCGATACCGTGGGTGCCCCGGGGTGGGCGGGGGTTTGGGATGGGACCAGAGAGGCAGCGTCGCCGCAGCCGAACCTGTGGCCGCCCCATCCGGACCGGTTAGGCTCAGACTCGTGAGAGCCGCCCTGATCCGAGAGGTCGGTGCCCTGCCCGAAGCGGGCGATGCCGACGCGCCGGAAGGCGAGAC
>NZ_DATMBZ010000150.1:0-8057 GCF_035558935.1 Gaiella sp. | reverse complement strand
GGCGGACGCCGAGCCCCGATTAGCTACGCGAGCGCGGACTTGATCTTCTCGACGGCGCCAGCCTCGGCCTGGTCGCCGCCGCCGGCCGCCTTCCCCGCCGTGTCGGCGAGCTCGAGCACGAAGGCGCGGTAGCTCTCGAGCTCGTCCGGCGCCTTGATGCGCAGCGTCGCGACGGACCCCTGCAGCGCACCCAGCGTCTCGTTCTCGACCTCGTCCGGCGACGCCGTGAGGCCGAAGCCCGTCGGGCGCTGCTCCGCGAGCTCGCGCACGAGCTGGCTCTCGTCCTTGCGGGCGCCGACGAGGTGCTTCGCGAGCGACGACGCCTCCTTGAACGAGTCGAAGAAGCCTCGGTCGCTGACGGAGACGAGCAGCCCCGCTCCCGTCGCGCCCTTCCGCAGCTGCTCCCATTCCTGCTCGGTGAAGTCGGACTTGCCTGCCATGTGGCCTCCATTCGGGCGACTGGGAGCAAGTTTCGCAGCAACGTCGCATCACGCGCCGGTGCGCGCGGCGCGGCGAAGCACGCGGCGGTCGCCGAGGCGACGCGTGAGCCCGTCCACGTCCATCCGCTCGAGGAGGAGCTGGGCGTCGCGGCGACCGATGCCGGCGAGGTCGCGGAACCGCGAGAGCGTGACCTCCCCCGCGGCGGCGCACTCGCGGACGACGAGATCGCGCGCGATCTCGTATGCGGGCGTGGAGACCGCGAACCCATCGCCCAGCCGGACGAGCCTGCCCTCGGTCTCGAGGAAGCGCGCGAGCCCGGCGTCGTCGAGCTTCGTGGCGGCGAGCCCGGAGGCCGCGAGCTCGCGGTCGACCTCTTGCGCCGCCTGCTCGCGAGCGCCGAGCGTCGCAGCCGTGCCGGGCAGGACGACGGTCGGCCCGCGTCGCTCGACCGGCAGGAGCTCGAGCACGACCGAGGCCCACGGCTCGGAGGGGAAGACCTCCGCGGCGGCGAGGCCGGGGTCGAGCGGCGACGACTCGGCACGCGCGCGGAGCCGCTCCTCCACCGCTGCGCCGGTCTCCTCGAGCCACGCCTCCGAGAGCGCCCAGCCGTCGACCACCCGCACGGCATCGAGCCCCTCCTCGAGCTCGGCGCGGTCGAGCAGGGCGCGGGCGGCGAGCTGCTCGACGCGCACCGGGGAGTGGACGAGCGCAGACACGATCGAGCGCGGGTCGCCCTCGCCGAGCAGCCGGTCCCGCTCGGCGTCGAGGCGGCGGGGTGGGGCGGGGTCGAGCACGACGGCGCCTCCCACCGTCGTCTCCGCGCGGAGCACGACGCGGTCGCCGCGCGCCGCCACGACGGGCGTGGCGAGCCGCAGCTGCGCGTGCCCCTCGCCGACGCGCGCGACCCGCGCCGGGATCCGGCTCGTGCCGTGGTGCACCGAGAGCCGCGCGCCGTCGGCGATCGGCTCGAGCTCCTCCAGGTCGACCTCGAGCCGGTAGGAGAGGGGGAACGCCCCCGGCGCGACGAGCGCGTCGCCGCGGCGCACGTCCTGACGCTCGACGCCGGGAAGGTTGACCGCGACCCTCTGGCCGGCCTCCGCACGCGTGACCGCCCGGTCGTGCACCTGCACCGACCGCACCCGCACCTCACGCCCCGACGGCTCGAGTCGCAGGCGGTCGCCCTCCTCCACGGTGCCCGACCAGAGCGTCCCGGTCACCACAGTGCCGATCCCTCGCAGGGTGAAGACCCGGTCGACGTAGAGCCGCGTGGGGAAGTCCGCGCGGCGCGGCGTCGTCTCCGCCGCGACGGCGTCGAGCGCCGCGCGCAGCTCGTCGAGGCCTGAGCCGGTGACGCCGCTGACCGCGACGACGGGGGCCCCCGGAACGAGCTCGCGCGCCTCCTCGACCGCGAGCTCGACGGTCTCCCCGTCGACGGCGTCGGCCTTCGTCACCGCCACGACGCCGTGCTCGACCCCGAGCAGGCGCAGCACGGCGAGGTGCTCGTGCGTCTGGAGCCGCGCGCCTTCCGCGGCGTCGACGACGAGTAGGAACAGGTCGAGGCCGGTCGCGCCGGCGACCATCGTCCGGACGAGCCGCTCGTGGCCCGGCACGTCGACGAGCGAGAGCGTCCGGCCCGACGGCAGCTCGAGCGGCGCATAGCCGAGGTCGATCGAGATGCCGCGGGCGCGTTCCTCGGGGAGCCGGTCGGTGTCCCTTCCCGTGAGCGCCCGAACGAGCGCGGTCTTTCCGTGGTCGACGTGACCGGCCGTGCCGACCGTCAGCGGCATCAGGCCGGGATGGACGCCCGTCGGGCATGGAGCACGGCGCGGGCGACTTCGTCGACCTCCTCGGCGGTCAGCGTCCGCGCGTCGAGGAGCAGCCGCCCGTCACGGACGATCCCGACGACCGGCGGCGACCCGAGGCGGAGCGGTGCGGCCAGTCTTTCCTCGATCGCGGCCGCCGCGCTCGGGAGCTCCGCGAGCGGTAGCGCGCCGCCGCCGACGCGCGCGACGGTCTCCTCGACCTCGCCGCCGATGAGCCCGGCGAGACGCTCGGCCCGCTCACGCACGGCCTCGACCGGCTCGTCGAGCATGCGCAGCACGGGGATCTCGCGGCGGGCGCGGTCGGGATCGGCGTAGAGCGCGAGCGTCTCCTCGAGCGCGACGAGCGTCAGCTTGTCCGCGCGGAGTGCCCGTTGCAGCGGATGCCGCCGCAGGCGCTCGACGAGGTCGGCACGGCCGACGACGATGCCGGCCTGCGGGCCGCCGAGGAGCTTGTCGCCGGAGAAGCAGACGAGATCGGCGCCCGCCGCCAGGCTGGACGAGGCCGTCGGCTCGTCGCCGACGTCGAGGAGCGCACCCGAGCCGAGGTCATCGACGAGCGGCAGCGCAGCTCGCTTCGCGATCTGCGCCAGCTCGCGGGTCTCGACGCTCTGGGTGAAACCGACGACCCGATAGTTGGAGGGATGCACCCGCAGTAGGAGCGCCGTCTCGGGGCCGATCGCGCGCTCGTAGTCGGCCGGCCGGGTGCGGTTGGTCGTCCCGACCTCGACCATCCGCGCGCCCGAGCGCGCGAGCACCTCGGGGATGCGAAACCCGTCGCCGATCTCGACGAGCTCGCCGCGCGAGACGACGACCTCGCGACCCTCGGCGAGCGCCGCGAGCGCGAGGAGGACGGCGGCCGCGTTGTTGTTCACGACGAGGGCGGCCTCCGCACCGGTCAGACGCCGGAGCAGCCCGGCGGCGTGGTCCTGCCGGGATCCGCGCGCACCGGATTCGAGGTCGAGCTCCAGGTTCGAGTACGTGCCGCCGAGCTCGGCGAGGCGGTGGACGGCGGAGGGAGCGAGCGGGGCGCGGCCGAGGTTCGTGTGCACGATCACGCCGGTCGCATTGAGAACCTGGCGCAGGGAAGGTGTCTGCAGCCGCTCGAGCTCGGCCCGGGCGGCGACGGCCAGATCGCCGGGATCGACGCCCGCTGCAAGCGCCTCTCGCGCTCGCTCTAGCGCTGCACGTGCCGCGTCGACGGCGAGCGATCGCGGGGCCGCCGCAAGCGCGTCGTCCGCCAGCAGCCGATCGACCGACGGGAGGTCACGGAGCTCCATGTGCTCTCAGTCTAGGAGGAGTCGAGCGCAGGAACGACCTCGCGCAGCAGTGCCACGAGGTCACCGGAGGAGCGGGCCCCGACCTCGAGCACGCGCTCGTGGTCGATCGGCTCCGGGCGCACGCCCGCGGCCGCGTTCGTGACGCAGGAGAGCGCGAGGCAGCGGATTCCCATGTGCCGCGCCGCGAGCACCTCTGGCACGGTCGACATCCCGACGAGGTCGGCGCCGAGCGTCCGCAGCATCCTGATCTCGGCCGGTGTCTCGAACGCGGGCCCGAGCCAGGCCGCGTAGACGCCCTCGCCGAGCGGAAGGCCGAGCCGGCCGGCCGCCTCGCGCGCGAGCCGCCGGTACTCGGGGTCGTACGCGTCCGACATGTCGGGAAAGCGCGGGCCGAGGCTCTCGTCGTTGGGCCCGACCAGAGGGGACGAGCCCTGGAGGTTGAGGTGGTCGCAGATCGCGACGAGGCGCCCGGGCTCGACCGAGGGGTCGATCGCGCCGCAGGCGTTCGTCAGCACGAGGCTCCGGATGCCGAGACGGCCGAGCACGCGAATGCCGAAGACGACGGTCGCCGGCGCATGCCCCTCGTAGAGGTGCGCGCGGCCCTTCATCACGGCGACGGGAACGTCGTCCAGCAGTCCCACGACGAGCGCCCCGGCGTGGCCGACCGCGGTGGAGCGCGGCCAGCCCGGGATGTCGTCGTAGGGGATCTCGACCGGTTCCCCGATGGCGTCGGCGAAGGGCCCGAGGCCGCTGCCGAGCACGATCCCGACCACCGGCTCGAGCTCGATGCGCGCGCGGATCGCGCCGACCGCCTCGCCGAGGAGGTCGTTCAGACCGTCCCCTCCTGGAGACGCGACGGCATCTTCGTCACGATCCGGTCGACCGCCTCCTGCGGTTCGTCGGTCAGGTAGAGGAGGTCGAGGTCGTCCGGGGAGACGAGGCCGTCCGCGAGCATCTCCTCCCGGATCCAGTCGATCATCTCCTCCCAGTAGTCCCGGTCGAAGAGGACGACCGGGAACGTGCCGATCTTCCCCGTCTGGATCAGCGTCAGCGCCTCGTAGAGCTCGTCCATCGTCCCGAAGCCGCCGGGAAAGATGACGAAGCCCTCGGCGGCCTTGACGAACATCACCTTGCGGACGTAGAAGTGCTTGAACGTCCGCGCGATGTCGCAGTAGGGGTTCAGACCCTGCTCGTGCGGGAGCAGGATGTTGAACCCGATCGAGAGGCCTCCACCCTCCTTCGCGCCACGGTTGGCGGCCTCCATCACGCCGGGCCCACCGCCCGTCACGACTCCGAGCCCGGCTTGCGCGAACTGGCGTGCGGTCTCACGCGCGGCCTCGTACGTCGCCGAGCCTTCGGCCACGCGAGCCGAGCCGAAGATCGACACGGCGGGCCGGTCGATCCGCTCCACTTCCTGGAACCCGGCGAGGAACTCGGAAGCGATCAGCGAGATGTCGCCCGCGATGGTCTCGTGCGTGCGCCGCAGGAGGCGGCGGTCGTGCTCCGAGTTGGTGCTCACAGCCGATCCTGCGGGACGTGCGCCGCGACCATTCCCACGACGAGGGCTGCGGCCGTCAGGAGCGAGGCGACGGCGACGACGTCGGAGAGCCGTCGGGCCCGCCGAGGGTCGACGCTGCCGCCGCCGGCGCGCAGGACCCGCCACGAGCGGAGGACGTGGCCGCCATCGAGGATGCCGATCGGCGCGAGGTTGATCAGGTTGAGGAGAAACCCCGCATAGGCGAGCGCGCGTAACAGGTCGGAATCGACGGCGACCGCCGCAGCGAGGCAGGCTCCCGCTCCTAGCCCCCCTGCGACCGGCCCGGCGAGGGAGACGCGCGCGTTGACCCACGGGTCGAAACGCACGTTGCGTAGCGCGACGTAGGCACCGAGGAACGGGATGAAGACCGGCAGCTGCGGGTCGAGCCCGAGCCGCCGCGCCTCGATGTAGTGGCCGAGCTCGTGGACGAGGATCAGGAGCACGACGCCGATCGCGAACGACCAGCCCCAGATCAGCGCGTAGCCGCCGACCGCGAGGAAGATCCCGAAGAACTTGAGGAAGAAGGCGCCGAACTTGACGATCGCGCCGACGGCCACGACGAGCGGTGCGAGCAGCCGGCCGAGGAGCGACCGGCGCGAACGGTCGTGCTCGGACGGAAGCGTCCCAGGCTCGGGAGCGGTCACGGGCTCGTAGTCGGTGTCGTAGCGGTTGCTCACGAGTCGTCAGCTGCCCTGGCCGATCCACTCCTCGCCGCCGACGTAGAGCTCCTTCTTCCAGAGCGGCACCGTGCGCTTGAGAGTGTCGATCGCCTCGCGGCACGCGTCGAAGGCGGCGGCCCGGTGCGGCGCCGAGACCGCGATCACGACGCTCGTCTCCCCGATCTCGACCGGGCCGACCCGGTGGTGGATCGCGACGTCGATCACGTCGTGCCGCTTCTGCAACTCGCCGGCGATCCGCTCCATCTCGGCCTCCGCCATCCCCTCGTACGCCTCGTACTCGAGACGGATCACCTCCCGGCCCCGCGAGTGGGCGCGCGTGGTGCCGACGAACGTCGCGATCGCCCCCGCATCGTCCGAGGAAACCTCGGCGGCGACGCGTTCGAGCGAGAGCGGCGTGTCGCTGAGCAGAAAGGCGCCGCCCGACACGGGCGGGATGAGCGCGATCTCGTCGCCGTCTGCGAGCGCGTGGCTCCGGTCGACATAGCTGCGGTTGACGGCGTAGACGAGTCCCGCGGGCTCGTCGCCGAGCCCGAGCGCAGGCCAGAGGTCGTCGATCGTGGCGCCATCGGCGAGCTCCAGGGCGCGCTCGCGTGCTCCCGCCTGCTCCCGGAGCGCGGCAAAGAGCTTCACGGCCACCTTCACGCGCTGAGCGTATCCGGCGGTTGGCGCCCCGGGCGGTGTCATGTTACATGTCTCCCATGGCAACCCTGCTCCCCCGCGCCAACCTCAACGACCAGGTCTACGAGACTCTGCGTCAGCGCATTCTGACGCGCGATCCGGGCCCCGGTGCGAAGCTGAGCCTGCACGAGCTGGCCGCCGAGCTCGGCGTCTCGCGCAGCCCGGTGCACCACGCGCTCACGCGGCTCGTGTCCGAAGGGCTCCTCTCCGTCAAGGCGCGACGCGGCTACTTCGTCACGCCGGTGAACGCACATGCGCTCGTCGAGGGCTACGAGGTGCGCCTCGCTCTCGAGCTCCACGCCGCGGAGGTCGCCGTCGACACCGCCTCGGACGAGCAGATCGGCGAGCTGCGGCGGCGCCACGAGGCGACCGTCGACGCGATCTCCCACGAGGAGTGGGACGCCGCCAACGCCGCGTTCCACGAGGCGCAGGTCGACCTGGCGGGGAACGGGCTCCTCTCGCGTGTCTACCGTGAGCTGTCCGTGAACCTGATGATGCAGGTGATCCGCGGCGGCAGGGTCGAGCGGCACGAGCATCTCGTGACCGAGCACGACGCGATCGTCTCGGGCTTCGAGCGACGAGACCGTCCGGCTGCGCGCAATGCGATCACGCGTCACGTGGAGTCTGGACGCCGCATCGCGCTCGAGGCAGTCGAGCACGCCGGTGGAGCGTTGTAGCCCGCGCGGACTGCTTCGGCGCCCCACGTAGGATCGCGGACATGGCCGACGCACCCGGGGACCGCCGGCTGACCGAGGCGGGGATCGAGGTGAAGCCCGTCTACCGTCCGGACGACGCCTCGGGGCCGCCGGAGGCGCCCGGCGAGTTTCCCTTCACGAGGGGCCCGTATCCCGACATGTACCGCGGCCGTCCGTGGACGATGCGCCAGTACGCGGGATTCGGCTCGGCGGAGGAGACGAACGCGCGGTTCCGCACGCTCCTCGAACGGGGCCAGACGGGCCTCTCCGTCGCGTTCGACTTGCCGACGCAGCTCGGGTACGACTCGGACGATCCCGTCGCCGACGGCGAGGTCGGCCGCACCGGCGTCGCGATCGACTCCGTGGAGGACATGGCCCGCCTGACGGCGGGGATCCCGCTCGGCGAGGTCTCGACGTCGATGACGATCAACGCGCCGGCAGCGGTCCTGCTCCTCTGCTACGAGCTCGTGGCCGCCGAGCAGGGCGTCCCTGGCGATGCGCTCCGCGGGACGGTGCAGAACGACATTCTGAAGGAGTACGTCGCCCGCGGGAACTACATCTTCCCGCCGCGCCCGTCGATGCGGCTGACGACCGACCTCTTCGCCTATTGCGCCGAGCGCCTGCCGCACTGGAACACGATCTCGATCTCCGGCTACCACATCCGCGAGGCGGGCTCGACCGCCGCGCAGGAGCTCGCGTTCACGCTCGCGAACGGGATCGCCTACTGCGAGGCGGCCGTCGCAGCCGGCCTCTCTCCCGATGCCTTCGGCGCCCGGCTGTCGTTCTTCTTCAACGCCCACAACGACTTCTTCCAGGAGGTCGCGAAGTTCCGCGCGGCCCGCCGCCTGTGGGCGAAGCTGCTGCACGAGCGGCTCGGCGTGACGAACCCGAAGGCGCTCGCGCTCCGCTTTCATGCGCAGACGGGT
>NZ_DATMBZ010000149.1:0-11064 GCF_035558935.1 Gaiella sp. | reverse complement strand
TCCGCATCGTCTCGCAGGCGACCGCCGGGATCGTCGAGCGACTGGGGCGCTACCACCGGACGCTCGACCCAGGGCTTCATTTCCTGTTCCCGTTCGTCGATCAGCTGCGGACGACCGTCGACCTGCGCGAGCAGGTCATGGCGGTCCCGAACGCGATCGGCTCGATGGGAGCGATCGCGGCGCTCGGGAGCGCGCTCGAGAAGGCGAAGGACGCAAGCGCGTCGGGCCTGGCCTAGCGGAGGGCGCGACCGGGCTCGCGGTCTGGCTCGTGATCGCGCTCGTGCTCGTCGGCCTCGAGCTTGCGACGACGGCCCTCGTGGCGCTCTATCTGGCGGCAGGAGCCGTCGGCGCGGGCATCGCGGCCCTCGCCGGCGCCTCGTTCCCGCTGCAGATCGTCGTCTTCGCGATCGTCGCGGTCGCGACGCTGATCACGACGCGCAAGCCGCTCCTCCGTGCGCGCGATCCGAGAACGAGCAGCCGGTGGCCGAGGGAGCGACGGTCGAGATCGCGGCGATCGACGGTGTCGCGCTCGTGATCCGGGAGGTCTGACGCGGCGTCAGACGTACGACTCGACGCGCACGTACGCGACGAGGAGGCTCGCAACCATGATCAGCCCCACGAGCGCCGGGCCGAGCGACCGGGGGCGCGCGTAGCGGAAGTGCGCGAGCGCGAAGGTCGCGAGGATCCCTCCGATGAGCCCGCCGAGGTGCCCGCCGACCGAGATGTTGGGGATCGCGAAGGTCAGCGCGAGGTTGAGGACGATCAGCCCGAGCGCCTGGCCGGCGAACGACCCCGTCGCCATGTACTCGAGGACGAGCAGCGCGCCCATGATCCCGTAGATCGCGCCGGACGCGCCGACCGTCGGCTGCGAGGGGTTGCTCAGGAGCAACGCTCCGGCGGAGCCGGCGATGCCCGACACGAAGTAGAGAAGGAGGAAGCGCGAGCTGCCGAGGGCCTGCTCGACGACCGTCCCGAGCCAGTAGAGCGCGAGCATGTTGAACGCGAGGTGCAGCAGGCTCGCGTGGAGGAACATCGCCGTCACGAGGCGATACCAGTCTCCGTCGCCGACGTCCGTCCCGACGAGCTGCCAGCTGGTGAACAGGTTGCCCCCCGGCGCGCTCACACCGGCGCCCTGGTACACGGTGACCAGGTAGACGAGCACGTTCAGCGCCACGAGCCCGACCGTCGCCGGAGCCTCGAGGCCCGCGATCGTGTGCTGCGCCTGCCGGGCCGTGCGCTGGGGCGAGGGAGCCCGACGGGCCGCGCCGACGCCTGCGTGGTCGGGGCACTTGATCCCCACCGGCGCGAAGGTCATGCACTCCTCGCAGATCGGCCGCCCACACTCCGAGCACGAGACGAGCGTCTCGCGACCCGGATGCCGGTAGCAGTGGGGCGTGTCGCTCACCTCGCGGCTAGCGTACCCGCGTGCGGGTTCACGTCGCGTTCACTCCCGACGAGGCGGCAGAGGCCCCGACGGGGGTGGTGATCGACGTCATCCGCGCCACCTCGACGATCTGCCAGGCACTGGACGCGGGCTACGAGCGCGTCTGGTGCGCGGCCGAGGTGGAGGATGCGAGAGCGCTCCGAGAGGCCGACGTCACCCTCGGCGGCGAGCGCCTCGGCGTCCGGATCGACGGGTTCGACCTCGGGAACTCTCCGAGCGAGTACCTCGAGCCGCGCACCTCGACGCTCGCGCTGTCGACGACGAACGGCACACGTGCCATCGTGACTGCGGCCGAGCGCTGCGACCGGGTCTACATCGCCTCTCTGCTCAATCTCGCCGCGGTGACCGACGTCGCGCGGAGCGACGGGGACGACGTCGCGGTCTTCTGCGCCGGCGTCAAGGGTGCCTTCGCGCTCGACGACGCGTACGTCGCCGGCCGCGTCGCCGAGAGCCTCGGTTTCGAGCGCAGCGATGCCGCCGAGGCCGCCCTCCGGCTCGCGCGGTCCTATTCGGGCGCCGAGCAGGCGTTCCGCGCGTCGCGCTCGGGCCGCGACCTGATCGAGCACGGGCCGGAGCTCGAGGCGGACATCGCCCGATGCGCCCGCGAGAGCGTGCTCGACGTCGTCCCGCGTCTCGTCGGCATGCACGGCGTCGCCGCCGAGCTCAGGCCGTAGTCTCCCGCTCGTGGCGGAGTCGGAGGAGCTGGGGCGGGACGGACGACTGCAAGGCAGCGCCGCGTCCGAGCTCGTCGCAGCGGCGTACGCGGCGGAGAGCGCCCACGGCCCGCGTCTCGCCCGCGGGTTGTCGCTCGCAGACCTGGCGCACGCCGTCGCGCTCGTCGAAGGCGGTGACCTCGCAGGTGAGGATGGGAAGTCGCTCCTCCGGGGGTTGCTCGAGCTTCACGCCATTCCCGGCAACGAGTTCCCGTGGGACTCGTCGCTCGGCGACGCGTTCAACGCACGCGAGGCCGAGCTCGAGCGACGCGTCGGGCGAGCGGCGGCCGGCTGGCTGAGCGCGGGCCGTCCCCGACGGGAGGCGTTTCGCGTCGCGCTACGGCTCACCGCCCGGGCGGGCGTGCTCGAGCTGCACGATGCGCTCGTCGAGCAGGCCTCGGCGCTCGTTCGGCACGCAACGGCAACGCGCGCCGCGCTCGCGACCGACTACACCTATCTCCAGCCGGCGCAGCCGACGACCGTCGGTCACCTCCTCCTCGCCTACGCGTACCCGGCGCTTCGCGACGCCGAACGGGCGCGCGCCTCGCACGCGGCCCTGAGCACGAGCGTCGCGGGCGCCGGCGGCAGCGCCGGCTCGCGTTGGTCGATCGACCGCACACGACTCGCCGAGCTCCTGGGCGGCGACGGCATCGTCGAGCACACGAAGGATGCAGCCTGGCAGGCCGATTTGTACGTCGAGCTTCTCGCGAGCCTCGCGATCGCCGCGACGCACCAGGCTCAGCTCGGCCAGGACTTCGAGATCTACGCAAGCCAGGAGTTCGGTCTGATCGAGCTCTCGGACGCCCACAGTCGCGCGAGCGCGCTGATGCCGCAGAAGAAGAACCCCTACGCGCTCTCCGCGATCCGCACGCAGGCGGGCCAGGCCAGCGGCGACGTGGCGAGCGCGCTTGCGACCCTGCACACGGGATCGGCGCGCACCGATCACTTCCACCTGCTCAACGGCCTGGTTCCCCGGGCGCTCGACGAGGCCGTCGCGATCGCCCGGCTGACCGCCTCCGTGCTGGACGGCCTCGAGCTCGACACGGAGCGGTTCGCGCAGATCGCACGCGAGAGCTTCGTCACTGCAGCTGACGTCGCCGACGTCCTTGCGCTGACCGGAGACGTCGACTACCGCAGCGCCCACACGATCGTCGGACGCGCGATCCGCGAGCTCGTCGACGCCGGCGAGCCGTCGACCCGGTTGACGGCGGCCGGCCTCGCCGCCGCGGCCGCGGCCACGATCGGCAGGCCGGTCGAGGTCGACGAGGCGGTGCTGCGGGACGCCCTCGATCCCGCGGCGTGCGCCGCCGCACGCCGGCAGACGGGGTCCTCGTCGGAGGCCGCCATGGAGGAGATGCTCCTCGGGATACGCGCGACGCTGACGGACCACGAGAGCTGGAGCGAGGCCGCAGGCGAGCGCGAGGCCGCCGCGGAGCGCGCGCTTCTCGCCCGGGCGCGCGACCTGTCCTGAGCCCGGGCGGCTACCCGAGACCGAGCTCGCCCGAGAGCCAGTCGATCCGGTCGGTCTGCGCCTGCTCGTTCAGTGCGTGGTCGGTCGGGTACCACTCGACCTTCGTCCCCTGCGGGGCGGCGTCGATCACCGCCTCGAGCGCGGCGCGGGGGACGATCGAGTCCTGCCGGCCCGCCTGTACGAGGATCGCGCCCTTCGCGTCGCCGACATGGGTGAGCGGGTCGATCGGCTCGAGGGCCTGGCGGACGACGTCCTGGAGCTCCGCCGGCGCGTTCTGCACGTAGGCTTCGACGGGCGCGGCGCCGACCGACATCAGCACGGTCGCGCGGACACGGTCGTCGACCCCGGCGACGATCGACGCGAGACGGCCGCCCAGGCTCCAGCCGACGAGCCCGAGCCGCTCGTCGTCGACTCGGTCGTCGCCCGCGAGCACGTCGAACGCCCGTCTCGCGGCCACGACGTCCGCGGCGAGCGTCGCACCCTGCCAGCGGACGAGCTCCTCTCCCGTCGCCCCCGGAGGAGCGGTCTTGCCGGTCGAAGGGGCGGTGATCGTCATGGCGATCGCGCCCCGCTTCGCGAGCGCGACCGCCGTGTCGAGCTGCTCGCTGCGGTCGCCTCCCGAGCCGTGGAGGAACACGACGGCCGGCAGCTCCTCGGCCGTGTCTGGGGGCGTGACGAGGTAACCCTCGACGCGGTCGTCGCCGCTCGCGTACGAGATCTCCTGAACCCGGGCGCCGTCGCGCTCGGTCTGCCCGCCGCGCTCGAGCGCGAGCGGGGCGCTGTGGTCGTCGGCGAGCGGATCGCTCTCCGAGCCTCCGCAGCCGGCGAGGAGGACGACCGCGGCTCCCGCTGCGGCGAGGGCGAGGCGCACGGGTCGAGGATACGCTCGGCCGATGGCTTTCGACCGTGAGGAGCGGCAGCAGCGCGCGACGTCGTTCGGAGGGGTCGCCGGTGCCTACGAGCGAGCGCGCCCGGGCTACCCCGACGCCGCGGTCCGCTGGCTCACCGGGGAGGAGCCGACCGACGTCGTCGACCTCGGCGCGGGCACGGGGAAACTGACCCGCTCGCTCGTCGCGCTCGGGCACCGGGTGACCGCGGTCGAGCCGCTGCCCGAGATGCTCGCCGAGCTCCGGATCGCGGTGCCGGGCGTCGTGGCGATCGCGGGGAGCGCCGAGTCGATCCCACTCGACGACCGATCGGCCGACGTCGTGACGTGCGCGCAGGCGTTCCACTGGTTCGACCACGGGCCGGCGCTCGCCGAGATCGCTCGCGTCCTTCGGCGGGGTGGGCGGCTCGGGCTGGTCTGGAACACCCGCGACGAGCGCGTACCGTGGGTCAGCGAGCTGAGCGAGCTGATGGTCGCTCGCAGCAAGATGGGACGCCGCTACCCCGACATGATCGACCGGAGCGGCCTCTTCGGCCCCGTCGAGGCACGTGACTTCGACCACGTCCAGGAGCTCGGCCGAGAGGCTCTCCGCGAGCTCGTCCTCTCGCGGAGCGACTGCGCGATCCTCCCGCCCGACGAGCGCGAGCCGGTGCTCGATCGCGTGGACGGCATCTTCGACCTCCATGCGAGCGACGGCATGGTGAGCCTCCCATACGTCACGGTCTGCTTCCGCGCGACCAGGTTCTGATCGGCGAGAGCGCTCTTTCCGCCCTGTCTCCAAGCGACGTCTTGACACACGAACACGTGTTCGATAGAACATCTGTTCCCAATGATCGCGTGTCTTCTCATTCCGGGATTCGAGCTCCGCGCGGCGCTCCGGTCCCGGCCGAGGGTCGCGGTCGTTCCCGCGGCGCTCGCGCCCGAGCCGGGGAGGGAGCAGCTCGTCGGGCCGGTAACCGCAGCCGCCGAGGCGGCAGGGGTCACGGCGGGGATGCGCCTGGGGGAGGCGCTCGCGACATGCCCCGAGCTCGTCCTCGTCGACCCCGATCCCGCAGGCGCGGAGCGCGAGTGGGAGGGCGTTCTCCGGCGGCTCGAGGATGCGGGGTTCGGCGTCGAGCCGGTCGAGCCGGGGGTGGTCGTGTTCGAGACCAGCGGAGTTGAACGGCTCTACGGAGGGGTGGAGGCGGCGCTCACGAAGGCGCTTGCCTCCGTCGGGCCTGCCTGGGACCCGCGCGTGGGCGCGGGACAGCGGCGCTTCGTCGCCCTTGCGGCGGCAAGCGTGGCGCGTCCGGGTCAGGCGGTGATCGTCGAGGGGAAGGCGGAGCGGTCGTTTCTCGAGCCGCTCCCGCTTTCGCTTCTGCCGCTCGACGAGGGGCGGTACGCCGAGCTCGAAGGGCTCGGCGTCCGCACCCTCGGCTCACTCGCCGCCCTGCCTGGGGGCGCCGTGGCCGAGCGGCTGGGGCAGGAGGGGAAGCGGGCGTGGAGCCTCGCGCGCGGCGGGGAGCGCCGCCGCGTGCGCGGGCGATCGCCCGCGGCAGAGCTGGTCGAGGCGCTCTCCTTCCCCGAGGCGGTCGCGAACGAGCTCACCCTGCGCCGTGCATTCGGGGCGCTGCTCGACCGGATCCTCGCCCGGCCGGAGCGGGCGGGGAGGCCGTTCCGCAAGCTCGCGCTCTCCGCCAGGCTCGTCGGCGGCGGGTCGTGGCGACGGACGGTGACCCTGCGCGAGGCGAGCGCCGAGCGAGGGCGGCTCCGCTCGGCGCTCGGCCCGAAGCTCACCGAGATCCCGGCGCCGGTCGTCGAGCTGCGCCTCGAAGCGGTCGAGCTCGCCGAGCACACCGGGCAGCAGCTTGCGCTCGTCGCGCCCGAAGGCGAAGAAGTGGGCTCGCGTCTGCGGGAAGGGCTCCGTCAGGTGCGCGCGAGCGCCGGCGGAGGCGCCGTGGGGGGCGTCGTCGAGGTCGCGCCGTGGTCGCGGATCCCCGAGGCGAGGGCGCTCGTCGTGCCACGCGATGTGTGAGGGCCATGACGGCTGCGCGCGACCCACCCTCCGGCGCCGATGAATGTGACGGGAAGCCCGCGTGCGGCACGCGTCGATGCGCTCCACCACGGCGTTGCCGGCCGGCTCAATGCACCGCGTCGGGCGCTCGTCGAGACGGCTGTGGGTGGTGAGCCTCGTCTCGTCGACCGCGAGCTCGTCACGGTCGTACGGGAGGAGTGGCGCGTCGTCGACCGTTGGTGGACGGACGACCCGGTCGACCGGCGTTACTTCGAAGTCGTGCTCGAGTCGGGCCGCAACGTGTGCGTGTACCGCGACGGGGAGCGGCGGTGCTGGTTCACGCAGCGCGCCTGACGTCCGGTGTCGGACTTCAGTCCGACACCTTTGCCTCCGGGCCCGGTGGCGGGATCGAGTGATCCTGCACGACCGCCTCCGCGGCGAGCGGCTCCCACTCCGCTGCCTGCTCGGGTGGGAGGACCACCCACTGGCGGAAGGGCTGACCGCGGCCCGAAGGATCGAACAGGTGGGCGCCGGGAACGGTGAGCGCCCGCGCGTGCGTGCCGGGGTCGGTCAGCTTGAACACCATTCCCGTGCGCGACAGCCCGAACACGACCCTGCCAGCGCGCTTCACGCACGGCATGCTGAAGACCTTCCCGGCCCGGCACTCGGGATGCCAGGTGGTGATGGCATCGACGATGTCGTCGTAGCGTTCGCGCACCGGAGATCAGGCGTCGACCGCGAGCCGCCGGATCGCGTCGTCCGTCTCGCGGACGAGCGTCTCGACCAGCTCGGCCGCCGGGAGGTCGCGCAACGCTCCGGCCGCCTGGCCGGAGAGCACGAGGGACAGGTCGGTGCGGTCTGCGGCGAGCGCCGCAGCGCGGAGGTCTGCGGTGACGACGGCCTGCACGGGGTAGGGAAGCGGGTCGACGGCCGCAGCCTCGATCGCGTCGACGAGACGGGTCCGCACCAGGCGCGCCTGCCTGCCCGAGTAGGCGCGGCTGACGACGGTGGCGTCGTCCGCGGCTCCGAGCGTGCGTCGCAGGGGCTCGGACACCCCCGCCTCGGGACAACCCAGGAACGCCGTCCCCAGCTGCACGCCCTCCGCACCGAGCGCGAGCGCCGCCGCGATCCCGCGCCCGTCCATGATCCCGCCTGCGAGCAGCACCGGCACGGAGACGTGGTCGACGATCCGCGGAACGAGGGCGACACCGCCCACGATCGCGTTCTCGAACGGACCGAGGAAGGTGCCGCGATGGCCGCCCGCTTCGCCGGACTGGGCGACGACCGCGTCCACGCCGAGCCGTTCGAGCTCGACGGCCTCGGCCACCGTCGTCGCCGTGCCCAGGATCACGCTGCCCGCCTCCCTCGCCGCGTCGAACGGCAGGGTCCCGAACGTGAAGCTGAGCACCGGCACTCGTGCCTCGGCGACCACGGCGAGCTGCGCCTCGACCAGCCCCGGCGGAGGAGGCGACGGCAGCGGTGCCTCGGGCAAGCCGAGCTCGGCGCGGAACGGCGCGAGCACGGCCTGCATGGCGGCGATCGCCTCCGTGTCGACCTCGGGCGGCATGAGCGGCGCGAAGAGATTGACGGCGAACGGCCGGTCGGTCAGCCGGCGAATCGCGGCGATCGCGTCCCGCAACTCGTCGGGAGGGAGGATCGCGGCACCGAGCGACCCGAGAGCCCCCGCGTTCGAGACTGCGGCCACGAGCTCGGGTGTCGTGAACCCGCCCGCCATCGGCGCCTGCACGATCGGGTAGCGCGTCCCGAGCAGCCGGGCGACGCTCGTTTCGAGGCCCGCCATCGCTCAGGCGCTCACGCCGAACGTGCGGACCACGACGGCCGGCTGGATGGTCGGTGTCACCGGGGAAGAGCGTAGTGGGTCGCTCCTACGTCGAGCTCCACTGCCACTCGGCGTTCTCGTTCCTCGACGGCGCCTCACACCCCGAGGAGCTCGTCGCCCGTGCGGCGGAGCTCGGCTATCCGGCGCTCGCTCTCACCGACCACGACGGCGTCTACGGCTCGCTCGAGTTCGCGCACGCCGCGAGGTACGCCGGCATCCGACCGCTCACCGGTGCCGAGGTGACGATCAGCGGCATAGGCTCGACGGAGCCGCCCGGGAGCGGAGGTGCCGGCTTTGCCGGCGCCGGAGCGGGAGTGGGTGGCCGACACGTGACGTTGCTCTGCGAGAGCGGGAAGGGCTACGCCAACCTCTGCCGGATCCTCACGAGCGCCCATGCCGGCACGCGCCGTCCCGGCCGTGAAGACCGCGAACCGCTGCCACCGGCGGTAGATCTCGAGACCGTCGCAGAGCTGAACGAGGGTCTCGTCTGTCTCTCCGGCTGCGCCCGCGACGGCCTGGCGCTCCACGATCCGAACGGGGCGGCTCGGCTCGCGTCCGCGTTCGGGAAGGAGAGATTCTTCGTCGAGCTCCAGCGTCCCTACGAACGCGGAGACGCGCGACGCCACACGACGCTTCGCCGGCTCGCCGAGCACCTCGGCGTCGAGACGGTCGCGACGGGGAACGTCCACGCCCACGCGCCCCGTCGGACGCTCCTCCAGGACGCGCTCGTCGCGATCCGCTGCCGCACCTCGCTCGACGGCTGCGAGCGCGAGCGCCGCGGGAACCGCGAGGCGGTGCTGCGCCCACCGGCCGAGATGGTCGAGCGGTTCGCGGGCATCGACCCGGCGGCGGCGGAGCGCACCGTGGCGCTCGCGGAGCAACTGACGTTCGACCTCACCGAGGAGCTCGGCTACCGCTACCCCGACTTCTCCGACCGCGCGGATCCCGCGATCCGCCAGCTCGCCGCGATCTGCGACCACGCGTTCGGCGAGCGGTACAGCGCAAATGACACAGTGTCACGCGCGAAGGCGCGCGCGCGCCTGGAGGACGAGCTGGCGCTGATCGGCAGGCTCGGGCTCGCGGGGTTCTTCCTCCTCCACCACGAGGTGCTCGAGCTCGCCCGGGAATGCGCGCTCGAGGTCCGCGGGCGCGACTCGCCGCGGATGTTCCTCCCGCCGGGCCGGGGGCGGGGAAGCTCGGTCGGCTCGATCGTCTGCTACTTGACCGGGCTCTCGCACGTCGACCCCGTCGAGAACGACCTCTCGCTCGGCCGCTTCATCAACCACGAGCTCACGTCGGTGCCCGACATCGACCTCGACTTCCCGCGCGACATCCGCGAGAAGCTGATCGTCCGGGTCACCGAGCGCTACGGGCACGAGCACGCAGCCCTCGTCGCGAGCTTCGCGACGTACCGCTCGCGAGGCGCGATCCGCGACGTCGGAAAGGCACTCGGGCTGCCGCACGCGGAGCTCGAGCGGCTCGCCCGCGTGACCGACGGCTGGCACGCGGAGCGTGTCGCGGACGAGGTCGCGGCGCTTCCCGACGCCGACCGCAAGCTTCTCTCGAAGCGCTGGCGCGCGTTCCAGTTCCTCACGCGGGAGATCGCAGGGCTGCCTCGGCACGTCTCGCAGCACCCGGGCGGGATGGTGATCTCGTCGCGGCCGCTCGTCGAGCTCGTTCCCGTGCAGCCGGCGGCGATGGCCGGCCGGCAGCTCTGCCAGTGGGACAAGGACTCGTGCGCCGACGCGGGCTTCCTCAAGATCGACCTGCTCGGGCTCGGGATGCTCTCGTGCATCGAGGAGTGCGTCGACCGGATCGCGCAGCTCCACGGGGCGCCGATCGACCTGTCGCGGGTCCCGCTCGACGACCCCGCCGTCTACGCCGAGATCCAGGCGGCCGACACGGTCGGCACCTTCCAGATCGAGAGCCGCGCACAGATGCAGAGCCTCCTTCGTACGAAGCCGGAGACGATCGACGACCTCACGATCCAGGTCGCGCTCGTCCGGCCGGGGCCGATCCAGGGGAAGGCCGTGCACCCGTACATCGAGCACCGCCGCCGCCTCCGCGAGGACCCGTCATTCGTCTTCCCCGTTCCGCACGAGTCGCTCCGCGAGCCGCTCTCCTCGACGCTCGGCGTCGTCGTCTTCCAGGACCAGGTGCTCGACGTCGCAATCGCGCTCGCGGGATACACGATCGGCGAGGCGGAGGGCCTCCGTCGCGCGATGAGCCGCAAGCGGAGCCGTGAGGCGCTCGAGGCGCACCGCGTGCGCTTCGTCGAGGGCGCCGTCGCGAAAGGGGTCTCCGAGGATGTCGCCGACGGTGTCTTCGACACGCTCGTCGGCTTCTCGGGCTTCGGGTTCCCGAAAGCGCACGCCGCCGCGTTCGGCCTGCTCGCCTACCAGTCGGCCTGGCTCCGCCACCACTATCCGGCGGAGTTCCTCTGTGGCCTGTTGAACGAGCAGCCGATGGGCTTCTACCCGCCCGCGAGCCTGGTCCGCGACGCCCAGCGACGGGGAGTCGAGGTGCGCCCGCCCGACGTCAACCTGAGCGAGGCGCGCTGCTCGCTGGAGCCTTGCGGTGGCGCAGGGGGCGTGGCTCTGGCCTCGCCTCCCTCGGTTGGGGGCAAGAAGAAGGGCGAGGCCGAAGCCACGCCCTGGAAAGCCATGCCCTGTGCGTCCCCCGCGTTGTCCCACGCCGTCCGGGTGGGCCTCGCGTAC
>NZ_DATMBZ010000148.1:0-18676 GCF_035558935.1 Gaiella sp. | reverse complement strand
CCCTCGTCGAGCTTCGCGAGGAGCCGTGGGATCTCCGCCGGGTCGTCCTGCAGATCGCCGTCGATCGTCACGACGACGTCGCCCTCGACCTCGCGGAAGCCGGCGTCCAGCGCCGCGGCCTTGCCGAGGTTGCGCCTCAGGCGGACGACCCGGACGTTGCTGCGGCCGGCGTGGAGCCGGACGAGAGCCGCGTGTGTCCCGTCACGCGACCCGTCGTCGACGAACACGACCTCCCACGGCTCGCCGCGGTCCGCGAGGGCGCTCGCCAGCTCGTCGTAGAGCGGCTCGACCGTCAGCTCCTCGTCTCGGACGGGGACGACGACAGAGATCACGCGTCGAGCGTACCCCGTGTGTACCGTCAACGCCGTGGCGGCCCTGCTGAGCGTGGACGAGGCGCTCGCGCGTGTCCTGGAGCGCGCCCGGCCGTTGTCCGCCGAGGCGGTACCGCTCGAGCGTGCGTCGGGCAGGACGCTGGCCGAGGACGCGACGGCCGTGATCGACCTTCCCCGCTTCCCGAGCTCCGCCATGGACGGCTTCGCGCTCCGCGCAGCCGATACGCCCGGCGAGCTGCCGGTCGTGGGTCGGGTGGCGGCCGGCCGTCCCGCCCCCCGGTCACTCGAGGCCGGCGAGGCGATGGGGATCGCCACCGGCGGCGTGGTCCCGGAAGGCGCCGACGCCGTCGTCCCGATCGAGCGCGTGACGGAGTCGGGCGACACGGTCACCGTTCCCGACGCCGTCGCTCGCGGCGCGAACATCCGCCCGTTGGCCGCCGACGTGCGGGCCGGGGGCTCCGTGGTACCGGCGGGCACCTTGCTGACGCCCTCGCGGATCGCCGCGCTCGCCGCGGCAGGCGTCGCCGAGCCGCGTTGTGCCGCGCTCCCTCGCATCGCGATCGTCACCACGGGCACGGAGCTCCGCCCGCCCGGCGAGCCGCTCGGCGACGGGGAGATCTACGAGTCGAACGGCGTCATGCTGGCCGCCCTGCTCGAGCGACACGGGCTCGTGCTCGAGCGCGAGACCGTCGCTGACGACGAGGCATCCCACCGAGAAGCGCTCGCCCGCGGCCTCGAGGCGGACGTCCTCGTCACCTCGGGCGGCGTCTCCGTCGGCCCACACGACCTCGTCCGCGGGATCCTCGCCGAGCTCGGCGCCGAAGAGGTCTTCTGGGGCGTCGCCATGCGGCCGGGAAAGCCGATCTCGTTCGCGACGCGAGGACAGACGCTCGTGTTCGGCCTTCCCGGGAATCCCGTCTCGTCGCTCGTCGGGGCGCTGCTCTTCGTCGTCCCCGCGCTTCGGGCCCTGCAAGGCGCCTCGGGCCCCGCGCCCCGGTTCGAGCGGGGCATGCTCGGCTCGGCGGCGCGGCGGAACCCGAACCGCGACGACTTCCAGCGTGCTCGCCTCGAGCTCGACGGCGACCGCGCGGTGCTGCTGCCGATCGAGGGCCAGGAGTCGCACATGATCGTGCGCGCCGCCGCGGCCGACGCGCTCGTCCATGTTCCGCGCGGGAAGGGCGAGCTGGCGGCCGGGACGGAAGCGCGCTACCTATCCCTTGGCGACGCGTAGCGGCCGGCGGCGATCGCGCCGACGAAGCTCGCGACCGCCGCCCAGGCGGTGAGCGCGAGCGTCGCCCCCCACGGCACGACGCCGGTCGTCAGCAGCGACGCGGCATAGAGCGGGGCGCGGAGGCCGAGGTCGAGGCTCTCGGCAAGCACGACCAGAGCGAGGACCGGGCCGACGAGGCCCACGCCGTAGGCCACGTCGGTGACCCATCCCGGAGCTCGCCGGAGCTGCGGCAGGAGAAGCCAGGCGTAGAGGGACGGCAGGAGGAAGACGAGCGAGTACGGCGAGACGAGAACCGTCACGACGGCGACGAGGAGGAGTGCGAGAAACGCGACGGCGAACGCGGCAAGGTCTTCCTCCGGCCGCGCGCGTGCGCGTGGGATCAGGCGGGCCCGTGCGCGGAGCCAGACGAGGGCGACCGCGAAAATGCCAATCACGGCCGCGCCGACGGGCCAGGCATCGACGGGTGGCTGGTCGGGCGGCGGAGGGAGGCTCGGCTCGCGCGGGAGAGCTCCCGTGAGAGCGGCCAGCGCCAGGAGGGCGAGGAGCACGAGCCACAGGCCCAGGCGGCGCCGGAGCGCGCGCCACGCGGGAGCCAGCGGCAGCCGCCGTCGGCGGCACCGGGAGAGGAGGTCGATCGCCGCGCCGGCGAACGGCACGACGAGCGCGACGAGGAGGAGCTGGACTGCCCAGCCGCGCACCGCGCGCCGTCCGAGATAGAGCGCCCCGCCCGTCGTCGTCGGGAGCTCGACCGCCGCGTCGAGCGACGAGAGCAGGGACTCGGACGCCCGGCCGAGCGCTCCCAGCTTTCGCTCGTCGAGCGTCGCGAGCTCGTCGGCGCCGGGCGCCGTGCCTCCGTCCGGCGCGGTGCTGACCCGCAACGCGGGGATCCCGCGACCGAGCACCGGCGCCTGCTCCCCGAATCCGAACGGCAGCGCCAGGCCAACGAGCTGGTCGAGGAAGCCCGGCTGCACGGGCGCGCGGCCGGTCTCCGCCTGGATCCGCGCCTCCGCGGTGCGGACGAGCGCCGGCGGCGGCGAGTGCGACCCGAGCCCGCCGAGCTCGAGCCGCGTGCGGGCCTGCCCCGCGATGCCGTCGAGCGAGACGACGGCGACCGCCCGCCGTGCGAGCGGCGAGTGCTCGGCGAAGCGGGCCGCGCCGAGCGAGCCGTACGCACCCCCGTCGGTCGAGAGGAAGACGAGCGTGTGGAGCGGCGTCCGGGCCAACTCGGTCGTCCCCGTCCTCGCGTACGCGCGGGCGAGCTCGACGAGCGACGCCGTCCCGCTCGCGTTGTCGTTCGCACCGGCGCTGAGACCGTTGTTGTCTCGATGTGCAACAAGAACGATGGCCTGATCGAGCGTCCCGTCGACGACGGCGGCGAGGTTTCGGAGCTCGACCGGGCCGACGCCCGGTACGTCCTGCCGCCAGACGTCCTCGCGGACCGGAAGGCCGTACAGCGCAAGCTTGTCCCGGAACCACTGGGAGGCGTTTGCGGCGCCCAGCGACCCCGGAACGCGGCTCGCGTTGTTCCCTGCGAGCTCCCTCGTGAGGGCCGTCGCCGTGGCGCCGTCGAACGCCGGGGGCAGCGTCGGCGCGGGGAGCGGCCCTGGCCTGACGACGGTGACGACGACGAGCAACAGCGGGACGACGAGGAACGCCGCAAGGTTGCGGACGAGCCGGAGGTCGACAGGACGCTCGACCGAGCCGCGCCGCGGCCTCCGCTTGCTCGTGCCGAGGCGGGCGGGCTCCATGCAGGGGGCTATAGTAGGGCCGGGCAGGCCCGTACGCCCGTGGGGGCGCCGACGCAAAGATGCCGGACTCGTCCTCGACCATTCTCCTCGTCGATGACGAGGATGCGATCCAGTCCCTCCTCACGTATCCGCTGGAGCGGGACGGCTATCGGGTCGTCCAGGCACGTGACGGCGACGAGGCGCTGCGCCGTTTCGGCGAGGAGAACGTCGATCTCGTCGTTCTCGACATCATGCTGCCAAGAGTCGACGGCCTCGAAGTGTGCCGCAGGCTGCGCGCCGAGAGCACCGTGCCGATCATCATGCTCACCGCTCGCGACGACGAGTTGGACAAGGTCCTCGGCCTCGAGCTCGGGGCCGACGACTACATCACGAAACCGTTCTCGATCCGGGAGTTCCGCAGCCGCGTGCGGGCGCTCCTGCGCCGCGCGGCGACGCCCCACCATGCGAGCCGCCGGGACGAGCTCGTCGACCGGGGCGACGTCGTGATCGACCTCCCCCGGCGGACGGTCGAGGTACGGGGGGAGCCGGTGCAGCTGACGTTCGTGGAGTTCGAGCTCCTCGCGCTCCTGGCCTCCGATCCCGGGATCGTCTTCACCCGCCGCCAGCTGCTCGAGCGGATCCGCGGCAGCGCGGACTATCGCGAGCCGCGGACGATCGACGTCCACGTGCGCCACCTGCGCGAGAAGATCGAGCGCGACGCCCGCGAGCCCGAGCTGATCCTCACCGTGCGGGGCGCGGGCTACCGCTTCAGGGACTCGTGAGCCTTCCCGGCGGCATCCGCACGACGCTGGCAATCGCGCTGCTCCTGATCGTGGGCGGCGCGCTCGCGGGCGCCTACGTGATGGTCGTCCCGTCGCTCGAGCGACGGCTCGTGGACGAGCGGCTCGAAGAGCTCCAGCACGACGCGAACTCGACGGCGCTTTCCTACGCGCGCCAGGACTTCCGCAACCCGCTCGAGATCGACGATTTCGTCGATGCGTGGGCGATCGTGGGCAATGCGCGCGTCGTCGTCTTCCAGGTGTTCGGGCCGGCGCCGCTCTCTCTGCGGCCGCTTGCCGACTCCGCGTCGGCGCCCGGCACGATCAGCGAGGACGAGATCGCGCTCGCGGCCGCGCGAACGTCACGGCCCGCCCGTGGACGAGTCGATCGCGGCGGTCGACCCTTCGGAGAGGTCGCCATCCCGCTGCTCTCCGGGAACGTGCTGCTCGTCTCGACCTCGCTCGAGGATCAGCTTGCGACCGTGCGAGTCGTCAAGCGGCGGCTGCTCTACGCGACCGGCGTCGCGCTCGCGATCGCCGCGATCCTCGGCAGCGCCGCAGCGACCCTCCACGCGCGTCGCATCCGCCGGCTCGAGCGCGCGGCGAACCGCATCGCGAAGGGGCAGTTCGACGAGCCCGTGGTCGACCTCGGCGACGACGAGCTCGGCGAGCTCGCGGCGGCGTTCGAGCGCATGCGAGTCCAGCTTGCGCAGCTCGACACGGCGCGCAAGGAGTTCGTTGCGAACGCCTCGCACGAGCTCCGCACGCCGCTCTTCTCGCTCGCGGGCTTTCTCGAGCTCATGGCGGACGAGGACCTCGACGAGGAGACCCGCGCGGGCTTCCTCGCGACGACGCGCGAACAGGTCGAGCGGCTCACCAAGCTCGCCGCGGACCTGCTCGACCTGTCGCGCATGGACGCGGGCCGGTTCCGCGTCGAGCGGGAGGAGGTCGTGCTCGGCGACACGGCCCGCGCGCTCGTCGACGAGCTGACGCCGCTCGCGGAGGCGACCGGTCACCGACTCGTGCTCGAGGCGGATCCCGAGGCGTGGGCGCTCGCAGACGAGGAGCGCGTGCTTCAGATCGGCCGCGCACTTGCGGGCAACGCGCTCGCGCACACGCCGTCGGGGACAGAGATCGCAATCGCGACGGCATACGTCGACGGCCGTGCGGAGCTGTCGGTGACCGACGACGGACCGGGGATCCCCCGAGAGCACGCCGAGCGGATCTTCGACCGCTTCTACCGGGTCGAGGGCCCGCATGCCTCGGGAAGCGGCCTCGGCCTCGCGATCGCCCGCGAGCTGGCGGAGCGGATGGGCGGCACCGTCGAGCTCGCGACCGTCCAGGGCAGGACGACGTTCACGCTCTCGCTCCCGGCCGCCCCCGTCGCAGCGGGAGAGCTCGCCGTTTCCACGTGAAACGAGCGGTGCGGACGACGGCCGCGCGGAGGCCGTTTTCACGTGGAAACGGAAGTGCCCGTTGGTACGGTGGCGCGCATGGGCCGTCGCACTGCTGCAGTGGGTCTCGCCGTCGTCGCCGCTGCGATCGGCGCGGCCGCCGCGTTGCTCGTCGGTTCCCTCACCGGTCTCGGTGACCGAACGACGACCGTCGTCGAGTCTGCCGGGCCGCCCACGACGTCCGTGACGACGACGTTGCCGGCCCGTCGCACCGGCGCGGGCTTCGACCCCGAGACGCTCTACGCCGCCCGTGCGCCGGGCGTCGTGACGATCTACGCCAACCTCGGCGCGGACGGGCAGGCGCAGGGCTCGGGCTTCGTCGTTGACGACAAGGGCGTGATCCTGACGAACGCCCACGTGATCACGAACGTCGCCGAGTCCCGGACGAATGTCCAGGGCGCGCGTGCCGTCTACGTCGAGTTCGCCGACGGCGAGCGGGTCACGGCGACCGTCGTCGGCTGGGATCTCTTCAGCGACGTCGGCGTGATCCGTGTCTCGCCGAAGGACCATGCGCTCGACCTCGTGCCGCTCGGAAACTCCGCGACCGTCGTCGTCGGCGAGCCAGTCGCGGCGATCGGCAGCCCGTTCGGAAAGCAGACGTCACTGTCGGTCGGCGTGGTTTCGGCGACCGGCAGGTCGATCGACTCGCTCACCGCAGGCGGCTTCGCCGTGTCGAATGCGATCCAGATCGACGCGCCGATCAACCGGGGCAACTCCGGCGGCCCGCTCTTCGACGGGGAGGGGCGCGTGATCGGGATCAACGCCCAGATCCAGAGCACCACGGGGAACGCCGAGGGCGTCGGCTTCGCGATTCCCATCGACCTCGCCCGCCGCGCGCTCGACCAGTTGCTGCGCACCGGGCGGGTGCGGTACGCGTACATCGGCGTCAGCACCCAGGACGTCACGCCCGGCATCGCCAGGCGCTTTTCGCTCGGCGCGGAGCGCGGCGCGCTCGTGACGCAGGTCGAGGAAGGTTCTCCGGCAGCTGCGGCCGGCGTCCGCGGCGGGACGCGGACCGAGGCGTTCAACGGCAAGGACGTGACGCTCGGAGGCGATCTCATCGTCGCGATCGGCGGCTCGAAGATCGAGAGCGCGGACGACGTCTCCCGGCTCGTGACGACCGACCTCGCTCCCGGCCAGACGGTCACGTTCACCGTCGTTCGCGGGACGAAGCGGGTGAAGCTCGACGTAACGCTCGCCGATCGGCCGGGCTGAGCGGCGGTCGTGGAGCGCCCCGAGCCGCTGATCGTCGCGTCCAACCGTGGGCCGGTCGGGTTCCGTCACGGTCCCGACGGCGCGCTCGAGGAGGTCCGGGGCTCCGGCGGGCTCGTGACGGCGCTGCGCCCGCTCGTCGACCGCATGGACGTGACATGGGTCGCGAGCGCCATGAGCGACGCGGAGCGGGAGATCGCCGCCGGTGGCCGCCGCACCCAGCGCTCGCCGGGGGGCTCGGAGTTCTGGCTCCACCTGGTGGCGCACGACCCGGCGGTGTACGCCCGCTTCTACGGTGTCGTCGCGAACCCCGTGCTGTGGTTCGTCCAGCACGACCTGTGGGGCCTGAAACTCGATCCGGAGGCGGATCTCAGGGTGCCGTGGCGTCAGGGCTACGTCGAGGCCAACCGGGCCCTCGCCGCCGCGGTGGTCGAGGAGCTCGACCGCGTGCCGGATGCACCGGTGTTCGTCCAGGACTACCACCTCGACCTCGTGCCGACGTTCGTGCGGGCCGCCCGGCCCGCGGCGCGGATCGCCCACTTCACGCACATCCCGTGGGTCGGGCCCGACGACTGGGCGGTGCTGCCGCACGAGATCGCCGTCGCAATCCACGAGGGGCTGCTCGCCTGCGACAGCATCGGGTTCCACACCGAGCGCTGGCGCGCCGCGTTCGTCGAGAGCTGTGAGGCGCTGCTCGCCCGCGGCGGCGAGGCGGAGCGACGCTCGCACGCGAATCCGATCTCGGTCGACGTGGAGGAGTTCGAGGCGATCGCGGCAGGTGACCGCGTCCGCTCGCGTCGGGAAGCGCTCCTCGCAGAACGCCCGGAGATCCTGGTTCTTCGTGTCGACCGGACGGATCCGTCGAAGAACGCCGTCCGGGGCTTCGCGGCGTTCGAGCGCCTCCTGGAGCGGAGACCCGACCTCCACGGGCGCATCGGCCTCCTCGCGCTGCTCGATCCCTCTCGCGAGACGATTCCCGAGTACGTGGACTACCGGAGGGCAGTCGAGGACGTCGTCGCCAGGGTCAACGAACGGTTCGGCCGCGCCGGCTGGGAGCCGATCGCGCTCGTCGTGCGCGACGACTTCCCGGCCTCCGTCGCCGCGTACACCGAGTACGACGTCCTGCTCGTGAATCCCGTGCTCGACGGCCTGAATCTCGTCGCGAAGGAGGCGCCGCTCGTGAACCGGCGGGACGGCGTCCTCGTCCTCTCACGCGGCGCCGGCGCGTTCGCGGAGCTCGAGGACTGGGTGATCGGGATCGACCCACTCGACGTCGGAGGCCAGGCGGAGGCGCTCGAGCGTGCCCTCGACCTCCCCCAGGCCGACCGCCGTGCCTGGCTCGACGCGATCCGTGCCCACGTCCGCGCGCACGACCTCGACGCCTGGGCGACACGCGAGCTCGTCGAACTCGAGCGCCGGGCACCGTGCCGCGAGGCCGGGGCTACGATGCGGTCGTGAGCGCGGGCGCCGACGTCTCGAGCCGCGAGCTCGTCTCCGTCGACCCGGCGACGCTCTCCGAGATCGGGCGTGTCGCGATCACGGCCCCTGAAGAGCTCGCCGAGGCGGTCGGCGAGGCGCGGATGGCGCAGGAGGGCTTCGCGCGCGAGCCGCTCGAGACGCGGCGGCGACTCCTCGAGCGGGTGAGCCACGCGCTCGTCGAGGATGCCGACGCGATCGCGCGCACGATCGTCTCCGAGTCCGGCAAGCCCCTCGCCGAGGCATACGCGCACGACCTCGTCGTCGCCGCGGACGCGTGCCGCTGGCACGCATCGAACCTCGAGCGCGTGCTGGGCGAGGAGCGGCTCGCCTTTCCGCAGCTCGTCTTCTTCCGTCAGAAGCGCGGCTGGCTTCGGTACGAGCCGCTCGGCGTCGTCGCGCTCGTCACGCCCTGGAACTTCCCGCTCGCGATCCCGCTGCGCCAGGCTGCGGCGGCCATCTCGGCCGGGAACGCGGTGGTGCTCAAGCCGTCCGAGCTGACGCCGCTCACCGGAGCGTGGGTCGAGGAGCTCTTCCGCCGCGCCGGAGCGCCGCCCGGCCTCGTCCGGGTCGTCCAGGGCGACGGCGAGGTCGGCGACGAGCTCGTGCGTCACCGCGGGATCCACGGGATCGTCTTCACCGGCTCGGTGGAGGTGGGGAGGAGCGTTGCGCGTGCCGCGGCAGACCGTCTCTGCCCTGTCGTCCTCGAGCTCGGGGGAAAGGACGCGATGCTCGTCCTCGATGACGCCGACCTCGACCGCGCGGTCGAGGGCGCGCTGTGGGGCGCGTTCGTCAACTGCGGGCAGGCATGCGCGGGCATCGAGCGGATCGCCGTCGCCCCCGGTCTCCGCGACGCTTTCGTCGAGCGCCTCGCAGCCCGCGCGCGCGGCCTCCGGATCGGCCACGGCCTCGACCCGGAGGTGGACCTCGGACCCATGGTCAGCGAGGCGCAGCGCACCCGTTTCGAGGCACTCGTCCTGAACGCGATCGAGCACGGCGCCGAGCTTGCCACGGGCGGCGGGCGCCCCTCGGAGTCGCCGCCGGGCTGGTTCCACGAGCCGACCGTGGTCCTCGGCGAGCCGCGCGATGCGCGGCTGCGGGACGAGGAGCTGTTCGGCCCGGCAGTCACTGTAGTCTCAATGGACAACGACGCGCAGATGGTCCGCTGGGCGAACGACTCGTCCTTCGGGCTCGGGGCGAGCATCTGGACGCGCGACACCGGTCGCGCGCGGGCGCTCGCCGCTCGGCTCGAGACGGGCTCGGTGTGGGTGAACGACCACGCGTACACGTTCGGGGCGGCGCAGGCGCCGTGGGGCGGCCGGCGAGCGTCGGGTCTCGGCCGCACCGCGTCGCAGCACGGCCTCTACGCGCTCTCGAACATCAAGCTCGTGGACTCGGACCGCGGCCGGCTCACACCGGGATGGTGGTACCCGTACGGCGACGACGCGGTCGATGGGCTCCGAGGGCTGCTCGGCGCGCTCTACGGCGGCGGAGCGGCCGCGCGTGCGCGTTCCGTCGTCGGGCATCGCCGCGGTCTCGCACACCTCGTGCGCAAGGTGCTGCGGTGAGCGAGCTCTCGCACGTCGACGAGGCAACCGGTGACGTCCGCATGGTCGACGTGGGTGCGAAGCCGATTTCCCGGCGACGGGCCGTCGCCCGTGCCCGCGTGCGGATGGCGGCGAGCACGGCCGCGCGCCTTCGCTCGCTTCCCAAGGGAGACGCGCTCACCGTGGCGCGCGTTGCCGGGATCCAGGCCGCAAAGCGAACGAGCGAGCTGATCCCGCTCTGCCATCCCCTGGCGCTGACCGTCCTCGAGGTCGACCTGGTGGTCGACGGTGAGGGCGTCGCGATCGAGGCCGCGGCGGAGACCACGGCTCAGACGGGCGTGGAGATGGAGGCGCTGACCGCGGCCGCCGTCGCCGCGCTGACCGTCTACGACATGGCGAAGGCCGTGGACAAGGGGATGCGGATCGACGGGGTCGAGCTCGTCTCGAAGACGAAGGAGCCGGTCTGAGCGCCCTCGCGACGCCGCTCCCCGTGCGCCTGGCACGGCTCGTGCGGCTCGAGCACACGGTGTTCGCGCTCCCGTTCGCCTACGTCGGCGCGCTGCTCGCGGTCGACGCCTGGCCCGGCCTCGCGTCGATGGCCTGGATCACGATCGCGATGATCGGCGCGAGGACGCTCGCGATGGGGCTCAACCGGCTCATCGACGCGGAGATCGACGCCCGGAACCCTCGCACCGCAGGGCGCGAGCTCCCCTCTGGCGCGCTGACGCGCGCGCAGGTTGCCGCTCTCTGCGGCCTCGCGCTGTCGGTCTACCTCGTCGCCGTCTTCCAGCTCGAGCCGATCGTCCGGTGGCTGTGGCCGATCCCGGTGGCGTTCTTCGTCGTCTACCCGTACCTCAAGCGGGTCACGTGGCTCTGCCACCTGTGGCTCGGCGCCTCGCTCGGCCTCGCGCCGGTCGGAGCGTGGGTCGCGGTCACGGGGGACCTCCCCTGGCAGGCCTGGGCACTCGGCGCCGCCGTCTGTCTCTGGGTGGCGGGGTTCGACCTCTTCTACGCCCTCTTCGACCGCGAGCACGACCTCGCTGCGGGCCTGCACTCCTGGGCGACCCGGTTCGGCGTGCGAGGGGTCTTCGCCGGTGCGCGGGTGATGCACGCCGGGTCGGTGGCGTTGCTTGCGGCGGTCGGGGCCGGGCTCGACGTCGGCGCCTGGTACTGGCTGGGCGTCGCCGTCGTGGCGGCGCTCCTCGTCTACGAGCACGCGATCGTGCGACCCGACGACCTGCGCCGCCTCGACGCCGCCTTCTTCACCGTCAACGGCGTCCTGTCGATCGCCTTCGGCGTGTTCGTCGCCCTCGACACGCTCCTCTGAGGCGGCCGGCCGTAGCGGCCGGCGCCCCGCCGGCGTCACACTTCCGGCACGATCCGGGCACCCATGGGGCACACGATGCTCGATAGCGTGACATCAGGGCACCCGGGGTGCCCCTGGGGGCAGTTGGCGGGGCGTTGGCCCGTGCCGGGCTCCGATCGCGCGTCGGGGCCGTTTCGCCGGGGCGCTGTGGGTCGCGGGGCGGAGCAAGAGCCTCGTGGCTGAGGTCGCCGTCCGGGCGCGGGGCCTCGAGAAGCGCTACGGCAGCCACACTGTGCTCCGCGACGTCGCCTTCGAGCTCGCTCCCGGCGGCACGCTCGTCGTCACGGGACCGAACGGGGCGGGAAAGACGACGCTGCTCCGTCTCCTCGCCGGTTTGGCCGCCCCGACGCGGGGCTCGCTCGAGGTGGCGGTGGAGCGCGCACGGATCGGGCTGGTCGGGCACGAGCCTCTCCTCTACCGCGAGTTGACCGCGCTCGAGAACCTCGACCTCTACGGGCGCCTCTACCGCATCGACGAGCGCCGCGAGCGCATCGGGATGCTCCTGGAGCGCTTCGGGCTCTGGGACGCGCGACACCAGCGCGTCTCGTCCTATTCCCGCGGCATGACCCAGCGGCTCGCGCTCTGCCGCGCGCTGCTCCACCAGCCGTCGCTCCTGATCCTCGACGAGCCCCACTCCGCGCTCGACGCAGAGGGGGCGTCGCTGCTCGACGAGGAGCTCGCCGCGCTCGCCGGCGGTCACACGGTCGTCGTCTCGACCCACGACCCCGAGCGGCTGGCGCCGTTCGCTTCGGCGCGGCTCGAGCTGGAGCGCGCGTGACGGACTACCTGGCCGACGTTGCCGCGCTGGCGCGGAAGGATCTCCGCCTCGAGCTCCGGGCGCGGGACACGCTGCCCGCGATGGTGCTCTTCGTCGTCGCCACGCTCGTCGTCTTCCACTTCGCACTCCCCGGCGGCGCGGGCGACGACGCGGCGTACGGCTTGCTCTGGGTCGCGCTCGTCTTCACGTCGCTTCTCGGCCTCGGACGCGCCTGGGCACCCGAGACCGAGGCGGGCGCGCTCGACGGGCTCGTGCTCGCCGTCTCCGACCGCAGCACGATCTGGCTCGGCAAGACACTCGCCGCACTCGCGTTTCTCGGGGCGGCCGAGCTTGTCGCGCTCCCCGCTTTCGCGTTGTTCTTCGCCCCGCTCGACGGCCCCGCGCTTGCAGGTGTCGCGCTCGCGTCCATCGGGCTCTGTGCCGTCGGCTCGCTCGTCTCGGCGATGGCGGCCGCGGCACGAGGCCGGGAGGTGCTGTTGCCGCTGCTCTTCCTCCCGCTCGCGATCCCGCTCGTCGTCGGCGGCGTCGGATCGAGCATCTCGCCGGATCCAGGGACCTATCTCGCCTTCCTCGGCCTCTACGACGCCGTCTTCGCGATACTTTCGTGGGCCGCGTTCGAGTACGTCGTCACCGAGTGAACCTCACCCGATGAGCATCACGAAGCCCTCTCTCGCGACCCTCGCCGGGCTGGCCGTCCTCCTGGCCGGGGTCTCCGTGGTCATGATCTTCTTCGTCGCGCCCGAGGACGCCGACCAGGGCCTCTCGCAGAAGATCTTCTACGTCCACGTCCCGATCGCGCTCACTGCCTACGCCGCGTTCGGGCTGGGCGCCTGGAAGGCGCTCCGTCTGCTCTGGACCCGGGGCGAGCGCTACGACCTCGAGAGCTACACCGGGATCCACCAGGGCACGATCTTCGGCGCCCTGACGCTGATCACGGGGTCGATCTGGGCGAAGGCGTCGTGGGGCGTGTGGTGGACGTGGAGCTCGAACCAGCTCGTGCTCTTCCTCGTCCTCTTCCTCTTCTACTGCGCCTACTTCATGCTGCGGTTCTCGATCGAGCCGGGCCCGCGGCGGGAACGCATCTCCGCGGTCTACGCCCTGTTCGGCGTCGCGCTGATCCCCGTCAGCTTCCTCGCGATCCGACTCGCGAGCGACTTCATCCACCCGACCGTGTTCACCCGGGAGGGACCGCAGATGACGGGCGAGATGTTCGCGGCGTTCTGTTGCTCGTGGGCGGCGATCACCCTTCTCGCGTATGTCATGTACCGCACGGAGCTGGCCGGCAAGCGAACCGACCTGAACCTCCGCGCGCTGCGCGAGGCGCTCGCGCGATGACGTCCGGCGAGAAGTACGTCGCGGCCGCCTACGGCGTGTTCCTCGTCTTCGTCCTTGTGTGGGCGGCGATCATCGCCACCAAGCTCGCGCGCCTCGAGCGGGAGACGGCCGAGCTCGTTCGTCTCACGGAACGACGCGTCGCGGACGATGTCGATGGCTGAGCTGTTGGTCTGGCCCGCCTTGCTCGCCTACGGCCTGGCTGCCGCTGCCTACGCCGGTGAGCTGCACGCGCCGGGGCGCTTCGGGTGGCTCGGCATCTGGGGTGTCCGCCTCGGGTGGCTCGCCCAGACCGCGCTGCTCGTCGCCCAGGCGATCTCGGCCGACGGCTTCCCGTGGGGGACCTGGGCCGGAGCGCTCAACCTCCTGTCGTGGCTCGTCGTCGCCGGATATCTCGTCTGGGGCTGCAAGCCGCGGTACCGGCTGATGGGGCTCCTCGTGATGCCGCTCGCCGCCGGGCTGCTCGTGCTCTCCTGGGCGGGTGGCGGGACGGCGGTTCACGAGCGGGACGGTGGTGGGTGGACGCTCGACGCCCACGTGGGGCTGATGCTCGCGGCGTTCGCGAGCTTCACCGTCGCGGCCGCGATGGCGCTCCTCTACCTCTACGAGGAGCGCCGGCTGAAGCGTCGTGACCCCGCCTTCCTGCGGCTCCGGCTGCCCTCGCTCGAGGCGCTCGACCGCCTCGCGTCGCGTGTCGCTCTCGTCGGCCTGCTGTTGCTCAGCGCCGGGATCGTCGTCGGTCTCACTCGTCTCGATCCCGGCGAGCTCGATGCGGCGATGACCGTCACCACCGTGATCTGGGCCGTCTACGCGGCGGCGCTCGTTCTCCGCCGTGAGACGGGCCTGCAGGGCCGCCGCCTCGCGTGGTCGCTCGTCGGCGGGTTCTCCCTCGTCGCGTTCGTCCTTCCGCTGACCCACTTCGCATCGTGAAGCTCGCCCTCGCAGGCATCTCGCACCACACCGCGTCCGTGGAGCTGCGCGAGCGCGTCGCGATCGATCTCGAGGCCGCCTCGGCGCTCGCGCGCCGATTGGCGCACGGCGGCGGAAAGGCGCAGGAGGCTGTCGTCCTGTCCACGTGCAACCGGACAGAGCTCTACCTCGCGGCGGACGATCACGATCGGCTCGCCCAGGCGGCGGACGACGCGCTGCTCGCCCTTGCTGGCGCCGACTCGGCCGCGCTCGCGCCGCTCGCATACCGTCTCGCGGACGAGTCGGCGGCGTTGCATCTGTTCCGGGTCGCAGCCGGTCTCGACTCGCTGGTGCCCGGGGAAGGCGAGATCCTGGGCCAGGTGCGCGACGCCTTCGAGGCGGGCTCGCCCGGGCCGCTGCTCGACCGGACGTTCCGGATGGCGCTCCACGCGGGTCGCCGCGCGCGCGTGGAGACGGCGATCGGAGAGAGCCCGGCGTCCGTGCCGGCGGCCGCGGCCGCGCTCGCGCAGCAGGTCTTCGAGGGTCTCGAGGGTCATGCGGTCGTCCTCGTCGGCGCCGGCCGCACGAGTGAGCTCACGGCCCGAAACCTCCGCTCGCGGGGTGCGGCCGTGGCGGCCGTGGTGAATCGAAGCGTCGAGCGCGCCGAACGACTCGCATCGTCCCTCGGCGCTCGCGCCGTGGGACTGCAGGACGTGGCCCCTGCGCTCGACGGCGCGGATGTCGTCGTCTCGTCGACCAGCTCGCCGGGTTTCGTCCTCACCCTGGAGGCGCTCGGTCCCGCGCTGCGGGCGCGCCGCGGCAAGCCGGTGCTGTTCATCGACCTGGCCGTGCCACGCGACGTCGATCCGGCCCTGGCCTCCATCGACGGCTGCTTCGTCTACGACGTCGATGACCTGGAGGCCGTCGTCGCGACGTCGCTCGACGGTCGGCGTGCCGAGGCGGTCGCGGCGGAGCGAATCGTCGCGGCGGAGGCCGAGCGTTTCCACGCCTGGCAGGCCTCGCTCGCGGTCGTTCCGGCCATCGCGTCGCTTCGCGCCCAGGCCGAGGAGATCCGCGTGTCCGAGCTCGCGCGGGTCGAGGCGCGGCTCGGGCGCCTGACGGAGAGCGAGCGCGCGCTCGTCGACACGGTCACGGCGCAGATCGTCAACAAGCTCTTGCACCAGCCGACCGTTCGCATGAAGGAGGCGGCGCTGATGCCGGACGGGCTGATCTATGCTGAGGTCGTGCGTCATCTGTTCGGGCTGGAGTCGGAGAACGAGGCGTGACGAGGCCGGTCGACGTCTCGCGCGGCCGTCCGCTGCCCCTCGTCATGCCGACGGCGTTCGTCCGGATCCGCCCCCGCGGCCGACGGCTGTGCGGCGCACCCGCGACGCAGACCACCCGCCGCTGCCGTGCTGCTTCGCGTCGGGTCGCGCGGCAGTAGGCTCGCGCTGACCCAGGCCGAGCGCGCCAGCGAGGCGCTGCGGCGGCCGGGCGTCGAGATCGCGCTGGTACCGATCACCACGGCCGGCGACCGTGACCGTACGCGTCCGTTCGGCGAGATCGGCAGCCGCGGCGTGTTCGTGAAGGAGCTCGAGGAGGCGCTCCTCGCGGGCAGGATCGACGTCGCAGTCCACTCCGCCAAGGACATGACCTCCACGGACGCGGACGGGCTCGCCGTGGGCGCGTACCCACCTCGTGAGGACCCGCGCGACGCTCTCTGCGGGGCGGACCGGCTGCGGCCCGGGATGCGGATCGGGACGGCGTCGGCCCGGCGCCGGGCGCAGCTCCTCGCATTCGAACCGTCACTCTCCGTGGAGCCGCTTCGAGGGAACATCGACACCCGTCTGCGCAAGCGCGGCGAGCGCGGCCTCGACGCCGTTGTGCTCGCGGCCTGCGGGCTCGACCGACTCGGGCTCGGACGGGAGATCGGCGTACGGCTCGAGCCTGATGTGATGCTCCCGGAGGCGGGTCAGGGCGCGCTGGCGCTCCAGGTGCGCGCCGGAGAGGAGCATCTCGTCGAGATGGCGGACGACGCCGAGACTCGCCGCCGCGTCGAGGCCGAGCGGGCGTGCGTCGGCGCGGTCGGCGGCGGTTGCCTCGCTCCCGTGGCGGCGCATCATGACGGCACCGTGTTGACGGGGCTCGTCGCCGCGGAGGACGGCAGCTGGCTGGAGCGCCGTCAGGGCTCGGATCCGGAGGCGCTCGGGCGCGAGCTCGCAGCGCTCGCTCGATGAGGGCGCCGGCGGCGTTCGCCCGGCCGGACGGCTCGGCACGGGGCGCCCAGGCGGGCGTCACGGCGGTCGCATCGCTGCTCGGCCTTGCGCTCGCGTCGGACCTCGATCGGCTCACCCCCGTGCGTGGCTCGGATCCCGAGCCGTCAGGCGCTGCCGTCGTCGTCCCCGCGGCCGCCGCCGTCTCACAACCGGCACCGACTTGGCACGGACAGGTCACACCTCCGCGGCTACCCTCGGTGACCCCGTGGGCGGGCGGGGGCTAGGGACGGGACGACAAAGGAGAACGTGGCGCGAATCGTCGTCACTCGCCCCGTCGGCCGTGAAGGGGAGCTCGTCCAGAGCCTTCGGCGCGCCGGCCATGTCGTCACGCACGTCCCGCTGATCGCGATCGAGCCGGTCGGGGACGAGCCGGTCGACGTCACGGGCTACGACTGGGTCGTCCTCACGAGCGTCGCGGGGGCACGCGAGCTGCGACGAAGGATGCGCGGCACGCCGCAGCGCATCGCGGCCATCGGTCAGGCGACCGCCGCGGCGTTCGGGCGTGCGGATGTGGTCGCCGAGACGTCGACCCAGGAGGGGCTCCTTGCCGCTCTGCCGACTCCGGCCGGTCGAGTGCTCTTCGCCGGCGCGGAGGGAGCGCGCCGCCTGCTTCCGGAGACGCTCGGCGCCGACGTCGTCGTCCTCTACCGCACCGTGCCGCTCGAGCCTCCGAGCTGGCCCCAGTGCGACCTCGTGGTCCTCGCCTCGGCCTCGGCCGCTCGTGCGTACGCGGCTGTCGGAGCCACCGCGCCCACGGTCTCGATCGGGCCGGAGACCACAAGAGAGGCGGTGGCGTACGGGCTCGCCGTCGCGGCCGAGGCCGCGACGCACGACGTCGCGGGGATTGTCGAGGCGGTCGAACGGGCCCCCCGGGCGTCGTAGACTCGACCCGTGGTCATCTGCTTCCTGACCGACTTCGGACTCCAGGACGACTTCGTCGGCACGTGTCACGGAGTGATCGCCCGAATCGCACCGGGTGCACGGGTGATCGACGTGACGCACGGCATCCCTCCGACGCAGGTGCTGCAGGGCGCGCTCGTGCTCTCGAGCACGCTGCCGTACATGCCGGTCGGGGTCCACCTCGCCGTCGTCGACCCCGGCGTCGGAGGCGTGAGGCGCCCGGTCGCGCTGGAGGACGCCGAGGGGCGCTTGTTCGTCGGGCCCGACAACGGCCTGCTACTGCCCGCAGCGGAGCGCGCGGGCATCACGCGTGCCAGAGAGCTCGTCAACCCCGAGTACGCGCTCGAGACGATCTCGCGCACGTTCCACGGGCGGGACCTGTTTGCGCCGGCCGCGGCCCATCTCGCGAACGGTGTCCCGCTGGACGACCTCGGCCCGCCCCTCGACCCGGACGCGCTCGTCCGCCTCGACCTGCCGCGACCGTCCTTCTCCGACGACCGCATCGACGCCACGGCGCTCTACGTTGACAGTTTCGGCAACATCGCACTGAACCTGACGCGTGACGACGCAGAGCACGCAGGAGTCGTTCCCGGATCGCGCGTCGAGCTCGAGCTCGCAGGTGAGCGGTACTTCGCCGTCATGGCACGGACGTTCGCGGACGCCCGCCCGGGTGACGTGATCCTCTACGAGGACAGCTATCGCAACATGTCGATCGCCATCAACCGGGGAAACGCCGCGTCGATGCTCCATGCGACATCCGGCCGTCCGCTCCGCATCCGCGTGCTTGGCCCCGGCGTCAGCCTGCGATAGGGTCAGCGGCAACGAAGAGCGTTCGTGGCGCGGTCAGCCGGCCCGGACGCTCTTCTCCTGGGTCCCGAACTCGAGTGCCCCGGTCAACGGCGCGTGCGGCCAGACCGCAGCATCGCGTTCCAGGGATGGCCGGGTCGCTCCGGGCGACGAGTCCGCGCAGCCAGGCGTGCCGATCGCCCGGCCGCCCGAGATCCACCATGTGCTCGGATACCCCTCGAACAACGCGGCCGCATCGGCTCGAACGAGGCTTGCCCATGGCCCCCGCAGCCGCTGAAACTCGCGTTCCTCGGCGTCCTCAATCGATCTAGAGGATCGATTGGCCGAGCGCGCTCGCCGCGAGCTCGACCGCGATCGCCGCGCTGCCGTTCTCGCGGTCGAGGATCGGGTTCACCTCGACGAGCTCGAGCGAGCCGACGATGCCCGACTCGGCGAGGTCCTCGCACGCAAGATGCGCCTCGCGGTAGGTGAGGCCGCCCTTCACAGGGGTGCCGACGCCGGGCGCGATCTCGGGATCGAGCGCATCGAGGTCGAGCGAAACGTGGACGAA
>NZ_DATMBZ010000147.1:0-71825 GCF_035558935.1 Gaiella sp. | reverse complement strand
CTCGATCATCTCGATCACGCCGATCTTGACCGGCAGGCCCGAGCCCTTCTTGAACCGGTACCGGCGGTCGACCTCGAACTCGCTGGCGGTGAGCGGCTCGCCGTCGACGATCACGGCGAACTTCGCGGTGGTGCCGCCGAGGTCGAACGACAGCAGGTCGGCGACGCCGGCCGCCGGCGCGCTCGCCGCCGCGCGGTTCGCGGGGCTCAACGGCTTCACCGACCTGATGTCGTTCGACATGGGCGGGACGACCGCCAAGTTGTGCCTGATCGAGGACGGCCGCCCGCTCGTGACCCACGAGTTCGAGGCCGCGCGCACCGACCGCTTCACGCGCGGCTCCGGCCTGCCGATCAAGACGCCGACGATCGACATGATCGAGATCGGCGTCGGCGGCGGGTCGATCGCGCGGGTGAACCGCCTCGGCCTCCTCGAGGTGGGGCCGGATTCCGCCGGCGCCGACCCGGGGCCTGCGTGCTACGGCCTCGGCGGCGCCCGGCCGACGGTGACGGACGCCGATCTCGTGCTCGGCTACCTCGACCCCGCCTACTTCCTCGGCGGCCGCATGGAGCTCGACGTCGGCGCGGCGCGCGACGCGATCGAGCAGGAGATCGCAGGACCGCTCGGCCTGAGCGTCGAGGACGCCGCGTGGGGGATCCACACGATCGTCAACGAGAACATGGCGAACGCGGCACGCGTCCACGCCGTGGAGCGCGGCAAGGACCCGACCTCGCTCCCCCTCTTCGCCTTCGGCGGCGCAGGGCCGGTCCATGCGGCGGGCGTCGCGGCCGCGCTCGGCTCGCCCGTCCTCGTGGCGCCGCTCGGCGCAGGGGTGATGAGCGCGCTCGGCTTCCTCACGGCACCGCTCGCCTTCGACTTCGTGCAGACCTGGCGCTGCGCGCTCGACGATCCCGACTGGGAGCGCGTGAACGAGCTGCTCCGCGAGATGGAGGCCGACGGCGCGGCGCTCCTCGCCGAGTCCGGGCTCTCCGCGGGCGAGGTCGAGCACGAGCGCTATGCCGAGATGCGCTATGTCGGTCAGGGGCACGAGGTGCGCGTGCGCCTGCCGCAGTACGAGCTCGCCCGGGCCGACGAGCTCCTGGAGCCGTTCGAGCGCGAGTACGAGCGTCTCTTCGGGCGCCGGGGCCCCGACGTCCCCGTTGAGGCGATCACCTGGCGGGTCGTTTCCTCCGGGCCTCGTCCTGAGCTCGAGCTCGGCGCGGTGGCCGTCGACGCGTCGTCGCGTCCGCCCCGCGCGGCGCGGGCCGCGTTCTTCCCGACGCTGGGCGGCTACGTCGAGACCCCCGTGTACGACCGGTACGCGCTCCGTCCCGGAGCCCGGCTCGCCGGCCCGGCGATCGTCGAGGAGCGCGAGTCGACGCTCGTCGTCGCCCCCGGTCAGCTCGTGACGGTGATGCCCGAGCTCAGCCTCGAGGTCACACGGGAGGGCCGCTGATGGATTCGATCCTCGTCGAGGTGCTCTCGAACCGGCTCATCTCGATCGTCAACGAGCAGCAGGCCGCGCTGATCCGCACCGCGTTCAGCACGGTGGTGCGGGAGTCGGAGGACCTCGCCTGCGGGGTCTTCGACTCGCGCGGTCAGATGGTCGCCCAGTCTCTGACCGGTACCCCGGGGCACATCAACGCGATGGCGACGGGCGTGCGTCACTTCCTCACGACGTACCCCTCGGCGACGCTCCGGCCGGGCGACGTGCTGCTGACGAACGACCCGTGGCAGACGAGCGGTCAGATCAACGACATCACCGTCGTCACTCCCGTGTTCGCGGGCGGAGGGCCGATCGCGTTCTTCGCGAACACGTGCCACGCCGCGGACATCGGCGGAAAGATCCTCTCGGCAGAGTCGCGCGAGGTCTACGAGGAGGGCCTGCGCATCCCGATCATGAAGCTCTTCGACGCGGGGGCCGTCAACGACTCGCTCCTCTCGATCGTGCGGGCCAACGTCCGCACGCCCGACGAGACCGTGGGCGACCTCTACGCCCAGTCGGCCTGCAACGACGTCGGCGCCAGGAGCCTGCTGGCTCTCGTCGAGGAGTTCGGTCTCGAGTCGATCGACCCGCTCGCCGACGAGATCACGCGCCGCTCGGAGGAGGCGATGCGAGGCGCGATCGCCGAGCTCCCGGACGGCGTCTACGAGCACGAGGGCTGGAGCGACGGGTTCGACGAGCCGGTCCGGCTCAAGGTCGCCGTGACGGTCGACGGCGACGAGCTCGGGATCGACTTCGCGGGCTCGTCCCCGCAGAGCAGGTACGGCATCAACCTCGTGCTCAACTACACGCACGCCTACGCGTCGTTCGCGGCGAAGGCCGCCCTCGCGCCGGACGTTCCCCACAACGAGGGCTCCTTCCGGCCGGTGCACGTGACGGCGCCTCCGGGGTCGATCCTCAACTGCCTCGAGCCCGCCCCGGTGGGGACACGGCACCTCATCGGCCACCTTCTCCCCGGGGTGATCTTCGGCGCGCTCGCACCCGCTCTCCCCGACCGGCTGATGGCGACGGGTGCGGACGCGACCTGGCTCACGATCTGGCGCGGCTCCGACCGTGACGGCGCGCCCTTCTCGCTGACGCTGTTCCAGTCGGGCGGCACGGGCGCACGCGCGACGAAGGACGGGTTGACCACGACGGGCTTTCCGAGCGGCGTCGCGGGGGTCCCGGCGGAGGTGATCGAGACGCTGACGCCGCTCGTCCAGCTTCGCCGCGAGCTCCGGACGGACTCCGGCGGCGCGGGCAGGTGCCGCGGCGGGCTCGGGCAGTCGACCGAGACCGGTTGCCGGAGCGGGCATCGGTGGAGCGTCTCGACGCTCGTCGACCGGACCGAGTTCCCCGCCGGGGGGCTCGACGGGGGGCTGCCGGGTGCTTCGGGCGGCCTCTCGCTCGCCTCCGGTGCGCCAGCGCAGCCGAAGACCGTGCTCCATCTCGGCGCGGACGACCGAGTTCGGCTCGAGCCTCCCGGCGGCGGCGGCTACGGCGACCCACGTGATCGGGACCCGCAGCTCGTGCTGGCCGACGTTGTCGACGGCTACGTGTCCCTCGAGCGGGCCCGCGCCGACTACGGCGTCGCGATCGAGTATCTCGGGCCTCCCGACCGGATCGTCCGTACGCCCGACCTCTACCGGATCGACGAGGAGGCCACGGAAGGCCTGCGCTCCCCCGAGGCCGTCGCGGCCCCGGCGCCCGGGACGTCGTGAGCGTCCGCCGGCCCCCGCGCGTCGTGGTGGTCGGAGGCGGTGCGATCGGGCTCGCGACTGCGTGCGAGCTCGCGCGAGCGGGGTGTGGAGTGACCGTCGTCGACGCCGGGCGCGCACGTCCCGGGACGACCGGCGTCTCGTTCGCGCGGATCAACGCGGCAGAGAAGACGCTGCCCCCCTACCACGAGCTGAACGCCGCGGGGCTGGCGGCCTTTCACGACCTCGCCCGGACGGACGGCGCGCCGCGATGGCTCCATCTGACCGGCCATCTCGAGTGGGCGGCGACGGACGACCGCCGGCGTGCGCTCCGCGAGCGGACGCGGCTCGTCGAGAGCTTCGGGTACCGCGTCGAGGTGCTCTCCGGACGGGACGTCAAGGCGCGCCTCGAGCCGGACCTGCTCGTCCCCGACGAGGAGGAGGTGAGCTTCTTCCCGGACGAGGGCTACGCCGAGACGGGCGGCCTGCTCGAGGGGCTCCGTCGCGCGGCGGCGGCGCTCGGCGTCGCGATCCGTCGTGCCCGGGTGACGACGCTCTCCGTGTCCGGGCGGGGATCTCACCGCGTCGGTCTCGACACGGAGGAGATGCTCCCCGCGGACGTCGTCGTCTGTGCAGCGGGACGCTGGACCGGCGAGGTGGCCGGGCTCGCCGGGACGTCCGCGCCGCTCCGGCGGCCCGAGGAGGACGGCGTGACCGGTTTCCTCGCGACGACCGCGCCGACGTCCACCTCGCTCTCGCGCTCGGTGTTCGCGCCCCGGCTGAACGTCCGACCGGACGGAGGCGGCCGTCTCGTGCTCCAGGCCCTCGAGCTCGACGGCGACGCCGTGACGGCTCTCGCGGGAACCGTCCCGAGCCGTGTCCGCGAGCAGCTCGAGGCCCGACTGACGGAGACGCTCCGGCTCGGCGGCGGCCGCGGCGACGTGAGCGAGGTACGCGTCGGGGTTCGCCCACTACCGCTCGACGGGCTGCCGATCGTCGGGTGGGCCGACGGTCTCGACGGCGTCTACCTCGTCGTCGCCCACAGCGGCGTGACTCTCTGTCTCGTCCTCGGACGGCTCGTCGCGGGAGAGATCGCGCGGGGTCGGAGCGAGCCGCTGCTCGAGCCGTTCCGGCTCGCCCGCTTCGCGCCGTCCGAGGCGACAGCGACGGCGCTTCACCGGCCGCCGCCCCTGTAACAATCGCGTCATGTCTGACGCGGATCACGTCGACCATCTGATCGAGCAGTGGGGGCGCGTGCTCCCCGGGCTCGACGTTTCGCCGATGGCGGTGATCGCGCGGATCTCGAGGCTCTGCCGGATCCTCGAACGGGACGTCGACCAGATCTACGCGGAGCACGGCCTCAATCACGCGCAGTTCGGCGTCCTGGCCGCGCTGCGCCGCTCGGGCCCGCCGTACAGGCTCTCTCCGACCGAGCTCTACAGCTCGCTCCTGATCACCTCCGGGGCCGTCACCAACCGGCTGGAGAGGCTGACGGCGGCCGGTCTCGTGCGCCGCGTGCCCGATCCGGCGGACGGCCGCAGCCTGCTCGTCGCGCTGACGCCGAAGGGCCTGCGGCTGATCGATCGCCTGGTCGAGCTGCACTACGCGCGCGAGGCGGAGCTGCTCGAGTCGCTCGGCGCCCGCGACCGCGAGCAACTCGTCCGGCTGTTGCGGGGTCTCCTGATCGCGGTCGAGCGCGGGGACGGGGGCGGGGGCGGAGGGACGGTCGACGCGAAGCCCGCGACAGCGGCTACTGCGCGCTCCAGCCGCCGTCGACGCGAAGGTTCTGGCCCGTCACGTACGACGAGGCGGGCGACGCGAGAAACCTGACCGCCCCGGCGACGTCCTCGGGCAGCCCGACGCGACCGAGAGGCGTCTTCCCGAGCACGTAGCCACCGTTCTCCTCGTCAGCGAGCCAGGCCGCGTTCAGGTCGGTCCGCACGTACCCCGGCGCGACGGCGTTCACGCGCACCGTCGGCGCCCAGTGGACGGCGAGCGCACGCGTCACCTGGATCAGCGCCGCCTTGCTCGCCTGGTAGCTCACCGACGCTCTCGTCACCCGCTCGCCGGCCAGCGAGGTGACGGTGACGATCGAGCCGCCGCCGTTCGCGAGCATCCTGCCGCCGACCTCCTGTGTGACGAAGTACGTTCCCCGAACATTGACCGAGAAGGTGAGGTCCCACTCTGCGGGCGTCACCTCGAGCGGCGCGCTCCGGACGATGAGGCCCGCGACGTTGACGAGGACGTCGATGCCCCCCCGCCAGTCCCAGGCGCGGTCGATCGCCGCGGGAATGTCGCCGGCCGACGCCACGTCGAGCTCGACCGGGAGGAACCGGCGGCCGAGCGACTCGACCTCCGAGCCGACCGCCGCGAGCGCGTCGGGAGAGCGCGCGACGCCGACGACGTCGCACCCGGCCGCCGCGAGGTCGAGCGCGATCGACTTGCCGATCCCCCTGCTGGCGCCCGTGACGAGCGCCCGCCTTCCTTCCAGACCGCTCACGGCCGAGACGATAACTATCTTCACGTTAAGATGCCACCGATGAGCGAGCCCTGGGTCGGCCGGTCGCTCCGGCGCCGAGAGGACGACCGGCTGCTCCGCGGCCGGGGCGAGTACGTCGGCGACATCGACCTCCCCGGCCAGGCGCACGCCGTGTTCGTCCGCAGCCCGTTCGCCCATGCCGCGATCCGCGCGATCGAGGCGGCGCCGGCGCTCGCGCTTCCCGGCGTCGTGACGGTGGTGACCGCCGCGGACATGCCGTCGGGGCCGCTACCGCCGTTCCTCTGGGACACCCCGCCGGAGAAGCTCGTCGCCGCCCTACGACCGCACCTGCGGCCGTGCCATCCGCCGCTCCTGGCCGACAAGGCGCTCTACGCGGGACAGGCGGTGGCCGTCGTCGTCGCAGAGAGCCGCTACGTCGCCGAGGACGCGGCGGAGCTCGTCGAGGTCGAGTACGACCCCGAGCCGGCCGTGGCCACGCTCGAACATGCAATGGCCGCCGACTCACCGGTCGTCCACGAGGGCTGGGACGACAACGTCGCCGTTCGCTTCGCCGTCTCGAAGGGAGACGTCGACGCAGCACTCGCGGACGCAGCGCTCGTGATCCACGAGCGGTTCTCGGTGCAGCGCCAGGCCGGGATCCCGATGGAGACCCGGGGTGCTGTCGCGAGCTACGACGAGGCCGGAGACGGGCTCACCCTCTGGTCGGCGACGCAGAACTCCCATCCACTGCGGCGTGCGTTGAGTCGCGTCTCCGGGCTGCCGCAGGAGCGGATTCGCGTGATCGCCCCGGACGTCGGCGGAGGCTTCGGGATCAAGGGCGTGCTCTACCCGGAGGACCTCCTCGTCGGCCTGCTCGCGATGCGGCTCGGCCGGCCGGTGAAGTGGATCGAGGACCGGCTCGAGCACATGCTGAGCGCCGTCCACGCGCGCGAGCAGGTCCACGAGATGGAGCTCGGCTTCGACCCCGACGGCCGCATCGTGGCGATGCGCGACCACGTGCTCGTCGACACGGGCGCCTACAACCCACTCGGGCTCGTGATTCCGTACAACACGATCGCCCATCTCATGGGGCCGTATCGCGTCGAGAGCTTCGAGGCCACGGCCGAGGGCGTCATCACGACGAAGACGCCGACCGCCCCGTACCGCGGCGCGGGGCGGCCCGAGGCCGTCTTCGCGGTCGAGCGCTCCCTGGATCTCGCGGCGCGGCGGCTCGGGATCGATCCGGTGGAGCTGCGCCTGCGCAACCTCGTGCGACCGGAGGAGATGCCCCTGGACGTCGGCATCCTCTACCGGGACGGCGAGCCGCTCGTGCTCGACGGCGGCGACTACCCAGACGTCCTGCGGCGGGCGGCGGAGCTCGCCGGCTGGGACGAGGTCGACATCCGCGAGGGGAACGGCCGTCTCGTCGGTCGAGGCGTCGGCGTCTACGTCGAGGGAACGGGCATCGGCCCGTTCGAGGGTGCGCTCGTGGAGGTCGGCGACGACGGCCGCGTCTCCGTGCGCACCGGGGCCTGCTCGCAGGGCCAGGGGCACGCCACGGTGTTCGCCCAGGTCTGCGCGGATCACCTCGGCGTCGAGCCGGACGCGGTCGACGTCGTCACCGGCGACACCGAGGGGCTCGAGAAGGGCTGGGGCACCGTCGCCAGCCGCAGCGCCGTCGTCGCAGGCAACGCGGTGCGCGAGGCGGCGGGGATCGTGCGCGAGAAGGCCCTGGGAATCGCGGGAGAGCTGCTCGAGATCGCGCCCGCCGACCTGAGCCTCACGGCCGGCCGGGTGGCCCCGCGGGACGCGCCGGACCGCGGGGTCGAGCTCGGCGTGGTGGCACGTGCCGCCCGCGAGCGCGGAGCCCCGCTCGCGACGACGTTCTACTTCGAGCCCGGGACCGTGACGTGGGCGAACGGCGCCCACGCCGCCGTGGTCGCGGTCGACCCGGAGACAGGAGTGGTCGAGATCCTCCGCTACGTCGTCGTGCACGACTGCGGGACCGAGATCAACCCGATGATCGTCGAGGGCCAGGTCCTCGGCGGTGTCGCGCAGGGCATCGGCGGCGCGCTCTACGAGGAGGTGCTCTACGACGAGGATGGACAGCTGCTCAACGGCACGCTCGCCGACTACCTCGTTCCGACTGCGGAGGAGGTGCCGACGGTCGAGCTCGCAAGCCGCGAGACCCCGTCGCCGCTCAACGCGCTCGGGGTGCGGGGAGTGGGCGAGGGAGGCGCGATCGTTCCGCCCGCGGCGATCGCGAACGCCGTCGAGGACGCCCTGTCGCGCGTCGGCGCTGTGGTGCGCAGGACACCGCTCACGCCCCCGTACGTGCGCGCTCTCGCAGGCTCGGACGGCAACCACTTGCGGTCCTCCGGCGAGGATGAGATATTACGACCTTAAGATAGTTTTGCACCCCGGCCACGATCGGACGTGAAGGGAGCGCCATGGCGCTGGCAGCCGAGAGGAAGACGGCGACGGGACAGGACCTCCAGTCCTTCCTTCGCTTTCTGGAAGAGCACTATCCCGACGAGGTCATCCACGTCGACAAGGAGATCGACCCCGTCTTCGAGGCGACCGCCGCTCTCTGGCGCCTCGAGAACGAACGGCGGTTCCCCGCCGTCGTGTTCGACAACATCAAGGGATCCCAGATCCCGTGCGTGACGAACGTGCACGCGAGCTTTCCGCGCCTCGCGATGGCGATCGGTCTCCCGATCGACGCGACGCCGCGCGACTTCGTGCTCGAGTACATGCGCCGCGAGGAGAACCCGATCCCGCCGCGGCTCGTCTCGAACGACGAGGCGCCCTGCAAGGAGGTCATCCTCACGGGCGACGACGTCGACCTCACGATCTTCCCGTCGCTCAAGTACCACGAGCTCGACTCCGGGCAGGTCGACCCGGGCTTCGAGTCATGGCAGGGCCGGTACTGGACGCTCGCCTACGAGACGATGAAAGACCCGGACACGGGCGTGCCCAACGTCGGGATCTACCGCCTCCAGGTCAAGAGCAAGAACAAGATGGGCATCCAGATCTCGGAGACCGCCCACGGGCACTACATCATGCAGAAGAACATCAAGCGCGGGCAGCCCACGCAGATGGCCGTCTTCAACGGCGTCCATCCGGCGGTCGAGCTCGGCTGCCTGAGCTTCACCGGAATCGACGTGGACGAGTTCTCGATCGCCGGCGCGATGGTCGGCGAGCCGCTCGAGCTGGTCAAGTGCGAGACGATCGACGTCCAGGTCCCCGCGTGGGCGGAGATCGTGCTCGAGTGCGAGATCCATCCGACCGAGCGCGAGCCGGAGGCGCCGTTCGGCGAGTATCCCGGCACGTACGGGCCGGAGCGGAACAACCCGGTCGTGTACGTGAAGGCGATCACGATGCGGAAGAACGCTCACTACCACAGCTCGTTCGTCGGGCATCGCGACAACCTGCTGCTGTCGGGCGTCACGCGGAACAGCCAGATCTACAAGACCTGTCGCATTGCGAGCGGCGCGGTCAAGGCCGTCTACGTGCCGCCGTCGGGACGTTCCCGCTACATCTGCTACGTACAGATGGAGAAGCTGATCGAGGGCGACCCGAAGAACGCCGCGATGGGAGCGTTCACCGCGGATCCGTTCCTCAAGTACGTGGTCGTCGTCGACGACGACGTCGACATCACGAACGACGCCGACGTGCTCCACGCGATCGCGACGCGCGTGCGCTGGGACTACGACGCGTTCGAGGTCACGTACTCGCGCGGCTCGCCCCTCGACCCCGCGTCGTACGACCCGGCGGGCGGCTCGCATCTCGTCACGAAGGTCGGGATCGACGCGACGCGCAAGGCGAACTACCCGCTCGAGATCTCGACGCCCGGCGTGGCCGACATCGACCTCTCCGACGTCTTCGGGGAGGCCTGGCAGAAGGTCCGCCGCGACTAGAGGCTCGATGCGGGTTTCAGACACGCACGGATGGGGGCCTGCGCGCGGCGCATCGCCGTCGTCCCGGTCGGCATCCAGGCGTCCAGCCTGCGCGCCGCCCGAGCCGGCGCCGCTGCTTGGCGCATGCCCTCCCCGCACGCACCTCCGAGCCGCCTCGAGCCTCTGGTCTCACGAGTGAAGCCGCCACCGTTCGAGTACCTGGCTCCCCGGAGCCTCGACGAGGCGGTGGCGGCGCTCGCCGAGCACGGCGACGAGGCGAAGGCGATGGCGGGCGGGCAGAGCCTCGTGCCGCTGCTCGCGTTCCGCCTCGCCCGACCGTCGGTGATCGTCGACCTGAACGGCATCGGCGGCCTCGACGGCGCCCGCCTCGACGGCGACACGCTCGAGGTCGGTGCGCTGACCAGGCAGCGCGACGTCGAGCGCCTGCCGGGGCTGCGGGAGCGGTGTCCGATGATCGTCGAGGCGATCGAGCAGGTCGGGCACGTGGCGATCCGCAACCGCGGCACCGTCGGCGGCAGCCTCGCGCACGCCGACCCCGCGGCCGAGTGGACGGCGCTCGCGCTGGCGCTCGACGCGGAGCTCGACCTCGTCGGGCCCGGCGGCGCGCGCACGGTGCCCGCGGCGGAGTTCCTGATCAGCTACTTCACGACGGCCCTCGGGCCCGGCGAGCTCCTGACCGGCCTGAGGTTGAACGTGCCGAACGGCCGCTCCGGCTCGTGCTTCCTCGAGCTCGCACGGCGTCACGGCGACTTCGCGATCGCGGGCGTCGGAGCGCTCGTGACGCTCGACGGCGAGGGCTCGGTCGGCGACGCCCGCGTCGCGCTCATCGGCGTGGGAGAGCGGGCGGTGCGCGTCGCCGCGGCAGAGGAGCTTCTGCGGGGCCGGCGGCCGACGGCCGAGCTCTTCGCGGAGGCCGCCGCGGCCGTGCAGGCGGAGCTCGACCCGAACTCCGACGTCCACGCGACGGCGGACTACCGGCGGCACGTCGCCGGGGTGCTCGTGCGCCGCGCTCTCGCGACAGCCGTCGGCCGGGCCGGGGGAGGTGATCGCGACGGCGCCGCGTGAGGTCGTCCTGCGCGTCAACGGCGTCGAGCACCGCGGCTTCGCCGAGCCCCGCGTCACGCTCGTCGACTTCCTGCGCGACGAGCTCGGCCTGACCGGCACGCACGTCGGGTGCGAGCACGGCGTCTGCGGCGCGTGCACGATCCTGCTCGACGGTCGGACGGTGCGCTCCTGCCTGATGCTCGCCGTCCAGGCCGAGGGCCACGAGTTGCGGACGGTCGAAGGGCTCGCCCCGGCCGGCGAGCCGCTGCACCCGATCCAGGAGGCGTTCTCGGAGAAGCACGGCCTGCAGTGCGGCTTCTGCACGCCAGGGTTCCTCATGAGCGTGGAGGAGCTCCTGCGCGACGACCCGGACCCGAGCGAGGAGACGATCCGCAGCCGGCTGTCCGGGAACATCTGCCGTTGCACGGGCTACCAGAACATCGTCGAAGCGGTGCGCTACGCGGCGGAGCTCACGCGGGAAGCGGCGGCGTGACCACGACCGCAGCGGACACCTGGGTCGGGCAGCGGCTCCGGCGGAAGGAGGACGCCCGTCTCGTCCGTGGTGCCGGGCGCTTCACGCCCGACATCGTCGTCCCGGGAGCCCTGCACGCGGCTGTGCTGCGCAGCCCTTTCGCGCACGCCGAGATCACGAGCCTGGACGTGGCGCCGGCGCTCCGGGTCGAGGGCGTCGTCGCCGCGTTCACCGGGGCCGACCTCGCGGGCCGGGTGGGGACGTTCGTCGAGGCCGCCGGGAAGGAGATCACGCCCCAGCTCCAGGCGCTCGTCGACGTCGAGGTGAAGTCGTGCCCGCTCTCGCCGATCGCCCACGGGCGGACGCTGTGGGTCGGGCAGCCCGTCGCGGTCGTCGTCGCCCGCGACCGGTACGCCGCCGAAGACGGCCTCGAGGCGATCGAGGCCGACTACGAGCCGCTCGAGGCGATTCCGGACCCCGAGTCGGCGCTCCGCGACGGTGCCCCGGTGCTCCACGAGGAACTCGGTGACAACGTCGCCGCCCGCCTCGCAATGGCGTCGGGCGACGTCGACGCCGCATTCGCGCACGCGCCGCACGTCCTCCGCGAGCGGTTCACGTTCGGGCGCTCCGCGGGAAACGCGATGGAGACGCGCTCCGTGCAGGCCTCCTGGGACGAGGGGCGCGACGAGCTGACCGTCTGGATCACGAGCCCGCGGCCGCACCTGATCCGGACGAACCTCTCGGAGATGCTCGGGCTCCCGCTCGAGCGGATCCGCGTGATCGCGCCGGACATCGGCGGTAGCTTCGGCACCGGGCTCTTCGGCGAGGACGCGCTGATCCCCTACCTCGCGATGACGCTGCGGCACCCCGTCCGCTGGACGGAGGACCGGCAGGAGGCTCTGCTCGGCACCCGCCACTGCCGCGACCAGGTGCACGACCTCGAGCTCGCCTACGACGACGACGGCCGCATCCTCGCTCTCCGCGACAGCTTCCTCGTGGACGCGGGCGCATACAACCTGTACGCGGTGACGGTCTCGTACAACACCGCCGCCCACCTCCGGGGCCAGTACGCGATCGACACCTTCTCGATCGAGGGCCGGAACGTCGTCACGACGAAGGCGCCCGTCGCGCCGGTTCGCGGCGCAGGACGGCCGGAGGGAGTGTTCGCGCTCGACCGCGCGCTCGACCTGATCGCCGCCGAGTGCGGGCTCGACCCCGCGGACGTGAGACGGCGCAACCTGATTCCCGCCGAGGAGATGCCGAGACCGATGGGGATGCCGTACCGCGACGGGGCAGAGATGGTGTACGACTCCGGCGACTACCCGGCGCAGCTCGAGCAGGCGCTCGAGGCCTTCGGGTACGACGAGCTCCGGGCGCGCCAGGCCGAATGGCGTGCCGCGGGACGATACGTCGGGGTCGGCATCTCCTCCTACGTCGAGGGATCGGGCTTCGGGCCGTACGAGGGAGCCATCGTGCGCCTCGACCAGCGCGGCAACCTTCACGTGGTCACGGGTGCGAAGCCGCACGGCCAGGGCCTCGAGACGACGCTCGCACAGGTCTGCGCCGACGAGTTCGGGCTTCCACCGGAGCGCATCACCGTGACCTCGGGCGACACCTCCTTGCTCCAGTTCGGCGTCGGCACGTTCGCCAGCCGGAGCGCGGTGACCGCGGGCTCCGCGGTTGGCATCGCCTCGCAGCGCCTGCGCGACAAGGTGCTCGCGGTCGCGGGAGAGCTGCTCGAGGCGAGCCCGGCCGACCTCGTGATCGGCGACGAGGGAGTCGCCTCGCGCGACGTCGCGGATCACTCGGTCACCTTCGCGGAGATCCACTCCGCGGCGGCTCCGGGACCGAAGAGCCGGCTGCCCGCCGGGCTCGAGCCGGGCCTCGCCGTGGAGTACTACTTCGTTCCACCGACCGTCACGTTCGCCTCGGGCACGCATGTGGCATCGGTCGAGGTCGACCCGGAGACGGGGTTCGTGCGCGTGCTGCGGTACCTGACCGTCGACGACTGCGGCCGGATGCTGAACCCGACGATCGTCGAGGGGCAGATCCAGGGCGGCGTGGCTCACGGCATCGGCACGGCGCTCTTCGAGGGCGTCCTCTACGACGAGGACTGCCAGCTGCTCACGGGCAGCTACATGGACTACCTGCTGCCGACGTCGGCGGAGGTCCCGCCCATCGAGGTCGGGCACCAGGAATATCTCTCGGACCTGAACCCGTTCGGGATCAAGGGCTGCGGCGAGGGCGGCGCCGTGTCCCCGCCCGCAGCGATCGCGAACGCCGTGGTCGACGCGCTGCGACCGCTCCGGATCAATGTCAACCGCGTGCCGCTCGGCCCCGAGACGCTGCTCGACCTGATCGCCCAGGCGCGCGCCCTCGAGGGTGGAGAGCGACGAGAGGAGGTCGTGTCATGAAGATCAAGGGGATCGTCTGGGTGGGCACGGCGACCGACAAGTACGACGAGATGGTCGGCTTCTTCAAGGACACGCTGGGCCTCTCCACCTTCCACGAGCGCGACTCGCTCTCGATCCTGCGCCTGGAGAGCGGGGAGTGGGTCGAGGTGTTCGGACCGGGCGACCCGCACTTCAAGGAGTTCGACACCGGCCCCGTCGTCGAGTTCCTGGTCGACGACCTCGAGGAGTCGCGGGCGGAGCTCGAGGGCAAGGGCGTCGAGTTCCTGACCGAGAACCATGGCTGGGGCGACTACCGCTGGACGCACTTCCGCGGCCCGGACGGCAACGTGTACGGGATCACGACCGGCCCGTACACCGACGGCGGCGGCGCGTGACCGAAGCCTCCTACGATCGGCCGCTCCTCGTCGCCATGACCGGAGCGACGGGCGCGATCTACGGCGTGCGCCTCCTGGAAACGCTGTACGAGCTCGGCGTGGAGGCGCATCTGATCGTCAGCCGCTGGGCGGAGGCGACGATCAAGACGGAGACCGAGCGGCGCCCCGAGGATCTCCGTGCCCTCGCTGCCGTCGTCTACGACGAGGAGGACCTCGCCGCGCCGCCGTACTCGAGCGCGTTCGAGACGGCGGGCATGATCGTCGCTCCGTGCAGCATGCGAACGCTCGCCGCCGTGGCGAACGGGCTGTCCGACAACCTCATCCAGCGGGCCGCGGACGTGCACCTCAAGGAGCGGCGCAAGCTCGTGCTGCTCGTTCGCGAGTCGCCGCTCTCCGTGATCCACCTGGAGAACATGCTGCGCGTCGCGAAGGCCGGCGCCGTCGTCGCGCCGCCCGTGCCGGCGTTCTACGCGAAGCTGCGCTCGCTCGACGACATGGTCGACCACACGGTCGGCCGCGCTCTCGACCAGCTCGGCGTCGAGCACGAGCGCATACGCCGCTGGGGCGAGCGGCGCGCCGTGCTGCGGCCCGTCGACGACGCCTGACCCTAGGTCGCCGCGCGGAGGCCGGCGAGCTGGCGTTCCCACGCGGCGACGACGACGGCGGGGTCGTCGCGCTCGACCGCAAACGTGATGCCCGTCGTGACGGGCATCCCGGCGTGGTCGTCGGACTCGACGGAGTCGACGGTGAGCTCGAAGCAGTCGAGATTGAGCTCGGGGCCCGCGTCGAGCGCCCGCACCGGCCCGCGCACGTAGACGACCGTGCGTGGAGCGACATGGCAGAAGAGCGCGCTGCCCCCACGCGTGAGGTTCGCGGCCGTGCGACTGCCCCGCCAGAGCGCGAAGCGGAGGCGGCGGCCGTCGAGCGCGAGCGTCTCGCCCGCGCTCAGCATGCACGGCCGCGGCGTCCCGTCCTCGTCCGAGGTGACGAGCAGGTAGGCCGGCCCGATCTTGTCCGCCAGCTCGGCGCCGTCGAGCGCCGAGACGAGCCCGTCGGGCAGCGTGTCGCCGATCAGCTTCGACATATCTTCACGATAAGATAAGCCATGAGACCGGATCGGGTCGGGTTCGCCGCTGTCACCGGCGGCTATCTCGCGACGACGACTGCCGAGTGGGTGCTGCCGTCGCTGTTCCCGCTCCTCGCCGTCGAGCTCGACCTCGGAACCGGCGACGCCGGGCTGATGTTCGCCGTGCTCTCCGGCTCGGTCGCCGTCGGCGGGCTTGCGGGCGGCTTCGCCATCGGTCGGCTCGGGCCGCGCTTCGGGGCGACGCTCGCGCTGCTCGTCGTTCTCGCGGGTGCGCTCCTGAGCGCCGCCTCGCACGGTCAGGCATGGCTGATGCTGGGTCAGGCGGTGCTCGGCTTCGGTTCCGGTGCCTTCTTCGTCCCTGGAATCCGCACAGCTGCCCAGCTGGCGGGGGCGCGGCGGGGGCTCGCGATCGGGATCTACGGCGTCGCGTTCTCTGGTGGCGTCGCGCTCGGCGGGTTGCTCGCCGCGCTCGGCGGGCTGTGGGGGTGGCGAGCGACGTTCGTCGCGACCGCCGTCCTCGCCGGGCTCGCCGCCGCCTGGTGCCTCCTCGCGCGTCTCCCCGAGCGCCTGCCGGCTCCCGCCGGCGGTGCGTCGTTCCGCCCCGGAGCGGCGGTTGCACCCGTCGCCGTGGGCAGCGTGGCGGCCGCGTCGCAGTACGGGACGGTCGCCTTCCTCCCGCTGTTCGCCGTCTACGCCTGGGACCTCTCGCCGGGGACCGCGGCGCTCGTCATCACCGTGTCCCGCGTGCTCTCCGTTCCGGCGAAGCTGCTCTCGGGCAACGCCGCCGACCGCGAGAGCTCGGTGCGCATCGCACGGCGCCTCGGCGTGGGCCTCGCGCTGCTCGGCGCCTGCTGGACGGCGGCTCCCTGGCCCGCGCTCGCCATCGTGGCGGCCGTCGTCTTCGGTGCCTTCGTCGCGGCGCTCGGGCCGGTCGCGAACGTCCTCGCGCTCGACGCATTCGAGGGGCGAACGCAGCTTCTCGGTGCGTTCCGCTCCGTCCAGATCGGCGTCGGTGCCGCGACCAGCGCGCTCCTCGGCGGGGCCGCGGCGATCTTCGGCCTCCAGGCGGCGCTCGTCGTCGCCGCTGTCGGGATCCCCGTCTCGCTGCTCGTGCTGGGCCGTGCCGCGGAGCCGCGTGAGCGCTCCGTCTACAGCTGACCGAGGAGCTCTGCGACCGCGTCGTCGGGAGATCCCTCAAGTGGGAAGGTGACGAGCCCGGGGACATCCGCCGCGCGTGCGAGCTGCTCCTGCTCGATCGAGCTCGGCGCCGACGTCGTCAGCCCGAGCACGAGGGGACGCTGCTCCTTGAGGGTGACGTCGGCTGCTCGGAACACGAGATTCGTCGCCAGGCCGAGCGAGATCGCCGCCAGGGCCGCGCCGTCGCAGGGAACGACGATCATCCCTCGCGTCAGGAACGAGCCGCTCGAGATGCGGGCGGCCTGATTGCCCGACGCGTAGACCTGTGTCGCCAGCGACCGCACACGCTCCAGGTCGTCGCCAAGCGCCCGCTCGGCCTCTCGCGTCATGACGAGGTGAACCTCGTCGCCGGCCTCGTGCAACGCCTCGACGAGGCGGCTGCCGTAGGCGAGAGCCTCGCCGGCGGCCATCCCGACGACGATGCGCGAAGCTCTGGTGTCTCGACCTTGACTCAAACTCTCTAGACGTTAAGATACTTCTTCGACGGTGTCTGCTCGCCCTTTGTTCGCGAAGCGGTCGTCGGAGCGCCGAACCACCAATGCGCTCCGGGGAAGTGTTGCGCCCTTCGATCGCGAGCCAACTGGAGCCGTCCTCGACAGGTCCCAGTTGCCAACGGCCATCAAGGCCATCATCTCGAGAGGAGTGACATGATGAGACGTCATCGCTTCGCGGCGCTCTCGGTCGTCGCCGCGGCGCTGCTCGCGGCGGGGGCGTTGAGCGCCGCGAGCGCCGCCGACCGCACACGCGCGTCGGCCACGGCTGCGGCCGGCTCGATCACGCTCGCGATCGGCTCCGAGCCGACGACCCTCGACCCGCAGCTCAAGGACGACGGCGGAGAGCGCGCCGTCACCCGGAACATCTACGAGACGCTGATGGCGCGGACGAGAACCGGCAAGCTCGTCCCCGGCCTGGCGGCTGCGGCCCCGAAGCAGATCCGCCCCAAGGTCTGGCGGGTCGTCCTCCGCACCGGCATCACCTTCACGAACGGCGAGCCGCTCAATGCCGACGCGGTCGTCTACAGCATCAAGCGGATCATCAACAAGAAGTTCAACTCCGAGCAGGTGAGCTTCGTCGGCACGATCTCGGGCGCGAAGAAGGTCAACGCCCGGACGGTGGACATCACAACGACCGCTCCGGACCCGATCCTGCCCTCGCGGATCTACTGGCTGACGATCGTCCCGCCGAAGGCCGCGCAGGCTGCCGGGTTTGCCGAGAAACCGGTCGGCACGGGGCCGTACACGTTCGTCGAGTGGCGAAAGGGCGACCACATCACGCTCAAGGCGAACCCGCGGTACTGGGGGACGCCGAAGCCGAGGATCCAGACGGTGACGTACAAGTTCGTGCCGGAGGGAGGCACGCGTCTGGCCGGCCTGCTGGCGGGCGACTTCGACCTGATCACGAACCTTCTGCCGGAGGACGTGAAGCGCGCGCCGAAGGCGGTCAGCGCAGTCGGGCTCGAGCATCCGGTGGTCATCTTGAACGCCAAGCAGGGGAGCCAGGTCACGAGCGACCCCCGCGTGCGGCAGGCCTTGAACCTCGCCGTCGACAAGAACGGGATCGCCAAGGCGCTGTTCGGGGGCTTCGCGCGCGTCGACGACGCCCAGTTCCTGAGCCCCTCGTGGACGGGCTACAACCCGACGCTCAGGCCGTTCGCGTACGACGTGAACCGTGCGAAGCAGCTGATCGATGCGGCCGGTGCGTCCGGGAAGACGATCAACTTCGTCGGCGAGTCGGGCCGCTGGCTGAAGGACAAGGAGACGATCGAGGCGGTCGCCTCGTTCTGGCGTGCGATCGGCCTCAAGGTCAACGTCCAGATCTTCGACTTCGGCGAGTACCTGAACCGGCTGTTCGACAAGGCGAACCGGCCGGATGCGATTTACCTGACCAGCTCGAACGAGCTGCTCGACGCCGACCGGTCGCTCTCCGCGTACTACGCGCCGAGCGGGATCGGGGCGTCGAACGACGACCAGGCGCTCGAGAAGTGGATCACGCAGGCACGCAGCGAGGCGAACACGAAGAAGCGGGACGCGCTCTATCGCCAGGCGACGAAGCGGGCGCGCGATCAGGCGTACTTCACGTTCCTCGTGAACATCGCCGACCTCTACGGGACGAGCAAGCGGCTCGTCTGGCAGCCTCGCCAGGACTCGCTGCTCTTCCTCAACACGATGGCGCTCGGCGGCGCCTAAAGGAAGGCTAGGAGGCAGGGATGGGCCGGTTCATTCTCAGGAGGCTCGCGCAAGGGGCCCTCGTGGTCTTCCTCGTGACCGTCGTCGTGTTCGTGACGACGCGTCTCGTCGGCGACCCGGTGGACGTGCTGCTCCCGTTCGAGTCGACTCCCGAGCAGAGAGCCGAGTTCAGGCATCAGCTCGGTCTCGACCGGTCCATCCCCGTCCAGTTCTGGGAGTACCTGAAGGACGTCGCACACCTCGACTTCGGCCAGTCGCTCGTCCTGCGCGAGGACGCGATGGGGATCGTTCTCGAGCGGCTGCCCGCCACGCTCGAGCTCGTCGCAGCCGGCATGGGCCTCGCGTTCGTCGTGTCGATGGTGCTCGGCGTGCTCGCGGCGTTGCGGCCCGGCGGCTGGTTCGACCGCGTCGCAGTGGTCGGGAGCCTCGCCGCGCTCTCGATGCCCGAGTTCTGGGTCGGCCTGCTGCTCATCTACATCTTCGCCGTCTGGCTCGGCGTCCTTCCCTCGTCCGGGAAGGGCGGCCTCGACCACCTGATCCTGCCCGCGGTGACGATGGCGTTCGCCACGATCGGGCGGATGGTGATGATCGTCCGCTCCTCCATGCTCGACGAGCTCGCGCAGCCATACGTCCAGACGGCGCGGGCGAAAGGCCTCTCCGGCTTCCGGACCGTCGGCGTGCACGCGATGCGCAACGTGTCGGTTCCGGTCGTGACGCTCTTCGGTTGGGAGGTGATCCTCGCGCTCGCGGGCTACACGGCGGTCGTCGAGACCGTCTTCGCCTGGCCCGGCATCGGGTTCCTCGCCTACAACGCGATCGTCGACCAGGATCTGATCCTGCTCCAGGCGATCGTGTTCCTGGTCGCGATCTTCGTCGTCGTCATCAACATCCTGATCGACGTCCTCTACCGGGTCATCGACCCACGGATCCAGCTCGCCTGATGGCCTTGGACGCACGCTCCGCCAGGCTCCAGGCCGCCCGCGAGGAGGAACTGCTCCGCGGTCGGCCCTACGCCGTGATCCGCGCGATGCGCAGCACGGTCACCGAGCTGTGGAGCGACAAGGCGGGGATGTTCGGCGTGCTCGTGATGCTCGTGATGTTCGCGATGGCGATCTTCGCTCCGCTCATCGCGCCGTACCCGCCCGACGCGCAGTCGCTCTTCGACCGCCTGCAGGGCCCGAGCTGGGACCATCCCATGGGCACCGACCAGCTGGGACGGGACGTGCTCTCGCGGGTCATCTACGGATCGCGCATCTCGCTCGAGGTCGGCCTTGCCGTGGTGGCGCTCGCGGGCACGTTCGGAGTCTTCATGGGCCTGGTCGCCGGCTACCGCGGCGGGCGGACGAGCTCGTTCATCATGCGCTGGGTCGACACGCAGGTCGCCTTCCCCGGGCTGCTGCTCGCGCTCATCATCCTCTCCGTCGTCCACCCGAGCCTGAAGGCGATCATCATCGTGCTCGCGATCAACGGCTGGATGGTCTACGCGCGCATCACCCGCGGGATCGTCCTCTCGACCCGGGAGCGCCCCTACGTCGAGGCCGCCGAGCTGGCAGGCTGCAAGTCCCGGCGCGTCATCTTCCGGCACATCCTCCCGAACCTCGCCTCGCCGCTCCTCACGCTCGCCGTGCTCGAGTTCGCCCGGATGGTGATCGCCGAGGCGGCGCTGTCGTTCCTCGGCCTCGGCACGCAGCCGCCCGCGGTCTCGTGGGGCCTCATGATCGCCGAGGGCCGCGACTACATCTCGAGCGCCTGGTGGGTGATCACGTTCCCGGGCATCGCCCTCTCGCTGACCGTGCTCGGGGCCAACCTGTTCGCGAGCTGGATGCGCATCACGGCCGACCCGCTCCAGCGGGAGCGGCGTTTCGCCCGGGCGGCGATGGATCCCTCGGCGGTCGCGCGATGAGCACCAACGGCACGCCCCTGCTCGAGGTTCGGTCCCTGCAGGTCCAGTTCTTCACCCGCGGCGGCACCGCGCACGCCGTGCGCGACGTCTCCTTCTCGATCCAGCCGGGCGAGACGCTCGGCCTCGTGGGCGAGTCGGGCTCCGGCAAGAGCGTGACGGCCTTCAGCATCCTCGGGCTGATCCAGCTGCCCGGCCGGATCACCGGCGGCGACGTGCGCTGGAAGGGCGAGTCGCTGCTCGGCGACGCGGGCGAGCGCCGTCTGCAACGGATCCGAGGCAAGGAGCTGGCTGTCGTCTTCCAGGACCCGATGACGTCGCTGAACCCGCTGTTCACGGTCGAGAAGCAGATCGGCGAGGTTCTGCGCCTGCACCGGGGCATGTCGCGCGGCGAGGCTCACGAGCGGGTCGCCGAGTTGCTCGACCTCGTCGGGATTCCCTCTCCGCGGGCGAAGGCCAAGGCGTACCCGCACGAGCTCTCGGGCGGGCAGCGCCAGCGCGTCATGATCGCGATGGCCCTCGCGGGCGAGCCGGAGCTTCTGATCGCCGACGAGCCGACGACGGCGCTCGATGTGACGATCCAGGCGCAGATCCTCGAGCTCATCGCAGGGCTCCAGCAGCAGCTCGGTCTGGCCGTGCTCCTGATCACGCACGATCTCGGCGTCGTCGCCGAGGTCTGCTCGCGCGTCGCTGTGATGTACGGCGGCAAGATCATGGAGACGGGAACGGCCTTCGATCTGTTCGAGCGTCCTGGCCATCCGTACACGAAGGGTCTCCTGAGCTCGACGCCACGCCTCGACATCGTGCTGCCACGACTCGTTGGGATCGAGGGGGTGCCGCCGGACCTGATCACGCCGCCCGTCGGCTGCCCCTTCGAAGCCCGCTGCCCCATCCGGATCGATCGCTGTGTCGACGAGATGCCGCCCCTCGAGCGGCACGAGCAAGGAAGGGAGGTGGCGTGCTGGCGTGCCTTCGACATCCTCGACAGCGAATTTGCAGGGCGCGTCGAGCGGCAACGGCTCTGAGCCGCTCGTCCGCGTCGACGACCTGACCGTCCGCTTCCCCGCAGGCCGCGCCGGCTTCTGGGGGCAGGAGAAGTTGTTCCTGCACGCGGTCGAGGGCGTGTCGTTCGAGATCGAGCGCGGCGAGACGCTCGGGCTCGTCGGCGAGTCCGGCTGCGGGAAGTCGACGACCGCGCGGGCGATCCTGCGCCGCGTCCCGCTCACCAGCGGGCGGATCCGGTTCGCCGGTCAGGACATCACCGAGGTCGAGGGGGAGACCCTTCGTCAGCTGCGCAAGGGCATGCAGCTCGTGTTCCAGGATCCGTACGCGAGCCTCAACCCGCGGCTGCGGGTGCTGGAGATCATCGCGGAGCCCCTCCTCGTCCACGGGGAGATCAAGAAGCTCCGCGAGGCCGAGGATCGCGTGGCCGAGCTGCTCGAGCTCGTCGGCCTGCCGCCCGAGTACATGTTCCGCTACCCGCACGCCTTCAGCGGCGGCCAGCGGCAGCGGATCAACATCGCGCGCGCGCTGAGCCTCGAGCCGGACTTCGTGGTCGCCGACGAGCCCGTGTCCGCCCTCGACGTCTCGATCCGAGCGCAGGTCGTCAATCTGCTGCAGGACATCCAGGAGCGTCTCGGCATCACGTATCTCTTCATCGGCCACGACCTCTCCGTCGTGCGCCACATCTCCCACCGGATCGCCGTCATGTACGCGGGAAAGATCGTCGAGGTCGGGACGCGCGACGAGATCTACGAGAACCCCAAGCACCCCTACACGCAGGCGCTGCTCTCGGCCGTCCCGATTCCCGACCCGAGAATCGAGGCGACGCGCAAGCGCATCTCGATCAGCGGGGCCTTTCCCGATCTCCTGCGTCCTCCAGGCGGCTGCCGCTTCCACACCAGGTGCCCGATCGCCGTGGAGCGCTGCAGCGACGAGGAGCCCCCGCTCGAGTCGAAGAACGGCGCCCATCGCGCGGCGTGCTGGCTGACCTGACGCATGCCGGCCCGTGACACCAAGGAACGGCTTCGCGCCGGGGAGCTCCTCTACGGCTGTTTCGTCCGCTACCCCGATCCGGGCCTGGCCGAGCTGCTCGCGCTGCAGGGCTTCGACTTCCTCGTCCTGGACGGCGAGCACGGGACGATGGAGCCGCGGGACTGCGAGAACATGGTGCGCGGGACGGATGTTCGCGGCGTGCCCGCGCTCGTCCGGGTGCCCGCGAACGAGCCGGCCGTGATCCTCCGGTTCATGGACACGGGCGCGCTCGGTGTCCACGTGCCGCTCGTCTCGTCGGCCGACGACGCGGAGCGCGCCGTTCGCGCGGTCAAGTACGGGCCGCGCGGGACACGCGGGCTGACCGGCGTGCGCGCGGCCGCCTACGGCCAGCGCGAGTCGCTCGCCGAGTACGTCGAGCGCGCGAACGCGGAGACGCTCGTCGTCGTCCAGATCGAGACTCGCGCTGCCCTCGAGCAGGTCGCCGAGATCGCCGCCGTCGATGGCGTCGACGTCGTCTTCGTCGGCCCCACCGACCTGTCGCACTCGCTCGGCGTCCCGGGGCAGACCTCGCACCCCGTGGTCGTGGAGGCGTACGGGGCGATCGTCGAGGGCGTCCAAGGGTCGGCCGCCGCGCTCGGCGTGCTCGTCGCCGACGAGGCGGGCGCCCGGGCCTGGCGCGAGCGTGGGGCGCGCTACATCGCGGTCACCGTCGACTCGCTCGTCACCCGCAGCGCGCGAGGGCTCCTCGCGGCGGTGCGCGAGTGAGTCGCCGGCCGACGTCCCCGCTCCACCGCGTCCCCCCGTCCTAGGAGGAAGAGGTGCGAATAGAGAGCTCGTTCGAGGTGCCCGCCGACCGCTCGGCCGCGTGGGCGCTGCTGATGGACGTCCGCCGCGTCGTCCCTTGCATGCCGGGCGCGGAGCTCGTCGAGGAGGTCGACGAGTCGAACTGGAAGGCCAACATGAACGTGAAGATGGGGCCGATCGCCCTGACGTTCGCCACGGACGTGCGGCGCGAGGAGGCCGACGAGGACGCGGGGCGCGTCCTCCTGTCGGCCAAGGCGCGCGAGATCCGGGGCCGGGGCGCCGCGCAGGCCACCATCGAGTCGAGGCTCGCCGCCGCCGACGGCGGAACGAGCATCGGGGTCGTCACGGACCTCGCCCTGTCCGGGGCCGTCGCGCGCTACGGCCGCGGCATCGTCCTCGACGTCACCGAGCAGCTCGTCACGCAGTTCGCGGACGGGCTGCGGGCCGAGCTCGAGGGCCAGGAGGCCGGGCGTCCCCAGGACGCCCGACAGGCGAAGCCGGTCTCGGGTCTCCGGCTCGTGCTCCACGCCCTCTGGGGCTCGATCACGCGGCCGTTTCGCCGAGGTTGACAGAGAGGCGATACGAGCGACGAGGCTACTCCGAGGGCGGCGCCGTGACCCGTCGCCGGCGCGCGACCAAGATGCCCGCGGCGATCAGCACGCCGCCCGCCAGCTCGAGTGCGTCGAGTTTCTCCGACAGGAGCACGACGGCGATCGCGGCCGCGAGGAAGGGCTGCAGGTTTGCGGCGAGCGTCGCGCGCGCCGGCCCGATCCGGTCGAGCGAGCGGAACCAGAGCTCGTTCGTCAGGACCAGTGGCCCGAGCGTCGCGAACACGAAGAGCGCCCACACCTCCCAGCCGAGGTGCCAGTCCTGGTCGGAGAGCTGCGGTAGCCCCGTCAGCGCGATCGGCACCCACGCGGCGCCGAGAACGACGGCGCTGATGCGCGTCGCCGAGTAGCGCCGCATGAGCGGCGTCACGAGCATCGAGTAGCCGGCCCACGTCGCGGCCGTCAGCACGCCGAGCAGGACGCCGCCGAGGTCGCCCGAGAGCGCGCCGCCCGCGCCGAGCGCGACGAGCGCGACGCCCGCGAAGGAGCAGAGCGCACCGGCCCAGAAGCGCGACGGGAGGGACTCGGTGCCGAGCAGCAGCCCGGCGAGGGCCGCGAAGATCGGCGTCGCGCCGAGGATCAGCCCGAGCACCGACGCGGACGACCGGTCGAGCGCGTAGACGAACCCGATCTGGTTCAGGTAGACGAACGCGGCCGCGGCCGCCACGATCCCGAGGTCGGCGCGGCGGATGCGGAGCGACCGCTCGAGGACGAGCGTGAGCACGACGAAGACGAGGACGGCGAAGCCGTACCGCACCGTCGCGTAGGCAAGCGGCAGGAAGCCGTGCGTGAGGATGTAGCGGCTGACGGTCAGGTTCAGCGACCAGAGCCCGATCGTCACGAGCAGCATCACCTCGACGCTCGACGGCCGGCGCATGGGCGCGACGCTAGCTGCGTGTCCGCGGTTAGGCTTCGCGCCCGATGGCCGAGCCGACCTTCGACGACATCGACGCCCTCGTCGGCCCCGCGACGCCTCACTTCGCGTACCAGATCAGGGCGCGTGTGCGCGAGGCGATCGAGGGACTGCCCGACGACGATCCCGTCCGCCGCTACGGCGAGGAGAAGATCGAGCTGCTCGACCGGCTCGGCCACGCGTCGACGAAGGCGGAGAACTCGGAGCCCGAGTCGCGCGAGCGGATCGGCTGGGGGGAGATTCCCTCCTCCGCGACGGCCTCGGACCCGCTCCCGCGCCGCCAGACGTGAACTCGCGGGGGGCCCGCGTCCTCGTCACCGGAGGGTCGCGCGGCATCGGTAAGGCGATCGCGCTCCGGCTCGCACGCGAGGGCGCGTCGACCGTCGCGATCGGCTACTTCCGCTCGGACGAGGCGGCCGAGGAGACGGCCGGCGAGCTGCGCGAGCTCGGGGCCGAGCCGGTCCTGATCCGTGGCAACGTCACCTCGTCGCGCGTCGCAGAGCAGGTCGCGGCGCTCGGCCCGCTGGACGTGTTCGTCCACAACGCCGCAACCGGGGTCATCCGCCCCGCGCTCGAGACCGAGGACAAGCACTGGGACTGGACGCTGAACGCGAACGCGCGGGCTCTTCTCGGGCTGACACGCGTCGCGGCCCCGTCGATGCCCGCGGGATCCTCGATCGTCGCGATCTCGAGCCTCGGGTCGGTGCGCGTGCTCGAGAACTACTCGCTCGTCGGGACGTCGAAGGCGGCGCTCGAAGCGCTCGTGCGTTACCTCGCGGTCGAGCTCGCTCCGCGCGGGATCCGCGTCAACGCCGTCTCGGCGGGCGTCGTCGAGACGGGTGCGCTCCACCATTTCCCGAACCGGGAGGAGATGCTCGCGTCCGGCGCGGGAAACCCGGCGGGCCGGCTCGTCACGCCCGACGACGTGGCCGGCCTCGTCTCGTTCCTCTGCTCCCCGGACGCCGAGATGATCCGCGGGCAGACGGTCGTTGTCGACGGCGGCTGGTCGCTCCCCGCCGACTGACGCCGCTCGTGTCGGATCACAAGCGTCGTCCCGCGGTCGTCCTCGATTGGGATGGGACCGTGACGGAGCGGGACGGATTGCACATGGCGATCGAGCGCTTCGGCGACCTCGACGTGTTCTCCGCGCTCGAGCTGGAGCTCGGGCGGACGATGACGCTCGACGAGGTGATCGCCGAGGAGATGGCGACGATCACGGCGCCGTTCGAGGAGGTGCGCGACTGGCTCGTCGCGCAGGTCCGCGTCCGACCGGGGTTCCGCGAGCTCGTGGCGGCATACGACCCGCTGATCGTCTCCTCGGGCTTCCACGAGCTGATCGAGCCCGTGCTCGAGCGCGAGGGGGTCGCCGCGCGCGTCGCGGCGAACCACGTGACGGCCGACCCGGCGGGCTGGCGCACCTCCTTCGCCGAGGGCCCGGTCTGCGACGTCTGTGGCGAGCGGTGCAAGCGGAGCGCCGTCGCGGGGCTTCGGAGCTTCGCCTACGCGGGCGACGGCTACTCGGACCGCTGCGTCGCACTCGCAGCCGAGCTCCGCTTCGCGCGGGACGGGCTCGCCGCCTGGCTCGACGAGCAGGGCGTCGCCTACGAGCCGTTCGACGACCTGCACGACGTGCAGGCCGTGCTCGTGACCGCGTAGCGCTACCCGGGCGGCGCGATGTCGCCGGTCGTCACCGCCGTGCCCGGGCCACGATGGCGGCGGCGGGCTCGAGAAACGCGCGCAGAAGAGAATGCCGGCGACGGCCGAGGGGGATGACCGCCGCCGGGCTCCTCCAAGCATAGATCCCACGTCGCGCCTCGGGAAGGCGTCTTTGTCCTGCGGTTAGCATCGGGCGCGTGAACGTTCGCGCCGCGACCTCCGCCGACGTTCCGGTCCTCGAGGCGCTCTGGCGCGCCTTCGAGGGCGAGGTGCCGCCGCCGGCTCACGTCGAGCTCGACCTCGCACGCGAGCTCGCGGAGCTCCGGGAGGCCGTCGACGACGGGCTCGCCTTCGTCGCCGAGGTCGACGGCGAGGCCGTGGGCTTTGCCCTCGCGCGGCGCACCGGCTCGCGCCTCGCGCGCCTGACCGATCTCTACGTCGTGCCGGAGGCCCGTCGCGGGGGCGTCGCCGCCGCGCTGGTGCACGCAGTCGTGGAGGCGGTGGCCCCGCAGGGCATCGAGCACCTCGATCTCGAAGTGACGGCGGCGAACGCCGGCGCGCGCGCGGTCTACCACCGCTGGGGCTTCGGCGAGGACGTCGTCGTCCTCGTGGCCCCCGTGACGGCGCTCCGCGAGCGCCTCGCGCCGGGCCGGCACGCCGTGTCGTTCGCCTCGATTCACGTCCAGACCGACGCCGTCGGAGACGTCGAGCGCGCCGCACGCGCCTTCGCTCCCCGGATCGGCTCGTCCGGCTCGCGGGTCGAGGGGCCGCGGAACGGCTGGGTAGCCGTCTACGACCCCGTGATCGACGAGGATCCGACGGCGCTCGTCCGTTACGCGCGTGAAGTGTCCTCGCGCATGGGGACGATCGTCGTCGCCCTGTCGCTCGAGGTGGACGAGGTCGTGCGAATGGTGGCGCTCGACCGCGGCGGGATCGTGGACGAGTACCTCTCGGTGCCCGAGTTCTACGGCCCGCTCGCGCCCGGCGACGTGATCGGCCTCGCTGCGAACCCCACGGTCCTCGCACGCCTCACAGGAGCCGACCCACAGCGCGTTCGCGCCGCTGCGCCCAATGCCGCGGCACCGGCCGACCTGCCGCCCGCCCGCGAGATCCTCTCGGAGCTCGCTGCCGTGCTCGGCCTCGAGGGCGCCGACCACGGCCACACGACGCCCGACGGCTCGTCGGCCGGGTAGCCTCGAAAGGTGCTCACGCTCTACGACGCGCCGCGTTGCCCCTACTGCGCGCGCGTGCGCATCGTGCTCGCCGAGAAGGGCGTGCCGTACGAGACGGTCGTCGTCGATCTCTCCGACCGGCCCGCCTGGCTGCTCGAGCACAACCCGCCCGACGGCCGCGTCCCCGTCCTCGAGGAGGACGGCTGGGTGTTGCCGGAATCGGCCGTCGTCGACGAGTACCTCGAGGAGCGCTATCCGGAGCCGCCGCTCCTCCCCGTCGATGCCGGCGAGCGCGCCGCGGCGCGGCTCGTGATCTCCCGCTTCGACGCCCTCGGCAAGCCGTACTACGCGCTGCGCCGCGAGGAGGCCGGCGCGGCGGGGCGGGTCGAGCACGCGCTCGAGGGGCTCGATGCGCTCCTGCGAGCAGCCCCCTTTCTCACGGGCCGCGCCTTCGGTCTCGCCGACATCTCGTATCTCCCGTGGCTCCTGCGGATGCGCGACCTGATGGGGCTCTCGCTCGACCGCCACGCAGCGCTCGTGCGCTGGCTCGAGACGTGCTGCGAGCGGCCCTCCGTGGCCGCAGAGGTCGAGACCGTCGCATCGCTCGCTGCATGACCAATATTCGCGTTTGGCTCCTGTTCGCGGCGGCCATGTTCCCCCGGCGTGCCCCCTTCTTCTGGAGATCGTGGGGAACCTCCCGGTTCCCCTTGGTCGGCCGATGAGCGACGTCACGACCGATGAGCTTTCGCGGCGGCTCGGCGAGCCGGGGCTCGTGGTCCTCGACGTGCGGCGTCCCGAGGAGTTCACGGGAGCACTGGTCGCTCCCTGCGACCCGCGGCCGGGCCGGATTCCCGGCGCGCGGAGCCTCGAGGTCTCCCTCCTGCTCGACTGCCGTGACGTCGGTGCGGTGCGCGACCTCGTCGGCGAGCCCGAGGGGACCGAGGTGGTCGCCTACTGCCACTCCGGGAGCCGCTCCGCGATGGCCGTTCAGGTGCTCGTCGCGGCCGGGTACGACGCCCGGAACTACGTCGGCTCCTGGCACGAGTGGTCGCGCGACGCAGCGCTCCCGGCCGAGACCGGGCCACCGGCTCAGAGCTAGCGGCGCGCGGCTTCTGGCTCGCGCGAGGCCAGGCGCTGCGCCTCGTCGAGGAACGCCGTCGAAAGGGCGTGGCCGTGCTCGTTCCAGCGGCCGAGGAGACGGTCGGTCTCGGCCCTGATCTCGTCGATCGGCTTCGGGAGCTCGGAGGCTCCCTCGCGGAACCAGCGGTCGAGCATCCTCCGGTCGACCTCCGCGTGGAACTGGATTCCCCACGCGCGCTCGCCGAGCCGGTACGCCTGGCGCACGGCCTCGCTCCTCGCCAGCTCGACGGCACCGTCGGGCAGCTCGAACGTGTAGTAGTGCCACTGGAAGGCGTCGACGCGCCGCGGCAGGGCGCGGAGGACGGGGTCCGCGGCTCCCTCGTCGTTCACCTCGACGGAGAACCAGCCGACCTCCGCCGCCGCGGCCGGCCCGACCCATGCGCCGGCCGCGCGCGCGAGGAGCTGCGCGCCGAGGCACACGCCGATCGTCGGCACGCCCTGAGCGACCGCCCGCTCGATGAACGCCACCTCGTCCTGGAGCCACGGGTGCTCCGCATCCTGGTCGGGGTGCATCGCGCCGCCGAAGACCATCACCGCCTCCCAGCGCGTCGGGTCGCCGGGCGCTGCGTCGCCCTCGGCGACGACCCAGCGGTCGAGGTGGTCGCCCCGCTCGACGACGACCCGCTCGAAGAGCCCTCCGCCGCCGGTGACGGCGGGGTCGTGGACGATCGAGAGGACGCGCATCCCGGCGACTGTAGCGAGGGCCCGCGGGGGACTGTCCCCCTCCCGGGGGGACAGTCCCCTCAGACCTGCGAGTGAGACCCGCCTAGCGGATCCGGACGGCGCCCGACGTCGCGGTGAAGCCGCTCACCGTCGCGTTGACGCACGGCACGCCGAGCGAGCCGAACTGGCCGCACACCGCCGGCGCGTCGTGGCCCGCAACGACTGCGCGCGCGCGGAACGTCGTGGCCTTCGACTTCTTCGGCACCGCGTAGGTGAACGCGCCGTTCGCCCTGGCTGAGACCGTGGCGAGGCGCTTCGTCCCGGCGAGGATCGTCACCTTGGTCGCGACGCCCGCACCGGCCTGCGTGACGCGGCCGGAGAGCCGCTTGACGCCCTTCACCTTGCGGCCCGAGAGCGTGATCCCGCCGGGCGCGATCGCGGCCGGCGACGCCACCGTGGCGGCGGCGTTGACCGTGCCGACGCCTGCGTTCCACGGTGTCCAGAACGCGACCCAGGCGCCCTGGGCGATGGGCCCGATGACGCCGTTGAGCGTCAGGTCGGCGCTCAGGAACTTCGCGCCGAACGTGGCGCCGACGGGAGCGGGGAGGTCGGGCGGCGGGAGGCAGAACACGAGCTGCGCCGCGCCGAGCGCGGCCTGCGGCCCGCTCGTCGGGATGATGTAGGCGGGCAGGTTGATCGTCTGCCCCGCGGCCTGGAGGACGAGCATCAGCGTCGCCTGCGGCGTCGCGGGCCCGATGCAGCCCGTCTGCGAGGCGGCCGGGACCGAGCCCGGAGGCGCGACGACGATGTCGCCCGCGAGCGGCAGCAGTGCGCCGCCGAGCGCGAGCGCGCTCACCTGGGCCTTGGCGGTGCCGACCTTCGTGCCGGGGGCCGCGGTCGTGGTGAGCGCGGTGCCGGTCGGGATGACGATCGCCGCGCGGGCGGTCGCGTCGTTGTCGACGGACGCCGAGGCGACGATCCGCGTGACGTTGCCCGCGGCGTACGACACCGAGAGCTTCGGCGACGTGTAGGCCGCGGTCGCCACCGCCGCGAGCGCGAGCGCCGCGAGCGCCGCGACCGCGACGATCGCGGTGCGTGTCCGGTTCCTCATCGTGGGTGTTCCCTCCTTGGTGGGTGACTCATCGTGCGGGGAAGGGCCCTGCCGTACGGACCCACTGGCGGTTGTCGTAGCGGTACAGGTAGACGGTGTCGAGCGGGAATGCGTCCTTCGCCGACGTGTGCAGGCGTGTCCCCGGGAGCAGGAACGGGTTCGCGGTCGTGTCGAGGCTCCGCGCCGCCCGAAGGAGCCCGGCGCGCGTGAGGTTCTTGCCCGCGCGCTTCAGCGTGTCGACCATCGTCCACGCGACGGTCATGCCGTACCAGTTGTAGACGTCGGTCCACTTGGCCGACGGGGCGAACCGCTCGAGGATCGACTTGTAGAGCGCGACCGCCGGGTCCTTGCGCCAGATCGGGTCGTTGGGGTTCTTCACGAACGCGATCGCGCGCGCGCCGAGTGTCAGATCGGGTGCGTTCGCGCGGGCGATCGCCATGATCGTCGGCTCGATCGACACGGACGCGAGGTAGAGCTGCGGCTTCCACGCGAGCTTCTTCGCGGCGACGATCGCCTGGATCATGAACTTCGGCGTCGCGAAGAGCATCAGCGTGTCCGCGCCGGAACCCTTGAGCTTCGCGATCTGCGAGACGACGTCGGTCGTCGTAAGCTCGTACGGCTCGGAGGCGACGATCTTCGGCCCGTTGCCGGCGACCGCGCGCGAGAGGCCGCGGGCCATGTCCTTGCCGAGCTCGGTGTTCTCGAACAGCACCGCGACCTTCGCCTTCGGCCGGGTCTTGACGAGATCGCGGCCGAGCACAGCGCCCTCGCCGCGGTAGCTCGGCAGGAAGCCGACCGTCCAGGGGTAGCGGGCGGAGGCACCGCCGAGCGCCTGCGAACCGTCGCCCGAGAAGAGCTGCGGCACCTTCTGCGCGTTCAGGTACTCCCGGATCGCGAGGTTGTTCGCCGTCCCGATCGCGTCGAAGATCGCAAAGACCTTGTCCTGCTCGACGAGCTTGCGCGTCAGCTGGACGGTCTGGGCCGGGTTGTACGCGTCGTCGTAGTAGCGGTACTCGATCTTCCGGCCGTTGACGCCGCCCTTCGAGTTGACGTAGTCGAAGTAGGCCTTCGCACCCGGTCCGACCGTGCCGAACGCGGCCGCCTCGCCCGAGAGCGGCACCGTGCCGCCGATCAGCACCGTCGTCGGCGTGACGCCGGGGTCGGCGCTCGTGGCGGCGCCCGCCGCGGAGACGGCGACGAGCGCCGCGGCAGCGACGGCGAGTGCGCGCCTCATCGGGAAACCGGCGTCGCCAGCTGCGGAAGCCGCAGCGAGCCGCCGGCGACCGCAAGCCGCGCGGTCGACGGGAAGGGCAGGTCGAGGTAGAGCAGGTTTCCTGGGCTCTGTGCGAGCGACGACGAGCCGACCGTGACGGTCAGCCGCGAGCCCTTGGGCAGGAACGTCGCCTGGTTGCCGAGCGCGATCCGGTAGGTGCGCTTTCCGGCCGTGGCCGGAACGCCGCCGCCGGCGACGACGATCTCCTTGCCGGCCGGCGTCCGCGCGCTGAGCACGGCGACGACCCGCGACCAGCCGCCGGTGGCGCTCGCGGTGACGCTCACGACCGGCGAGCCGAAGACCTCGGTGGGCCGGGCGAGCTTCCGCAGCGCAACCTGGTAGCGGCCCGACTGGGTGAACGACGCGCGCTTCGCGAACGGCGTCGCCTTCGGCGTGACGACCTTCGGCAGGCCTGCGAAGCGCACCGGCGTTCCCTTCCAGCTCTCGGGCGAGATCGCGACCGGCTTCGGCAGCGGCGCCGCGGTGTCGCCACGGAGGAAGCGATCGAACCAGCGGGCTCCCTCGGCGAGCATCGCGGGCGTGTCGGCCGCGACGCCCGACGACGGCGCGTGGCCCGAGAGGCCGAACCAGAGCTGCTTCGGGCCCGCGAGCGCGCGGTAGGCGGCGAGCGCGTGCTCCATTCCGAAGGCGAAGTCGCGTCGGCCCTGCATCATGAACACCGGCGTCTTGACCCCCTTGAGCGCGGGCAGCGACGAGCGAGCAGCGGCGAACGGCCGCACGGTCGCGAGGTTCCCCGCGAACGCCGCGTCGCGGAGCGCGAACACCTCGGGATCGACGCGTTTCGGGTCGAGCGAGCCGAGGAAGCCGGCGATGACGCCGCTCTTCGCAAGCCCCTGCGGCACGAGCGCGTCGGCGAGGTCGGTCCAGCTCATCGAGATCTCGAGCGCGGCCCACGGCACGCCCGCGACGAGCGAGTTCCAGGCGCCGCCGCCGCCGTACGAGACGCCCCAGCCGCCGATCCGCGTGTCCGAGACGTCCGGTCGGTTGCGGAGCCAGGCGAAGACCGCCTTCACGTCGGCGATCTCCTTCGGGCCGTCGATCCCGATCAGCCCACCGGACTCGCCGTGCCCGCGTGCGTCGTAGGCGAGCACGGCGTAGCGCTCGCCGATTCCCATCCCCTGGGCGACCGCGAGTGTCGAAGAGCGGTTGCCGCCGAGGCCGTGCATGAAGATCACCGCGGGCCAGCCGCCCTGCGGGACGGCGCCGTCGGGGAGGGTGAAGGTCGCGGCGAGCGCGGTTCCGTCCGCCGAGGCGATCGTCACGTCCTGGCGGCTCGAGGCGAGCGCCGGCGCGGACGCGAGCAGCGCTGCGACCGTCGCGAGCAGGACGAGCAGGACGCCTCTGCCGAAGCCCGACACGGCGGCCAGGGTAGCCCACACATGTGAGCGATCCGGAAGGTCGCCGTATCATCCCGGCCGATGGACGGCCGGCCGATCGGCGTGTTCGACTCCGGGGTGGGCGGGCTGACCGTCCTCCACGAGCTGCTCGTGACGCTGCCGCACGAGGACGCGGTCTATCTCGGCGACAACGCACGGCTGCCGTACGGCCCCCGTCCGCTCGACGAGGTGCGCAGCTTCGCGCTCGAGATCGGCGCTCGCCTCGAGGAGGAGGGGGTGAAGCTCGTCGTCGTCGCGTGCAACTCGGCGACCGCGGCGGGGCTGCCGGACCTCCAGCGGGCGCTCCGTGTCCCCGTCGTCGGGGTGCTCCAGCCCGAGGCGCACGCGGCGGCGCTCGCGACGCGCAACCGGCGCGTGGGGCTGCTCGCAACCGAGGCGACCGTCGCGAGCCGCCGCTACGAGGAGCTCGTCCACGCGTACGACGCCGGGGTCGAGGTGATCTCCGTGCCGGCGCCGCGGCTCGTCCCGCTCATCGAGGGGCCCGATCCCTTCGGCGAGGAGACGACCGAGGCGGTGCGGGAGGTCGCGGCTCCGCTCAAGGAGGCCGGCGTCGACACGGTGATCCTCGGCTGCACCCACTACCCGATCGTCCGTCCGGTCTTCCAGCGCGCGTTCGGCCGCTCCGTGACCCTCGTCTTCTCGGCCGACGAGACGGCCCGCGAGGTCGCAGAGACGCTCGCGCGGAAGGGCATCGAGAACGACGAGAGCCGGGAGGGAGCCGTACGGTTCCTGACCACGGGCGATCCGGACGATTTCGCCGAGATGGGAAAGCGCTTCCTGCAACTGCCCGTGCGGCACGTCGAACGCGTCACGCTCGCCGGCGTCGCGCCGCAGGCGGCATGATCCCGCCCGAACGCCGCCCACGCCGAAGGAGGACGACGCCCTGACACGCCACGATGGACGCAGGCCCGACGAGCTCCGCGAGCTCGATCTCCAGCCGGACTTCCTCGAGCAGCCCCACGGGTCGGTCCTCTACGCGCAGGGGCGCACCGTCGTCCTCTGTACCGCGACGGTCGACGAGGACATCCCCCGCTGGCTTCGCGGCAAGGGTCAGGGATGGATGACCGCCGAGTACTCGCTGCTTCCCGCCTCGACGGGCGAGCGCACCCAGCGCGCCGTCTCGCGCGGGCGTCCCGACGGCAGGACGGTGGAGATCCAGCGGCTCATCGGACGCGCGCTGCGGAGTGTCTGCGACTTCAAGGCGCTCGGCGAACGGACGCTCTGGCTCGACTGCGACGTGCTCCAGGCCGACGGCGGGACGCGCTGCGCTGCGATCACCGGCGCCTACGTCGCCGCGTACCGCGCCCTGGACCGCTTCGGGCTGACGAAGGCGCTCCCGTCGTCCGTCGCCGCAGTCTCGGTCGGTGTGGTGAACGGCGAGCCGGTGCTCGACCTCGACTACGTCGAGGACTCATCCGCCGAGACGGACATGAACGTCGTCATGGCCGCCGACGGCCGGCTCGTCGAGGTGCAGGCGACCGCCGAGAAGGAGCCCTTCACGCGCGAGCTCCTCGACCGGCTGCTCGACCTCGCAGCGGGAGGCATCGCCGAGCTCGAGGCGGCGCAGCGGAGCGCCTGCGAGGCCGCCTCGCTGCTGTAGTGCGGCTCGTCCTCGCCTCGGGGAACCCGCACAAGCTCGCGGAGCTCCGCCGCGCCCTTCCCACGCTCGAGGTCGACGCGCTCGATCGCGACGACGCCCCGGACGAGGACGGCGCGACGTTCCAGGAGAACGCGCGGATCAAGGCACGCTGGGGTCGGCGGCATGCGCCGCCGGACGCCTGGGCGGTCGGCGAGGACTCGGGCATCGAGGCGAGCGCGCTCGACGGCGGCCCGGGGGTACGCACGGCGCGCTGGGCGGCCGGCGACCCCGTCGGGCGGATGCTGGCGGCCCTCGCGGGCGCGGACGACCGCGGCGCGAGGTACGTCTGTGTGATGGTCGCGATCGCTCCCGACGGGCGCGAGGCTGTCGCCGAGGGGACGCTCGAGGGCTCGATCGCGCGCGAGGCGTCGGGCGGGGAGGGCTTCGGCTTCGACCCGGTGTTCGTCCCCGCCGGCGAGACCGAGACGGTCGCTGTCCTCGGCGACGAGTGGAAGCGCGCCCACTCGCACCGTGCGCGCGCGGCCGCCGCGCTCCGAGCGCTTCTGGCGCCCTGACGCAGTCAGGCGGCGCGCCTCGGCTCCACCGTTCGTCCGGTCACCCCGTAGGCCAGCACGTAGTTGAGCGCCGCCCCGAAGACGATCACGTTCGCCATCACGTACAGCCACACGAGGAGCAGGAACGTCGTGCCGAGCGTCTGCAGCGCGACCACGTCCGACGAGAACGAGACGAAGAGCGGCAGCGCCTGCAGCGTCCCCACCAGGACGATCGCGCCGAGGGTCGCGCCGGGGAGCACCTCTCGGTGCGTCAGCCGCGCGTTCGGAAGGCGGTAGTACGCCGACTGGAGGAACGCGAACAGCGCGAGGCCCGAGGACAGGAGCGTGAGCGCGAGGGCGACCCACTGGTTCGAGACCACGTCCGTCGCGTAGCGGCGCAGGAGGTCGTAGCCGAACGTCCCGAGCGTGAGACCCGCGAAGAGGACGACCAGCGCCGCGCTCATGTAGATGCTCGCAAGGGCCTTCCCGCGCAGGAACGACCGATTCGGCCGGCCGTAGAGGATGTTGAAGGCCGACTCGAGCGCCGAGAAGAGCGACACCGAGCTCCAGAGCAGGGCGACGGCGCCGACCACGGACAGTGTCGTGGCGTTCCGCTGCACCGCGTCGACGACCTTGACGATCGACTCGACCGACTGGTCGGGGAAGACGTCCTCGAGGTAGGAGACGAGCGCGCTCGACTGGTCGGCCTGGTCGAGGAAGCCGAGCACGGAGAGCGCGAGGAAGATCAACGGCACGAACGAGGCCAGCGCGAAGTACGCGACCATCGCCGCGAGGTGTGTTCCGCGCTCGGAGAAGAACCGGTCGAAGGTCGCGCCGATGGCCCGCACGGAAGGATGGTGCCGTACGCCCAGGCGGGCTTTGGTAGCTTCCGGCGCCGGCATGGACGCGTCCGCCGCCCTCTCGGAGCTCGTCGAGCTCTCCACCCAGGTCGTCGAGGTCGTGATCGCCGACGCCGGGGGAGAGGTCGAAGCAGCCCGGACCTCGGGCGACGACCGCGCGCGCGAGCTCGCCACGGTCGGCGAGGCGCTCCTCGCGGAGGCTGCCGTGGTCCGGCCGGGCCAGGCGGTCGAGCGCGTCCACGTCGACCTCGAGCGAGGCTCCGTCGTCGTCGTGCGCGACGGCGAGCGGTCGATCACAGCGACGACGGTGCCTGAGCCGACGGCGGGGCTCGTCGCCTTCGACCTGCGAACCGTGCTCCGTCGCCTCGGCGGAGCGGTTGCATGAGGCTTCTCCTGCTCGCGGCGGCCACGGTCGTCGCCTACGTCCTCCTCCGGCGCCGTCGCGACGACCGGCTCCGCGTCGTCGTCGTTTGGGAAGACGGCTCGGAGCTCGAGCTCCGTCCGGGCACGCCGGAACGCGACCGCCTCGTCGAGGTCGGAGGAAGGGCGCTCCCGTGACGACCGTGGTCGACGAGCTCGGCCACCGCCTCCTCGACGTCGCGCTGCTCGAGGGCGACTTCACGCTCCGCTCGGGCAAGCGCTCGCGCTGGTACCTCGACAAGTACCGCTTCGAGACGGATCCTGCGTTGCTCCGCGAGCTCGGTGAGCGTCTCGCGGCCGCCGTCAAGGACGTCGAGCCGGAGGCCGTGAAGCTCGGAGGGCCCGCTCTCGGGGCGGTCGCGCTGGCCGCATCGGCGGCCATGGCGTCCGGCCTGCCGTTCATCATCGTGCGCGGTGAAGCCAAGGAATACGCCACCGGGAACCGCATCGAAGGGCCACACGAGCCTGGCGAGCTCGTGTGCCTCGTCGAGGACGTCGTCACGTCGGGCGGCGCCCTCTGCGAGGCGGTGGAGGCCGTTCGCGCGGCCGGGCTCGTCGTACGGCACGCCGTGTGCGTCGTCGATCGCGAGGAGGGCGGCACCGACGCTCTCGCGCGACTCGGCGTGCGGCTCGCCTCGCTCTACCGGGCGACCGAGCTGCTCGAGGCGCGGGAGCAGGGGATGAACCCGCATGGTTGAGCCGAATCCGCCCGCGCTATAGGCTCGGGCGGGGAAAAACAACAGGACCATCGACCCAGGGAGGACGAACGTGACCAAGCAGGAGTTCGTGGATGCCGTCGCCGACAAGGCGGGCCTGACGAAGCGCGACGCCGGATCGGCGGTCGACGCGGCCCTCGGCGTGATCGAGAGCACCTTGCAGAACGGCGACTCCATCACGTTCACCGGCTTCGGCAAGTTCCACGTGACGCGGCGTGCCGCCCGCCAGGGCGTGAACCCCCGCACCGGTGAGAAGGTGCAGATCCAGGCCGCCAACGTCCCGAAGTTCTCGGCCGGCTCGCAGCTGAAGAAGGCCGTGAACTAGACCTGCTTGCGGACGGGAAATCCGCCGAGCGGATTTCCCGTCCGCGGCCCGCCTCGTGGCGGGCAGATCCCTGAAGGCGGCCGCTGTGGCGGCCGCAACCGCACCGCGAGGCGTCGCCCGACGCTTGAAAAGCGAACGTATGTTCGCTTACGATCTCTTCCGTGCAGCTCTCGTTCGACGCGGCGGATCGGCTCGTGGAGCTCGTCGAGGCGCGGCGGGGGCCGGTTCCGGCAGAGGAGGCGGCTCGGGTGCTGTTCGCGCTCGCGAGCGCGCCGGCCGCGCTCGCGCGCTCGCTGCTCGACGACGTCGTCACGGGCGACGCCCGCCTCGCGTGGCGTGGAACCTCGGTCGGGCTTGCCGCCCCGCCGGGCGCGGACGTCGAGCTCGAGCATGCCCACTTCGTCGTCGTCGACCTCGAGACGACGGGGCTGTCGCCGCGCACCTCGCGGATCTGCGAGATCGGCGCCCAGCGGGTGCGCGCGCTCGAGCTCGAGGACGCCTTCGAGACGCTCGTCGACCCCCGCGTGCGGCTCCCTCCCGCGGTGACCTCGCTGACCGGAATCCGGCAAGAGACGCTCCGGGGCGCGCCGCGTGTCGAGCTCGCGATCCGGCGACTGCTCGCGTTCACCGGTGACGCGGCCCTCGTCGCGCACAACGCGCGCTTCGACCTCGCCTTCCTGGACCGTGAGGTGGAGCTGCTCACGGGACGGCGGATCGCTTCGCCGGTCGTCGACACCGTCTGGCTCGCCCGGCGCCTGCTGGGCGAACGCACGCGTCGGGTCGGGCTCGCCTCGCTCGCACACTTCTTCGGCGTTGCGACCGAGCCCTGCCATCGCGCGCTGCCCGACGCCCGCGCGACCGCGGAGATCCTGGTCGTTCTCGTCGGCCTCGCCCAGGAGCGGGGCGCCCGGACGCTCGCCGATCTCGTCGAGCTCGCCGCGCCGCGCGCACGGCGACTCCATGTCAAGCGCTCGCTCGTCGCCGACGCGCCGAGACGCCCGGGCGTCTACGTCTTCCGCGGCGCCGGCGGGCTCGCCCTCTACGTCGGACGCGCGCGAGACCTGCGCGCGAGACTGCGGTCGTATTTCGCCGGCGGTCGCCAGCGGCCCTCCGTCGAGGCCGCTCTGGCTGCGCTCGAGCGGGTCGAATGGCGAGAGACGGGCTCGGAGCTCGAGGCGGCGCTCGAGGAGCTACGGCTGCTCCGCGAGCTCCGTCCTCCCGCCAACGCCCGTGGCACACGGCCCGACCGCCATGTCTACCTCCGCCGGCGCGCCGGCCGCTGGACCGTCACCGTCGAGCCGACCTGGCTCGGCCCGCTCGCGGGCCGACGGCTCGCGCGCGCGGCGGCTCGTGCGCTCGACGGCCACGAGTCCGACGACGTCGCCGCCGCCCTGCCCGTCCTCCGGGCGCGGCTGCGCCGGCTCGGCGGTGAGCTCCGCTTCGAGGATGCCGCGCGCCTGCGCGACCGGATCGCGGGCCTCGAGGAGGCGATCGACGCGCTGCGCGAGCTCGAGCGGCTGCGCTCGCTCTCGGCCTGCATCGTCGTCCCGGCCCGGCAACCCGGCTTCGTGCGCGCGCACGCGATCACAGGCGGCCGCGTGGCCGCGGTGCGCCTCGTCCCCCGCGGGGGCGGCTCGGTGGGCGAGATCGCCGCGCTCGTCGGCGAGGCGCTCCGCGCAGAGCGCTCGATCGCGCCCGAGGACGCCGACGAGCTGCGGCTCGTCGGCTCGTTCCTGCGCCGCCCGCCGCCCGAGCTGCGGGTGACGCGGCTCGATCCCGGCGCGATCCGCGCCGCGATCGACGGGATACCCTTGGCCGCGTGACGAGCGACGCCGCAGGCGCTCCGACCCCGTTCGCCGATCGCCTCGCCGACGTCGTGGAGCGGAAGCGCTCCCAGCTCGTCGTGGGCCTCGACCCCGTCGTCGATCTGCTGCCGGTCGAGCTCCGGGGCGAGGCGGCCGAGGGCCGCGCGGCGGCGGCGGGTGCGGTCGAGCGCTTCTGCAGAGGAATCGTCGACGCCGTTGCGCCGTACGTCGTCGCGATCAAGCCGCAGGCCGCCTTCTTCGAGGCGCTCGGGAGCGACGGCTGGCGGGCCCTCGAGCACGTCTCGCGCTACGCGCGCGAGGCGGGGCTCCTAGTGATCGCCGATGCGAAGCGCTGTGACATCGGGTCGACGGCACGGGCGTACGCGGCCGCGTTCCTCGAGCCGCGAGACGGCGGCCCTCCGCTCGCCGACGCTCTCACCGTCGGCCCATACCTCGGTCGCGACTCGGTCGACCCTTTCCTCGCCGCCTGCCGTCGAGACGGCGCAGGGCTGTTCCTGCTCGTGCGCACGTCCAACGCGGGCGCCGCCGAGCTCCAGGACGCCGTCCTCGCGGACGGGCGACCGGTCTGGCGCCACATCGCCCAGCTCGTCGACGAGTGGGGCGAGGAGCTCGTCGGCGCCTGCGGCCTCTCGAGCGTCGGAGCCGTGGTCGGCGCCACCGTGCCTCGCATCGTCGGCGAGGCGCGCCGGGAGATGCCCCGTGCGATCATCCTCCTCCCGGGCGTGGGCGCCCAGGGCGCCACTCCGGCCGACGTCGCCCGCGCGTTCACGAGCGGGCCGTCGAGCGCTGTCGTCAACGCGTCGCGCTCGGTCATCTACGCCTACCGCGACGCGCCGCAGGACGACTGGCGCGCCGCGGCCGGTGCGGAGGCCGCGCGGCTGCAGGCGGCGGTGTGGGCGGCGGCCGGCTGGTGAGCGTGGCAGTACCCTTCCGCGCCGTGACCCGGCTGCTCGCCGTCGTCGTCGCCGCCCTCGCCCTGTGCGCCGCCGCGCAGGCCGCGGCGCCCGTCGTCCAGGCGCGCGCGTACGTCGTACAGAGCTCGGTCGACGGCCATACGCTCGCGGCGCGCGAGGCGACCACTCCCCGCCCGATGGCGAGCATCACGAAGCTGATGACGGCGTTCGTCGCCCTGCGATACGTCTCGCTCGACGACGTCGTCACGGTGCCTGCGGCCGCCGCGGCGATCGGCGAGTCGTCCCTCGACCTCAGGGCCGGAGAGCGCGTGCCCGTGCGGGACCTCGTGATCGGAACGCTCGTGCCGAGCGCGAACGACGCGGCGACAGCACTCGCGGTCGCCGCTGCCGGGTCGGTGCCGAGGTTCGTCGCGCTCATGAACGGCGAGGCACGCCGCCTCGGGCTCCGGCGGACGCATTACCGCAACCCGCACGGCCTGGACCAGCCGGGACACGTCTCGACGGCGCGAGACATCGCGGTGCTGCTGCGGACGGCGCTCCGCAACCCGGTGATCCGCGAGTACGCGGGAATGCGGCGCGCGAGGCTTTCCGACGGCCGCGTGGTCGAGTCGACCGACAACCTCCTCGGGCGCGTCTCCGGCATGGTCGGCGGCAAGACCGGCCACACGGCGCTCGCGGGGTGGTCACAGGCCGCGTTTGCCCGCGTCGGCGGCGTCGGGATCACCGCCGTCGTGCTCGGCTCGCCGAGCGAGGCGCAGCGCGACGCCGACCTCGCGGCCTTGCTCCGCTATGGCCTTCGGAGCTACCGGATGTCGAAGGTCGTCGACCCGGCCCGCACGTACGCCACGATCCCGGTCGGCTGGGGCCGTCCGCCGGTCCGCGCCGTCGCGCCGCGGGCGATCGTGCGCCCCGCCTCTGCGCAGCGCCCCCTCGTGGAGCGCGTCGTGCTCCCGGCGGTTGCGACACTGCCCGTCGCGGCCGGGCAGCGCCTCGGCACGCTCGTCGTGACCGACGGGTCGCGCGTCGTCGCCCGCTCCCCGCTCGTCGCCGCAGGCTCGCAGAGCACACCCGGCCGGCCGGCGAAGGCCTGGTGGGTCGCCCGGCGCACGGTCCATCATCTCGTGGAGGCACTGCCGTGATCGTCACCGTCACCCTCAACGCGGCTCTCGACCGCTCGCTCACCGTCCCGACGCTGCAGCTCGGCCAGCGCCACCGCGCGAGCGAGGTGCTGACGCTCGCCGGCGGGAAGGGGATCAACGTCGCACGGGCCCTCAAGCGGCTCGAGGTGCCCGTGGTCGCGACGGGGCTCGCCGGCGGGCGGACGGGAACCCGGATCGTCGAGGAGCTGACGGGCGAGGCGATCCTCAACGACTTCGTCCGGATCCGCGACGAGTCGCGCACCTCGACGCTGGTCGTCGACCCCACGTCGGGGAGGCAGACGGAGATCAACGAGTGGGGGCCGAAGGTCTCGGAGGCCGAGCTGGGGATGCTGATGGACAAGCTGCGCTACCTGTCGCGTGGGGCGGATGCGGTCGTGTTCGCCGGGTCGCTGCCGCGCGGGGTGAGCGACACGTTCTACGCCGACGCCGCGCGAGAGCTTGCGCGGCGTAACGTGCGCGTCGTCCTCGACGCGGAGGGCGAGCCGCTCCGCCTCGGCGTCGACGCGGAGCCGTGGCTCGTGGCGCCGAACCAGCACGAGGCCGAGCAGCTCGTCGGCCAGGAGCTGAACGACGAGGAGGACTTCCTGATGGCCCTCGACGCGATCGCGGAGCTCGGCGCGCGAAACGTGCTGATAACGGTGGAGAGCGGCTGCTTCGCGCTCGTGCGCGAGGACCGGCAGGTGCACCGCTACCGCGCGGTCGTGCCGCACCTCGAGCCCATGTCCGTCGTCGGCGCGGGCGACGCGCTCCTCGCGCAGTGGCTGATGTCGGTGCTCGACGGCGTTCCCGCCGCCGACGCCTTGCGGCTCGCCTCGGCGACCGGCGCCGCCTCGGTGCTCGACGTGGGAGCCGGACGCTTCGACCCCGCCGAGTCCAAGCGCCTCGCCGCCGGCGTCGAGGTCCACGAGCTCCAACCCGTCGGTTAGCCCGCGAAGCGGCCGGGGCGTCCCGCGCCGCTGTTACGATCGATTCACTTGGGCGACCCGCGGGACAAGTTCGCGAAGGAAGGTCTCACCTTCGACGACGTCCTGCTCGTCCCGGCCGAGTCGGCCGTCCTCCCGAACGACGTCGTCACCGCCACGCGTCTGACGCGCACGATCGCGCTCGAGATCCCGCTCGTCTCGGCGGCGATGGACACGGTCACCGAAGCGCGGATGGCGATCGCGCTCGCGCGGCTCGGCGGTATCGGCGTGCTGCACCGCAACCTCTCGATCGCCGACCAGGTCGGCGAGGTCGACAAGGTGAAGCGCTCCGAGGCGGGAATGATCGTCGAGCCGGTGACGCTTTCACCCGATGCCCTCGTCGGCGACGCGCTCGAGCTGATGCAGCGCTACCGCGTCTCCGGGATCCCGATCACCGACGACGACGAGCGGCTCGTCGGCATCCTCACGAACCGCGACCTCCGCTTCGGCGTCCCTTCCACCATGCGCGTCGCCGACGCGATGACGAAGGAAGGTCTCGTCACGGCGCCCGTCGGCACGACGCTCGAGGAGGCGCAGGCGATTCTCGGCCGGCACCGCATCGAGAAGCTTCCGATCGTCGACCTCGAGGGCCGGCTCAAAGGCCTCATCACCGTGAAGGACATCTCGAAGCGCGAGGCGTATCCGCTCGCGACGAAGGACGAGCGAGGTCGGCTCCGTGTTGCTGCCGCGGTGGGCGTCGGGACGGACGCCGTCGAGCGCGCCGCGGCGCTCGTCGAAGCCGAGGTCGACGCGCTCGTCGTCGACACGGCGCACGGCCACTCACTCGGCGTCGTGGACATGGTGCGCCGCCTGAAGGACGCCCACGACGTCCAGCTGATCGCCGGGAACATCGCTACGGCCGAGGCGGCCGAGGCATTGATCGACGCCGGGGCGGACGCGATCAAGGTCGGCGTCGGCCCGTCGGGGATCTGCACGACGCGGGTCGTCGCCGGCGCGGGCGTGCCGCAGGTGACCGCGATCTTCGATTGCGCGCAGGCGGCGTCCGACCACGGCGTCCCCGTCGTCGCGGACGGCGGCATCACGTCGTCGGGCGACGTCGCGAAGGCGCTGGGCGCCGGCGCGGACACGGTCATGGTCGGGGGCATGCTCGCGGGCACAGACGACACGCCCGGCGGCGTGATCGTCGTCCAGGGCGAGCGCTTCAAGGAGTATCGCGGGATGGGCTCACTCGGCGCGATGAAGGCGCGAGGCTTCTCGAAGGACCGGTACTTCCAGGGCGACGTGGAGGACGTCGCCGAGCTGATCCCGGAGGGCATCGAGGGCCGCGTGCCCTACAAGGGGCCGCTCGGCCCGATCATCCATCAGCTGGTCGGCGGCCTCCGCCAGGCGATGGGGTACTGCGGCGCCGCGACGATCGAGGAGCTCAAGGAGGCGCGCTTCGTCCGCATCACGGGAGCGGGCCTGCGCGAGAGTCATCCGCACGACGTGACGATCACGAAGGAGGCCCCGAACTATCGCCGAGGCTAGCGTGGGAACGGTGTCGGTGCCAGCCTCGAGCCTCGCACCGACACCGTTTCAGCCCGAGCAGCCGTCCGAGCCGGCCCCGGAGGACCGCCCGGTCCTCGTCCTCGACTTCGGCGGCCAGTACAGCCAGCTGATCGCGAGACGCGTACGCGAGGCGCGCGTCTACTCGGAGCTCGTCTCGCACCGGCTCGCTCCCGAGGAGATCTCGCGTCGCAACCCCGCCGCCCTGATCCTCTCCGGCGGCCCCGCGTCCGTCTACGCCGAGGGCGCGCCGCTTGCCGACCCGGGGGTCTTCGAGCTCGGTGTCCCGACGCTCGGCATCTGCTACGGGATGCAGCTCATGGCCCGAGAGCTCGGCGGGAGGGTCGAGGCGAACGACGTCTCCGAGTACGGCAAGGCCGACGTCTCGCTCGACGGCTCTGCGGCGCTCTTCCACGACCTCTCGCCCGAGCAGGTCGTCTGGATGAGCCACCGCGACTCGGTCACGGCGCCGCCCACCGGCGCGCGCGTGACCGCCTCCTCCGAGACGACGCCGATCGCCGCGTTCGAGGATCCCGACCGGGGGCTCTACGGCGTGCAGTTCCACCCCGAGGTCGTGCACACGCCGCAGGGCCAGAGGATCCTGGAGTCGTTCCTCTACGACGTCGCGGGCGCTCCTCCGGCCTGGACGCCGGCCGCCGTGATCGAGGAGCAGGTCGAGCGGATCCGCGCGCAGGTCGGCTCGGAGCGCGTGATCTGCGGGCTCTCGGGCGGTGTCGACTCCGCGGTTGCGGCCCTCCTCGTCCACAAGGCCGTCGGCGACCAGCTGACGTGCGTCTTCGTCGACCACGGGCTCCTGCGCGAGAACGAGGCGGAGCAGGTCGTCGAGACCTTCGGCCACCACTTCCACGTCCCGCTCGTCTCGGTCGACGCGCGCGAGCGGTTTCTCTCGCGGCTCGCGGGCGTGAGCGAGCCCGAGGAGAAGCGGGCGATCGTCGGAGAGGAGTTCATCCGCGTCTTCGAGGAGGAGGCGCGGCGGTTGGGTGACGTCCGCTTCCTCGTCCAGGGGACGCTCTACTCCGACGTGATCGAGTCCGGCGGCGACGTCGGGGTCGCGGCGAAGATCAAGTCGCACCACAACGTCGGGGGCCTGCCGGCCGACATGCGGATGGAGCTCGTCGAGCCGCTCCGCTCGCTGTTCAAGGACGAGGTACGCCGGGTCGGCGAGCAACTCGGGTTACCGGAGCGGATGGTGTGGCGTCACCCGTTCCCGGGGCCCGGCCTTGCGATCCGGATCATCGGCGACGTGACGGAGGAGCGCCTCGCGATCCTGCGCGCCGCGGACGCGATCCTGCTCGAGGAGGTGCGCCGCGCGGGGCTCTACCGCGAGCTGTGGCAGTGCTTCGCCGTACTTCCGGCGGTGCGCTCGGTCGGCGTCCAGGGCGACGAGCGGACGTACGCCTATCCGGTGGTGATCCGCGCCGTCACGTCGGAGGATGCGATGACCGCCGACTGGGCGCGGCTGCCCTCCGAGTTGCTCGACACGATTGCGGGCCGGATCGTGAACGAGGTCCAGGGCGTCAACCGGGTTGCGCTCGACCTCACGTCGAAGCCGCCGGCCACCATCGAGTGGGAGTGAGGGCCCCCGCGGAGCGTGGCCCTCACTCCCACCTGGTCCTGGGACGCGACTTCAGCCGCGTCCCGGCATCTCGGGGCGCCACAGCGCCACGTCGACCACCCCGCGCGGATCCACGTCCACCGCGACGCGCTCCCCGACGCGCGGCACGTCGACGCCGACGACGACCGCCTCGAGCTCGCGTCCACCGTCCTCTCGCACGCGCAGGCGCACGACAGGGCCATCGCGGTCGGCTGCCACGACGACGGCCCCCTCGCCCGGAAGGACCCCGACCGCCTCGGGTCGGACGACCGTTGCGTGTTCACCGTCCGAGAAGACGTTCGCCATCCCGAGGAAGCGCGCGACCCACTCGTCGGCCGGCCGGGCCCAGAGGGCCTCGGGTGTCGCGACCTGAGCGATGCGCCCGTCGCGGAGCACCGCGACGCGGTCTCCGATGGCAAACGCCTCGCCGACGTCGTGGGTGACGTGGACGACGGTCAGCGCAAGGCGCTCGAAGAGGCCGCGAAGGTCGTCCTGCAGCCGTTGTCGGAGCGGGCCGTCGAGCGCGCCGAGCGGCTCGTCGAGGAGCAGCACACCCGGGCGCGGCGCGAGCGCCCTCGCGAGCGCCACGCGTTGTGCCTCGCCTCCCGACAGCGTCGTCACGTCGCGCCGCTCCATCCCGGCGAGGCCGACGAGCGCCAGCGCCTCGACGACTCGACCGTCGCGCTCCGCCTCGGGTAGGTGGGCCACGCGCGGCCCGAAGCCGACATTGCCTGCGACGTCGCGATGCGGGAAGAGCGCCGCGTCCTGGAACACGAGGCCGACCCCGCGCCGGTGTGGCGGGACGCCGGTGACGTCCGCGCCGTCGAGCAGAACGCGGCCGGTCGTCGGCCGCTGGAGCCCCGCGGCGACCCGCAGCGCGGTCGACTTCCCCGACCCGCTCGGGCCGAGCAGCGCGAGCCGCTCGCCGGCGCCGATTTCGAGCGACACGTCGTCGAGGATCTCGCGGCCGTCGATCACGACACCGATCTCCTCGAGGGCAAGCCTCACCGCGGCCGCCGCCTCACGAGCGCACGCTCGGAGAGGAGCGCGACGGCCGCGACGAGCGCCATCAGCACGACGCAGAGCGCCATCGCCGCACCGCTGTTGGCCTCGCCCGGGCGTCCGAGGAAGCGGAAGATCGCAACCGGCACGGTCGGCCAGTCGGCGCGAACGACGAAGATCGTCGCGCCGAACTCACCGAGGGAGACGGCGAACGCCAGCCCTGCGGCGACCGCCAGAGGCCGCGCCAGAAGGGGCAACTCGACCTCGCGTCGCACCTGGGCGGGGCTCGCCCCGAGAATCGCCGCCGCCTCTCGCAACCTCACGTCGAGCGCGCGCAGCGCAGGCACGAGCGAGCGGACGACGAACGGCAGCGCGACGAGCGCCTGGGCGAGGGGCACGATCGCCGGCGATGACCGGAGGTCGAGCGGCGGGTCGTCGAAGGCGAGCAGGAACCCGAAGCCGAGCAGCGCGGCGGAGGCGCCGAGCGGCAGCATCAGCGCGACGTCGAGCCCCCTTCGCCCACTCGCGACGGCCACGGCGGCCGGGATACCCACAGCCAGCGCGATCGCCGTCGCAGCCGTCGAGAAGAGCAGCGAGTTGAGGATTGCGTGCCAGGGCGCCACGAACAGCGCCGGCGTCTCGTGCGCGAGGGCGCTGAAATGGTCGAGCCCGTAGCCGGCGCCTACCTGCAGCGAGCGCAGCACGAGCGCGACCGGGGGCAGCGCGAGCAGGCCGAGGGACCCGAGGACGACGACCGCCACGGCGATTCGCTCTCCACCGACCGGCCGCCGTGCCGCGTCACCGCGCCGGCGGCCGCCTCCGAGCCGGCGCTCGAGCCTTCCCGAGACCAGCACGGCGGCGGCCACGGCCGCCAGCTGCAGGAGGCCGAGCGCAGCGGCGGTGCGGAGGTCGAAGAGGCGGGCGGCCTGGTTGTAGATCTCCGTCTCGAGGGTCGAGTAACGCGGCCCACCGAGAATCAGGATCACTCCGAACGACGTGAAGCAGAAGAGGAACACGATCGACGCCGCCGACGCGAGCGCGGGCGCGAGGAGCGGCACCGTGACGCGGAGCTGACGGTCGGCGGGCGACGCTCCGAGCGTCGCCGCCGCGTCCCAGAGGCGCTGGTCGAGGCCGGCCCAGAACGCGCCGACGATGCGAACGACCACCGCGACGTTGAAGAAGACGTGCGCGAGCAGGATCGCCCACACCGACCGCTCGACGCCGTCCGGGAGCAGGGCGACGAACGCGGTCGCAACGACGACTGTCGGGAGGACGAAGGGAACCAGCACGAGCGCCTCGACCAGCGAGCGCCCCGGGAAGCGGAATCGTGAGAGCGCCCAGGCGAGGGGCAGCGCAGCGATCAACGTGAGCACCGTCGAGACGGTCGCCTGCCAGAGGGTGAACCACGCGACATCACGGGTCGTCGAGGCGGTGAGCACGTCGAACGGCACGTCCGGCCGGCCGTCGACGACGAGGCCTCGCCCGAGGATCGCGCCGAGGGGCCAGGCGAAGAAGACGGCGAGGAACGCGACGGGGAGGACGACCGTCGCGGCGCGGCCGGCCGCGCTCAGCGCACGACGATCTCGGTCCACCGGGCGACCCAACGGTCGCGGTTCGCGTCGACCTGGGCCGCCGGCAGCTGCAGCGGGTCGCGCGGGACGATTGCGTGCTTCGCGAACGCCTCGGGCAGCGGCACCCCGGCCCGCACCGGATAGACGAACATCGAGCCCGGGACGTCGGCCTGGAACCGCTCGGAGAGCATGAAGTCGATCAGCTTCCTCGCGCCGTCCTCGTTGTGCGCGCCGCGCAGGACCCCGGCGTACTCGACCTGCCGGTAGCAGCCCTCCTCGACCGCGGCCGTCGGGGCGGTGGCGAGCGGCTTCGACGCGAAGATCACCTCTGCGGCCGGGCTCGACGCGTACGAGACGACGATCGGGCGCTTGCCCGGGCTGCCGGAAGCCCCCGAGAACTGCTGCGTGTATGCCTCCTCCCAGCCGTCCACGACCCGCACGCCGTTCGCGCGCAGCCCCCGCCAGTACGTCTGCCAGCCCGGGTCCCCGTAGGTGGCGACCGTCGCGAGCAGGAACGCCAGGCCGGGCGAGGACGTCGCGGGGTTCTCGACCACGAGCAGGTTGCGATAGCGGTCGAGGATCAGGTCGGCGAGCGTCTTGGGCGGCGGGACGTGGCGGGACGCGAACCAGCGGCGGTCGACGTTCAGGCACACCTCCCCGTGGTCGATGGGCGTCACGTGTGGATCGGGATTCGCGAAATCCGGCTCCACCGTCGAGAGCTCGGGCGATCGGTACTCCTCGAGCAGGTCGCCGCCCACGGCCCGCGAGAGGACGCTGTCGTCGATCCCGAAGACGACGTCGCCCTGAGGGTCGCCCGCGGTGAGGAGCGACCGGTTGAGCACCTCGTTGGCATCGCCACCCTGCAGGATCCGGAGCGTGAGCCCGCTCTCGCGCTCGAACGCCTGCTTCACGGCCTTGGAGACCGCGAAGGAGTCGTGCGTCACGAGGACGACGTCGGTCGGCGTGTCGTCTCCGCCGCAGGCGGCGGCCACCAGCGTGGCCGCGACCACTGCCGCGGCCGCAGCGCAACGGAGGAGGACGCAGCGACTCATCGCCGTCGGCCCTTTCCGGCGGCGTCGGGGCGCACGGCGAGGAGGACGCCGCGCGCCACGCTGACGCGGGCCTCCGTCGCGGCGAACACGTTCGAGACGCCGCGGCTCGAGCCCGGCTCGAGCGCCTCGGCCGACAGCGCGTACTCGAGGCCGTCCGTCGTGACGCCCTCCGCCGAGCCGCCGAGCGCGAGCAGCGTCACGAGCTCTCCCGGCTCCCCACGAAGCACCCGCTCACCGTGGATCACGTGCACGAGCGCTTCACCGACGAGCGCGTCGAGCTCGAGCGCGTCGTATCGATTCGAGCCGAGGAGCAGGAGCGAGGCGAGCAGGTGGTCGAGGCGGCCCCCGTCGCTTGCGACCACGAGCACGCTCTCCGCGCCGAGTGCAACGGCCTCGTCGAGCGCGAGCTCCAGATCGGTGGCGTCCTTCGCCTCGGGGTGTCGCACGACACGGATGCCGTCGGCCTCCGCGCGCTCGAGGGCCGCGTGCGAGACCGAGTCGAGGTCGCCGACGACGACGTCGACCACGAGGCCGAGGGCCGCCGCGCGCTCGAGCCCGCCGTCCGCGGCGACGACCGCCCGGGCCGAGGGCACCTCGACGACGGGCCCCTGGCCCGAGGCGACGACCACGACGTCCGGCTGGATCACACCTTCCTCCGCTGGCATTACCCAGATCAGGTTCTGCGGGTCGGCGGCGCTCCAGCCGCCCTCTCAGCCCGGTTGCCCGAGCTCCCCGGTTCGCTGCCGCAATCCTACAGCGCTTCGGCGCTCGCCTCGTCGGTCTCAGGATCGCCGGTGCCGGCCGCAGATCGGGCGCGCGCCTCGAGGCTTGGCACGAGGCCGGGATGGAGCACGATTCCGTCCGCGACGCTCGCCGCGCCGCGCGTCCCGATCACCGCCCCGTCGTCCTCGTCTGCAGGTGCTTCGAGCTCGGCGTCGTCGGGCTCGAGCCAGTTCTCGATCCGAAGGCCGGGAACGCGGTCGTAGAGGCGCGCGCTGGCCGTGACGAGCGTGAGGTCGTGCGACAGCGCGATCGCGGCGATGCGGAGGCTCGGCTCGTCGAGTCGGACCCCGACGCCCTCGAGCTGAGCTCGCAGCGCGCCATAGGCCTCCGCGGCTTCGTGGTCGAAGGGAAGCACCGTGGTCGCTGCGGCGATGAGCTCGCGGATGCGGGTCGTCAGCTCCTGGTCGCCGTTCCGCGTCGCGGCGTACACGATCTCCGCGACGGCGACCGCAGTCGTGCACTGCTGGTCGCCCGGCGTCCGTGCGAGCCGGCGGACGAGTTGCATCGGCGGCTCGCGGAGGAGGGCCGCAGCAAGGATGTCGGTGTCGAAGCAGTACATGGTCATCCCGCCTCCGGCGGCTCGCGGTCACGCGCGACCGATCGGAGCGCGACCACTTCGGTCACCGTCTGGAAGAGGCCGGGCCGCGTGGCGGCGGCGCCCGCGAACGCCCCAAGCCCCAAGGGCCGGTCGTCGTCGAGCTCGGCCGGCACGGGAACGATCGCGGCGACCGGAGATCCATAGCGCGTCACGACCATCTGCTCGCCGTCGACGACGCGCTCGAGGATCTCGGTGAGGCGCTCGCGCGCCTCGGTCAGGCCGATGGTCGGGGTCATGTGAGCGCTCATGATGACAGCGGCGGGCAACCTCGTGTGCCGTCGCGTCGCGATCCGGAGGCAGGGAGGCTGCTACACTCCGCCGCCGGCGGTCACGCGACCGCCCTCTTTCCGAGCAATGACCACCTACACCGCCAAGCCGGGCGAGATCCAGCGTGATTGGTACGTCGTCGACGCCGAGGGTGAGACCCTGGGTCGGCTTGCGACCGAGATCGCCGACACGCTCCGCGGCAAGCGGAAGCCGGAGTACACACCGCACGTCGACACCGGCGATTTCGTGGTCGTCGTCAACGCGGCGAAGGTGCGCGTCACCGGCAAGAAGCTCGACGAGAAGATGGTGCGCTGGCACTCCGGCTACCCGGGCGGCCTCAAGGAGCGCACCCTGCGCGAGCAGCTCGAGCGTCGCCCGACCGAGGTCATTCGCAAGGCGGTCAAGGGCATGCTCCCCAAGAACAGGCTCGCGGCCGCCCAGCTGCGCAAGCTCAAGGTCTACGCAGGCCCGGAGCACCCGCATGCGGCGCAAGCCCCGAAGACGCTACGAGAAAGGAGTCGGGGACAGTAAGCCTGTTCCCCGATGGAGCTTCCTATGGCTGAGATCGCCCAGTACCGCGGCACCGGCAAGCGCAAGACCTCGGTCGCGCGCGTGATCCTCCGACCCGGCGACGGGACGACCTGGATCAACGGTCGCACGCTCGAGGACTACTTCCCGCGCGCCACGCACCGGACGCTCGCACTCAGCCCGCTCAAGGTCGCGGACGCCGAGGGCCGGTACGACCTGCGCGTTCGGGTCCACGGCGGCGGGATCAGCGGACAGGCAGGCGCCGTCCGGCACGGCATCGCCCGCGCCCTCGTCGACGCCGATCCCGAGCTTCGTATTCCCCTCAAGCGCGAAGGGTTCCTGACGCGCGACGCACGCCAGGTCGAGCGCAAGAAGGCCGGCCTGCACAAGGCGCGCAAGGCGCCGCAGTTCAGCAAGCGGTAGCGCCGCACCCCTTGCGGGATGCGCCGCTAGGAACCACGCTACGGTGGAGGTGGCGTCGATGGCAGGAACGGATGCCGTTGGTCTAGCGCGTTCCGGGGCAGCTGGAACGCGCATGTGGTTCGGCACGGACGGCGTTCGCGGCATCGTCGACGAGGCGCTCACCGAGGAGCTGGTCGAGCAGCTCGGCCGCGCCGCGACGCTGTGGTCGGGCCGTGGTCGCGTTCTCGTCGGCCGCGATACGCGTGAGTCCGGCCCGCGGCTCGAAGCGGCGCTCAGGCGCGGGATCGTCGACGCCGGCGGTACGGCAGTGCTCGCAGGCGTGCTGCCCACGCCGGCGGTCGCGCTGCTCTCACAGGATCTCGGCCTCGTCGTCTCGGCCTCCCACAACCCGCCGGAGTACAACGGCGTCAAGGTCTTCGACCGCGAGGGGCACAAGCTGACGGACGCGGACGAGCTCGAGATCGAGGCGCTCGTCGGTGCGCCCGGGCCTGGAGGCGGCACGATCGAGCGCGCCGAGGACGTCGTCGAGAGCTACGTCGACCACGTGCTCGAGCACTTCGGGGCCGACCTCCACGGCCTGCGGATCGCCGTCGACTGTGCCAACGGCGCCTACTCGACGATCGCGCCTGGCGTGTTCGAGACGCTCGGCGCCGAGGTGACGGCACTCGCCGCGACGCCCGACGGCACGAACATCAACGCCGGTTGCGGCGCCACCGACCTGTCGATGCTGCAGGCGGCGGTCACGTCCGGGGGGTACGACCTCGGCGTGGCCTTCGACGGCGACGGCGACCGGATGCTCGCGGTCGACGGGAACGGCGACGTCGTCGACGGCGACGGCATCGTCGCGATCTGCGCGCTGGCCATGGGAGTCGACCTCGTGGCCGTCACGAGCATGACGAACCTCGGCTTCCACCGGCTGATGGACGAGCACGGGATCCGCGTCGTGACCACCGACGTGGGCGACCGCTACGTGCTCGAGGCTTTGCGCCGCGAGGGCGGCATCCTCGGAGGCGAGCAGTCCGGCCACCTGATCGTCCTCGAGGGGCACGTGACCGGCGACGGCCTGGCCGCGGCGCTCACGCTGTGCCGGGCACTCGGCCGGCGTTCGCTCGCGGAGGCCGCGTCCGTGATGAGGCGTTTCCCGCAGGCGAAGGGGAACGTGCGCGTGTCGCGACTCGAAGTACCCGAGGCGGTCACGCGAGAGGTCGAGCGCCTGAACGCCGAGCTCGAGGGCCGCGGGCGAGTGCTCGTCCGGCCGTCCGGGACCGAGCCGGTCATCCGCGTCCTCGCCGAGGCGGAGCGCGCAGAGGAGGCCGCTGACCTCTGTGCTAGCATCGCGAATCTCGTCCGGCAGGAGGCCGGAGCCCGGTAAAAGCCCTGCAAAGCAGGGCCATCCGGCCGGACATGCGCGTCCGGGTTGAAAAGGAGGCCAGGATGTGCGGGATCATCGGATACGTCGGGCCCCGCGAGTGCAAGCCATTGCTGCTCCACGGCCTCGAGCGCCTCGAGTACCGCGGCTACGACTCGGCCGGGATCGCCCTGCTCGAGGAGTCCGGGCTCACGTACACGCGGGCCGTCGGCAACCTGCAGCACCTGCGCCAGCGCGCCGGCAACGGAGCGTCTCCCGCGACCACCGGTCTCGGCCACACGCGCTGGGCGACCCACGGCGGCGTCACCGAGGCGAACGCGCATCCGCTCGCGTCCGAGGAGCCCGAGAAGCTCGCCGTGGTGCTGAACGGCATCGTCGAGAACTACCGCGAGCTCCGCGAACGCCTCACGGCGCAGGGGCACGTGTTCTCGTCCGAGACCGACGCCGAGACGGTCACCCACCTGATCGAGGACCACTACGAGGGCGACCTCGTCGAAGCCGTTCGGCGCGCCTACAACGAGCTCGAAGGCCACTACGCGCTGGTCGCCATCCACCGCGACCACCCCGGCCTCCTCGTGGGCGCGCGTCATCAGTGCCCGATGGTCGTCGGTCTCGCCGCGGGTGAGACCTACGTGGCCTCGAACGCCGCCGCGTTCCTGCGCGAGACGCGCGAGGTCCAGTTCCCCTCGGACGGCGAGATCGTGGCCGTGACGCCGGAGGGGTCGAGCTTCTACTGCGCCGCGGACGCCTCGCCTGTCGAGCACGACGTCGTCGAGCTCGACTGGGACGACGAGAGCGCCGAGAAGGGCGGCTTCGAGACGTTCATGCTGAAGGAGATCCACGAGCAGCCCGACGCCGTCGCCGAGACGATCGGCGACCGCCTCCGCAAGGGCCGGCTCGAGCTCGAGGGCCTCGGGATGACCGACGAGGAGCTCAAGCACCTGCGCCGGATCGTGATCCTCGCCGCGGGAACCGCCTATCACGCCGGCGTCGCCGCGCGGTACGCGATCGAGGAGTGGGGCCGCGTGCCGGTCGAGCACGACATCGCCTCCGAGTGGATCTACCGCAACCCCGTGCTCGACGCCGACACGCTCGTGATCGGCATCTCGCAGTCCGGCGAGACGCGCGACACGATCGAGGCGATGAAGCTCGCCCGCTCGATGGGCGCGCACACGGTCGCGATCACGAACATGATGGGCTCGCAGATCACGCGCGAGGTCGACTCCGTCCTCTATACGCGGTGCGGGATCGAGATGGCGGTCGCGGCGTCGAAGACCTTCACCGCGCAGCTCTCGCTCCTCTTCCTCGTGGCGATGAAGCTGGCGCAGGTGCGCGAGACGCTGCCGTCCGGAGAGCTCGAGTACATCGTCAACGCCCTCTATGGCCTGCCCGACAAGATCACGCAGTTCCTCGAGGGCGACCACCCGATCGACGAGATCGCCCGGAAGTTCCACGACAGGCCCTTCTTCCTCTATCTCGGGCGCAACATCGGGCTGCCGGTGGCGCTCGAGGGCGCGCTCAAGCTGAAGGAGATCTCGTACATCCCGACCGAGGCGTACTCGGCGGGCGAGATGAAGCACGGGCCGATCGCGCTGCTCGACGAGTCGACGCCGGTCGTCGTCGTCGCGACGCGGATGGAGCAGGTCTACGAGAAGCTCGTCTCGAACATCCAGGAGGTGCGGGCCCGCGGCGCGCACGTGATCGCGATCGCGTCCGACGGTAACGAGGACATCCAGCATCACGCCGACGACGTGATCTACGTCCCGAAGGCGCCCGCCTTCCTGTCGGCGATCCTCGCCGTGATCCCGCTGCAGCTCCTCGCCTACCGCATAGCCCGCCTGCGCGGCTTGAACGTCGACCAGCCGCGCAACCTGGCGAAGACCGTCACGGTGGAGTAGCGCCGGAGCGCCGCGCTCGGGGCGTTAGAGGCGTGGCCTTACGAAGCCACGCCCGAAGGACGCACGCAGAAGCACTAGGATCCGCGGCGACCGTCGTCAGCGACATCAAGGGGAGAATCGATGCCACGCCGTCTCGTCCTGGCCGTGACCGTGCTCGTCTGCGCGCTCGCCGGAGCGCAGAGCGCGGCGGCCGCTCCGACCGACCTGTTCTTCTCGGAGTACATCGAGGGCACGAGCAACAACAAGGCGCTCGAGGTCTACAACGGCACCAGCGGCGCGATCGATCTCGCGGCCGGGGGCTACAACGTCCAGATCTTCTTCAACGGCTCGGCCACGGCAGGGCTGACGATCAACCTCACCGGTACCGTCGCGAACGGCGACGTGTACGTGGTCGCGCAGTCGAGCGCGAACGCGACGATCCTCGCCCAGGCCGACCAGACGAACGGTTCAGGCTGGTTCAACGGTGACGACGCGGTCGTCCTGCGCAAGGGCACGACCGTCCTCGACGTGATCGGCCAGATCGGTTTCGACCCCGGGACCGAGTGGGGCTCGGGCCTCCAGAGCACGGCCGACAACACGCTCCGCCGCAAGGGGGCGATCGTGGCCGGCGACGCGAACGGCGCCGATGCCTTCGATCCCTCCGTGGAGTGGGACGGCTTCGCCACCGACGCCGTCGACGGCCTCGGCGCGCACACCGTCGTCGGCGACGCTCCCTTCGTCGCGAGCACCTCCCCTGCCGCCGGCGCAACGGGCGTGTCGACGACATCAGCTGTCGGCATCACGTTCAGCGAGCCCGTCTCCGTCGCGCCGACGACGTTCTCGATCTCGTGCGCCGCCAGCGGCGCGCACGCATTCGGGCTCTCCGGAGGGCCGACGACGTACACGCTCGACCCGACGGCCGACTTCCTGCCGGGCGAGTCGTGCACGGTGATCGTGGACGACGCGGGAGTCTCGGACGTCGACACGAACGACCCACCCGACACGATGGCGAGCGACCACGTCTTCTCGTTCACGACCGTCGCGCTCGCAGCTCGGATCTACGACGTGCAGGGCGCGTCGCACGTCTCGCCGCTCGTCGGCCGTGTCGTCTCGGCGCCCGGCGTGGTCACATCCGTCCGGCCGAACAGCTTCACGATGCAGGACGCGACCGGCGACGGCAGCGTCGCCACGTCGGACGCGATCCTCGTCTTCGCGACCGGCATCGGCGCATCGGTCTCGGTCGGACAGGCGGTCACCGTGAGCGGCCGGGTGACGGAGTTCCGGCCGGGCGGCGCCACGAGCGCGAACCTGACGACGACCGAGCTCACCTCGCCGACGGTGACCGCGGGCGGGCCCGGCGCTGCGATCGCCCGGACGCTGATCGGCGCGGGAGGGCGCGTTCCGCCCTCGAGCGTGATCGAGGACGATGCGAATGGCGACGTCGAGACGAGCGGCTCGTTCGACCCGGCCACGGACGGGATCGACTTCTGGGAGAGCCTCGAGGGGATGCTGCTCCGCGTGCCCGACCCGGTCGTCGTCGGGCCGACGAACGGCTTCGGGGAGGTCTGGGTGCTCGCGAACGACGGCGCAGGCGCCGGGATCAGGACTGCGCGGCAGGGCATCGTGATCGCGCCGGCCGACTTCAATCCCGAGCGCATCCAGCTCGAGGACGACATCATCGGGCCGGGCGGGACGCCGGCGGTCAACGTCGGCGACCACTTCACCTCCGACCCGGTGGGGGTGCTCGACTACAACTTCGGCAACTACGAGATCCAGCTGACGAGCGCGCTCACGCGGGTCGACGGAGGCCTGGTGCGCGAGGCGGCCCGGCCGCAGCGTCCCGAGGAGCTCGCCGTTGCCAGCTTCAACGTCGAGAACCTGTCTCCCGTCGATCCGCCGGCGAAGTTCGCGCGTCTGGCGGGCCTGATCGTCGACAACCTCCGCTCGCCGGACGTCGTGGCGGTCCAGGAGATCCAGGACAACAGCGGGCCGGCGGACTCCGGCGTCACCGACGCGACGCTGACCTTCCAGCAGCTGATCGCGGCGATCGAGGCCGCGGGCGGACCCGCGTACCAGTTCCGTCAGATCGACCCCGTGAACGACGAGGACGGCGGGCAGCCGGGCGGCAACATCCGCGTCGGGCTCCTGTTCCGCACCGATCGCGGGCTCGCTTTCGTCGACCGGCCGGGCGCCACCTCCACGACACCGAACGGCGTCACCGGCAAGAACAACAAGGTGCAGCTCACCTACAGCCCGGGCCGGATCGACCCGCAGAACCCTGCGTGGACGGACAGCCGCAAGCCCCTCGCGACCGAGCTTCGCTTCCGCGGGCAGACACTGTTCGTGATCGTGAACCACTTCAACTCGAAGGGCGGCGACAGTCCTCTCTTCGGCCGGTTCCAGCCGACGGTGAGGCCTTCCGAGGTGCAGCGCCACCAGCAGGCGCAGGTCGTGAACGATTTCGTCGACCAGATCCTCGGTACGTTCAAGAACGCGCGCATCGTCGTGCTCGGCGATCTCAACGACTTCGAGTTCTCCGAGACGCTGCAGACCCTCGAGGGCGGCGGGGCGCTCGTGAACCTGATGGACCGGCTCCCCAAGGCGGAGCGCTACTCGTACGTCTTCGAGGGCAACTCCCAGGTGCTCGACCAGATGCTCGTGAGCGACAAGCTCGACAAGAGCGAGACCTCCTACGACGTCGTCCACGTGAACGCGGAGTTCGCGGACCAGGCGAGCGACCACGATCCGTCGGTCGCCCGATTCGTGTTCGACGACGAGTGAGACGCCGCCGACGCGGGGCCGGGTCCGCCCCGGCTCCGCGTCGGCGACGCGTGCCCGATCTACTCTCAGCGCATGGCGACGCCCCACGAGACGGCACGCGCGACCGTGCGCAGGCTTCCGAGCGGAGTGCAGGAGGGCGACCGCCTCGCCGTGGAGGAGCCGCTCGAGATCCGTGTCAACGGGACCGCCGTCGCGGTGACGATGCGGACGCCCGGGCACGACGAGGAGCTCTCGCTCGGCTTCTGCCTCACCGAAGGGCTCAGGCCCACGTCTGCCCGGCCGCCCGAGGACCTGGCGGCGAACGTCGTCGAGGTCGATGCGCCGGATGCCGACCTCGGCCGTATCCAGCGCTCCTTCTACACGTCGTCGTCCTGCGGGGTGTGCGGCAAGGGCGCACTCGAGGCGGTCGCCGTCGATGCGCCCCGGATCGAGAGCGACCTGAGCGTGCCGTTCGGCGTCGTGGCCGCGCTGCCCGAAGCGCTTCAGGCGGCACAAACGACCTTCGCCGCCACCGGCGGCCTTCACGGGACCGGTCTCTTCGCGCCCGACGGGGAGCTGATCTGCGTCCGCGAGGACGTGGGCCGCCACAACGCGATGGACAAGGTGATCGGGTGGGCGTTCGGCGACGGACGGCTGCCGCTCGCGCGGTGGATCCTCTGCGTGAGCGGGCGCCTCTCGTTCGAGCTCGTGCAGAAGGCGGCCGTCGCCGGCTGCCCCGTGCTGGTCGCGGTCGGGGCGCCGTCGTCCCTCGCCGTGGAGCTCGCAGCGGATCGCGGCGTGACCCTGTGCGGGTTCGTCCGCGACGGAGCCGCGACCGTCTACACCGCGCCCGAGCGCATCGTCGCGTGATCCGGCTCACGGGAGTGCTCCTCGTGGGCGGCGCGTCCTCGCGCTTCGGCTCGCCGAAGGCGTTGGCGCCGTTTCTCGGCGAGCCGCTCGCGGTTCGCGGCCATCGGCTGCTCACGGAGGCCTGCGACGAGGTGCTCGTCGTCGGCAAGGCGCACGAGCTCGACGGGCTGCCGTTCCCGGTCCTCGACGACGGCACCGACGAGCGCGCGCCCGTGTACGGGCTGATCGCCGGGCTGCGCCGGGCGAGCCACGAGCGGGTCGTCGCGCTCCCGGTCGACGTGCCGCTCGTGACGGTTGCCGTCCTGCGCGCACTGGGCGAGGCCTGCGCAGTGCCGTCGGCCCGCGTGCCGCTCCCGGGCGGGTATCCGACCTCGCTCCTGCCCGAGCTCGAACGGCGCGTCGCCTCCGGCGAGCGCTCGCTGCGGGGCGTCAACACCACCGTCGTCGATGTGCCTGTCCCGCTGCTCGCGGATGCGGACACGCCGGAGGAGCTCGCCGCGCTCGCCGTCAACGCCGCGCGCTGACGCCTGCGCGGCGGACGTGGCCCTGGCTAGATTGAACGGGTCAGCGTCCGAAGGAGCCGCATGCCGTCCATGCCCAAGGGTCGCCTCACGACGCCGCTCGTTCGCGACGGCGCCGAGCTTCGCCCCGCGTCCTGGGACGAAGCACTCGACACCGTCGCCGCCGGGTTCGCGCGGGCGCGGGAGGTCGACGCGTCGACGTCCTTCGGGATCTTCTCGTGCTCGAAGGCGACGAACGAGATGAACTTCCTGGCGCAGAAGTTCGCGCGCCAGGTGATGGCGACGAACAACATCGACTCGTGTAACCGCACCTGACACGCGCCCAGCGTCGTCGGTCTGGCGACGGTGTTCGGAGCGGGCGGCGGCACGTCGTCGTACCGCGAGATCGAGGACACGGACGTCGTCCTCCTCTGGGGCTCGAACGCCCGGGAGACGCACCCCATCTTCTTCCACCACCTCCTGAAAGGGGTGCGGAACGGGGCGCGCCTCTTCGCCGTCGACCCTCGGCGCACGAGCTCCGCGCAGTGGGCCGACCGCTGGCTCGGCCTCGATGTCGGCTCGGACATCGCGCTCTCGAACGCGATGGCGCGCGAGATCATCCACGAAGGGCTGCACAACCGCCCCTTCGTCGAGCGCGCCACCGAGGGGTTCGCCGAGTACGCGGCCTCGGTCGAGCCGTACACGCTGGAGGAGGGTGAGCGCCTGACGGGCGTGCCTGCCGCCGTGATCCGGGAGACCGCGCACGCCTACGCCCGTGCCGATCGGGCGATGATCTGCTGGACGCTCGGGATCACCGAGCACCACAACGCGGTCGACAACGTTCTTTCGCTGATCAACCTCGGGCTGCTGTGCGGCCACGTCGGCCGCTACGGCTCCGGCCTCAACCCGCTGCGCGGTCAGAACAACGTCCAGGGCGGTGGCGACATGGGCGCCATCCCGAACAAGCTTCCCGGCTTCCAGGACATCGAGCGCGACGACGACGCGCGCGCCCGGTTCGAGGCCGCCTGGGGCGGCCCGATCCCCCCACATTACGGTTGGCACCTGACGCAGATGTTCCATGCGATGGAGCGCGGCGAGCTGCGGACGCTGTACGTGATCGGCGAGAACCCCGCGCAGTCGGAGGCAGACGTCAACCATGCCCGGAAGCTGCTCCGCGAGCTCGACCTCCTCGTCGTCCAGGACATCGTGCTGACGAAGACCGCGGAGATGGCGGACGTCGTGCTGCCGGGGACCGCCTCGTGGTGCGAGGCCGAGGGGACCGTGACGAACAGCGAGCGGCGCGTACAGCGCGTCCGCAAGGCGCTCGACCCGCCCGGCGACGCACGCGACGACACGTGGATCCTCTCCGAGCTGGCGCGCAGGCTCGGCCACGACTGGGGCCACCCGACCGCCGAGCAGATCTGGGACGAGTGCCGTTCCCTCTCGCCGATGCACCGCGGCATGCGCTACGACCGGCTCGACGCGCTGCGCGGCCTCCAGTGGCCGTGTCCCGACGACGAGCATCCGGGCTCGCTCTTCCTCCACGGCCGCCTCTGGGCCGACCCGGTCGAGGGGCCGCTCGCGCCGTTCAGCGTCGTCGACGCGAAGCCACCGTTCGAGGCACTCGACGCGGAGTACCCGATTCGGCTCACGACGGGGCGCCGGCTCGAGTCCTACAACACGGGCGCACAGTCCAACCGGTATCGCTCGCCGCTCCACCGCGGAGAGTCGCTCGACATCTCGCCGGAGGACGCCGAGCGGCTCGGGATCGCTGCGGGCGAGGTCGTGCGCGTTGCGTCCCGGCGCGGGTCGGTCGAAGCGCCCGCGCGGATCGACCCGTCGCTCCGGGCGGGGCTCGCATTCATGACGTTCCACTTCCCCGACCAGGTCGACGTCAACCAGCTCACGATCGATGCGACCGACCCGAAGTCCGGCACGGCGGAGTTCAAGGCGGCCGCGATCCGCGTCGAGAAGCTCGCCCCTGCGGAGCGAGCTCTGAGCGCGGGTGAACGGGAGCCTGCGGAGGCCACGGCCTGAATGGACCTCAAGCTCGTTCCGAACGCAGAACCGACGCCGAGCGAGCGCGCCGCGCTCGACGAGGTCCTCGGCGAGCCCACCTCCGGCTGGGAGGGCGGCGCGCGGTCGGTAGGTGCGGAGGGCAACACGGCCGCGGGGGGCCACTCTGCCCGTGCGAGGCGGCATCTGCTCCTCCCCGCGCTCTGGGCTCTGCAGGAGCGGATCGGCTGGATCAGCCCGGGCGGGCTCAACGAGATCTGCCGGCGGCTGACCATCCCTCCCGCAGACGCGTACGGCGTCGCGTCGTTCTACGCGCTCCTCGCGCTCGAGCCGCGCCCGGCCCGCGTCGTCCACGTGTGCGACGACATCGCCTGCCGCTGCCACGGCGCGCAGGACCTCGTCGCGCAGGTCGAGGAGCGCTTCGGCCCCGAGGGCGAGCTCTCGGACGACGGCTCGACGACCTGGTACCGGAGCCCGTGTCTCGGGCAGTGCGACCGCGCGCCCGCCGCGCTCGTCTCGGTTGCCGGCGAGGAGCCGCTCGAGCGGGCGCAGGCGCCCGTCGCGGCGGACGCCGTCCTCGCGCTCCTCGCGGGCGGCAAGCCAGCACCCTCGCCGTCGGCGCCGCTTCCGCAGGCGGGCGATCCGGCATTGCGCCTCCTGCGCCGCGTCGGCGTCGTCGACCCCTCGAGCATCGACGACTACCGCGCGCATGGTGGCTACGCGGCGCTACGGCGTGCGTTCGAGCTCGGTCCGGCGGGGGTGCTCCGGGAGGTGTCCGACTCGAAGCTCCTCGGGCGCGGCGGTGCGGCCTTCCCGACCGGCGTCAAGTGGGAGGCGGTGGCGAAGCAGCCCGCCCGTCCTCACTACCTGATCTGCAACGCGGACGAATCCGAGCCGGGGACGTTCAAGGACCGTGCGGTGCTTGAGGGCGACCCGTTCGCGGTCGTCGAGGCGATGACCATCGCCGCCCATGCGACCGGCTGCGAGCGCGGCTACGTCTACCTGCGCGGCGAGTATCCCGAGGCGCGTCATGCCCTCGAGCACGCTCTCGAGCAGGCGCGCGAGCGCGGCTTCCTCGGCGACGACGTGATGGGGGAGGGCTTCGCCTTCGACGTCGAGATTCGGCGCGGCGCGGGGGCGTACATCTGCGGCGAGGAGACTGCGATCTTCGAGTCGATCGAGGGCAGGCGTGGCGAGCCGCGGAACAAGCCGCCGTTCCCGGTCGAGGTCGGGCTTTTCGGCAAGCCGACGGTGGTCAACAACGTCGAGACGCTCGTCAACGTGCTCGACGTCGTGCTCGGCTCAGGCCCGTCGTTCGCGGAGGTCGGCACCGAAGGCTCGACGGGGACGAAGCTCCTCTGCGTCTCCGGCCACGTCGCCCGGCCGGGGACGTACGAGGTGCCGTTCGGCGCGACCCTGCGCGAGATCCTCGATCTGGCGGGCGGGGTGCCGGGTGGACGGGCGCTACAGGCCGTGCTGATGGGCGGTGCCGCAGGCGGCTTTCTCGGTCCTGACGACCTCGACGTCGCGCTCACGTTCGAGGGTGTTCGCGAAGCCGGGACGACGCTCGGCTCCGGTGTGGTGCTCGTGCTCGACGAGACCATCGACCTGCCCCGGCTGCTGATGCGGATCGCCGGGTTCTTCCGCGACGAGTCCTGCGGGCAGTGCGTCCCGTGCCGCGTCGGCACCGTTCGACAGGAGGAGTCTCTGGCGAGGTTGCTCGCCGGTGAGCCGCGCGGTGGCGTCGAGCGCGAGCTGGCGCTCATCGCCGAGGTCGGCCAGTGCATGCGTGACGCGTCGATCTGCGGTCTCGGCCAGACGGCCTCGAGCGCCGTCGAGTCGGCGATCCGTCGCCTTCACGTCTTCCAGGAAGGCGCTGCATGAGCGAGCTGCTCGCACCGAGACGCATGGTCGAGCTCGAGGTCGACGGTCAGCCGGTCCGCGTGTTCGAGGGCTCGACGATCCTCGACGCCTGCCGCCAGCTCGGCATCGATACGCCGACCCTCTGCTACGGCGAGACGCTCGAGCCCGCGAACGTCTGCCGCGTCTGCGTCGTCGAGCTCGAGGGCTCGCGCGTGCTCGTACCCGCCTGCTCGCGCAAGGTGGACGCGGGGATGAAGGTGCAGACGGACTCCGAGCGTGTTCGGCTCTCGCGCAAACTCGTGATGGAGCTCCTCGCCTCCTCGGTCGACCTGACGACGACGCCTGTCGCGCCGGAGTACCTCGAGCGCTACGGCGCCGAGCCCGAGCGTTTCGGCCCGCCGGCCCCGCCGACCACGGACCGCGATCGGGCCCGTACCGGCCATCACGTCGTTCCCGACGGCCGCACCGCGGCAACCGTGCACCAGCCGGTGAAGGTCGACAACGAGCTCTACGTTCGGGACTACGCGAAGTGCATCCTCTGTTACAAGTGCGTCGACGCCTGCGGCGAGCAGCACCAGAACACGTTCGCGATCCACGTCGCCGGGCGCGGCTTCGACGCCCGCATCTCGACGGAGCTCGCGACGCCGCTCCCGGAGTCCGCGTGCGTCTACTGCGGGAACTGCATCGCCGTCTGCCCGACGGGCGCTCTGATGTTTCGCTCGGAGCACGAGCTGCGGGAAGCCGGCGAGTGGCGCGAGGACGAGCAGGTGGTGACCGAGACGACGTGCCCCTACTGCGGCGTCGGGTGCTCGCTCGAGCTCCACGTCCAGGACAACGCGATCGTCAAGGTGACGAGCCCGGCCGACCACGACGTCACGCTCGGCAACCTCTGCATCAAAGGCCGCTTCGGCTACACGCACGTGTCCTGACGCCACCGACCGCCGCCGCTCCCGGCCGGCGCGGGGCGTGGCTTCAGCCTCGCCCCCCTTCCTGCACCTCCCCGCTCGCGACGAGCACCGTCGTCCCGTCGGCCCGAAGCAGTGTCAGCCGCCCGTCGGGCGCGATCCGGCCCGCCGTCCCCGCCTCGCCGCCCACCTCGACACGCCTCCCGCGCAGCGCGTTTCGTGCCTCGAGCTCGTCGAGAAATGACGTGAGGCCGCGCCGCCGCCAGGAGTCGTAGCGGTGCTCGAGCGTCTCGAGCAGCGAGACGAGCAGCTCCGCGCGGTCCGGAGCGTGCCCTGTTGCCGTCAGGAGCGACGCCGCAGGCAGCCGCGCATTCGCCGGTAGCTCGGCCTCGGTCTGCAGGACGTTGACGCCGATCCCGCAGACGACCTCCACGCCCGAGGACTCGAGCAGGATCCCCGCGACCTTGTGGCCGCCGAGGAGCACGTCGTTCGGCCACTTGACCGCGGCCAGGTCACGCGCGTCCTCGACCGTCTCCGCGACGGCGAGGCCCGCGACGAGCGAGAGCTGCTGCACGGGCGACCCCGAGGGCGGGCGCAGGAGCACCGAAAGGAGAAGCCCCAGGCCCGGGGCATCCTCCCAGCGACGTCCGTCGCGGCCCCGGCCTGCCGTCTGGTGCTCCGTGACGGCGACGGCTCCCTCGGCCAGCGCACTGCCCCGCAGCGCGTCCTGCGTCGACGCGCAGCCTTCGCTCCACAGGTACGGCCTGCCGAAGCGCCCCCGGAGCAGCGGTTCCACGAGCTCGGGGGTCAGGGGCTTCGACACGGGCCTATTCGGCCTCGGGCTGCGCCCGGTTGCGTTTGACGCCCGCCCGGCGGCGCTTCTCCGCGAGACGACGCTCGCGGGCGGCCGCCGAGGGCCGAGTGGCGACGCGCCGTCGCTCCACCCGCAGCGCCTCCGCGAGCTTTGCGACCAGCCGCTCGACGGCGAGCTCCCGGTTGCGCGCCTGGCTGCGCTCGTCCTGCGCCACGGCGCGGAGCACGGGCCCGGCCTTCGCGACGACGCGCCGTTTCTGGGCCGGCGAGAGCGACGGCGACGCCTCGACGTCGAACACCGCCTCGACACGCGTTGCCGCCTTGTTGGCGTGCTGCCCGCCCGGGCCGGAGGAGCGTGAGACGCGGAGCTCGATCTCGTCGGGGTCGAGCGAGACCGAGCGCGTGACACGTATAGGCTCCCGGCCCATGGCGTGCATTCTCCTGGACGTCGACGGAGTGCTGCACGTCTCCGGGGCGGCGATCCCCGGCGCGCAGGATGCCGTCGCCGAGCTGCGTCGCGAGGGGCATGCCCTCCGTTTCGTCACGAACAACTCGACCCGGCCGCGGGCCCAGCTCGCGGAGGAGCTTCGCACGCTCGGCTTCGACGTCGAGGACGGCGAGCTGCAGACGCCCGCGGGGACAGCGGCGCGCGAGCTCGCCGGCAAGCGGGTCTGCGCGCTCGTCATGGCCGGGGTCGTTCCCGACCTCGAAGGGCTCGCTCTCGTCGGCGACGGGGCCCACGCGGTGTTGCTCGGCGGCTGCGACGAGACACTCGAGCCGAACCAGGTCTTCAGCTACATGAACCTGGCGCGCGCCTTCTCGGAGATCCAGATGGGCGCCGAGCTCTACTGCCTCCACAAGAACCGCTGGTGGCAGACGAGCCGCGGTCCGCTCCTCGACGCGGGCGCCTTCGTCGCGGGCCTCGAGTACGCGACCGGAGTCGAGGCGACCGTGCTCGGGAAGCCGAGCCCCGCCTATTTCGCGGCGGCGCTCGACGCGCTCGGCGCCGAGCCCGAGCTGACGTGGCTCGTCGGCGACGACCCGGAGGCCGACATCCGGGCCGCCCAGCTCTTCGGCATGCGCACGGCGCTCGTCCGGACGGGGAAGTTTCGGCCGGACACGCTCGAGGGCCTCGATGCACGCCCCGACGTCGTGCTCAGCTCGATCGCCGACCTGCCGGGCTGGCTCGAGCGGTCGCTCTGACGCGGTGGCCGTCCGGATCGGCACCGACGTGATCGAGATCGAGCGGATCCGGCGCGCGCTCGAGCGTCCCGGTTTCCGCGACCGCTGCTTCACGCCCGACGAGCAGGCCTACTGCGAGTCGCGACGGAATCCGGCCGAGTCGTACGCGGCCCGCTTCTGCGGCAAGGAGGCGGTCGGCAAGGCGCTCGGCTGCGGCGTCCTCTTCACGTGGAAGGAGATCGAGATCGTCGGCCCGCCGAAGCCGGGCGTCACCCTCGCCGGGAAGACGCTGCGCTGGGCCGAGAAGGTCGGCATGCGCGAGATCGACGTCTCGCTGACGCACTCCCACACCGTCGCGGCCGCAACCTGCGTCGCCGACCTCGAGACGCCGCCCGTACGCCGCCCGCGGCCGTGATGCACGAGCCGCTCTACACCGCGGACGAGATGCGTGTCGCGGAGGCGCGCTACCCGGGATACCCGGGCACGGCCGAGGAGCTGATGGAGCGTGCCGGCCGGGCCGTCGCGGACGAGATCCTTGCGTCCTACCCGGATGTGCGCCGCGTCGTGGCCGTCTGCGGCGGCGGCGCCAACGGCGGCGACGGCCGGATCGCCGCTCGCGTGCTCCGCGAGGCCGGCAGGGACGCGGTCGAGAGCGACGACCTCGTGGGCGCCGACCTCGTCGTCGACGCGCTCTTCGGGACCGGCTTCCATGGCAAGCCTCGGCCGGATGCGGCGGAGCTGATCGAGCGGATCAACGGGAGCGGTGCCCCCGTCGTGTCGGTGGACGTGCCGTCGGGCGTCGATTCGTCGACCGGCGAAGTCGCGGGCGCCGCCGTCCGGGCGGATCTGACCGTGACGTTCCACGGCCGCAAGGTCGGGCTCGTCGTGGCTCCCGGGAGGTTTCGCGCCGGGCGGGTCGTGGTCGCAGGCATCGGGCTCGAGCCTGCCCCGACGGCGGCCGTTCGCGCAACGCCTGCGCTCCTGGAGCGCGTGCCGCGCCGCGGAGAGCGCGACACGAAGTTCACTGCGGGCTCGCTCCTCGTCGTGGGCGGGGCGCCGGGCACGACGAGCGCGGCCGTGCTCAGCGCGAGAGCCGCGCTCCGCGCCGATGCCGGATACGTCACCCTTGCGGTTCCGACGGCGTCGCTGGAGGTCGCAGAGATCCTCGCGCTCGAGCCCGTGAAACGGGGGTTCGAGTGGGTCGACGCCGTCGAAGGGCTGGGCCCGGACCTCCGCCGGGCGACGGCGCTCGCGCTCGGCCCCGGCCTCGGCCGCTCGGACGGGGCGCGCACGCTCGTCCGCGAGCTGCTCGAGCGCTCACAGCTCCCCACGGTGGTGGATGCCGACGGGCTCTTCGGGCTCGAGCCGGTGGAGCGCAGCGGGACGCTCGTTCTCACTCCTCACGCGGGCGAGGCCGCCCGCCTCCTCGACTCGGAGTCCGACTGGGTCTCGGGCCATCGGCTCGACGCCGCGGCACGGCTCGCCGAGCGCTTCGGCGCAGTCGTCCTCCTCAAGGGCGCCGACACGATCGTGCGCGCGCCCGACGGGCGCACGATCGTCTGCGACACGGGGCCGCCGTCTCTCGCCACCGCCGGGACCGGCGACGTCTTGACGGGCATCCTCGGCGCCTTCCTGGCGAAGGGGCTCGACCCGGTCGACGCTGCGGCCGCCGCTGCGGTCGCGCACGGGATGGCCGCCCGGGCCGCGCCGTACAGCGCCGGCCTGGTCGCTTCTGACGTTGTCGACGCGCTTCCCTCGGTGCTGGCCTGACGGGACGCCCGGCGGGCGCCGCGCAGCGACGCCCGCTCCGGGAGAATGGCGCCATGACCCGCTCGCTCGTGACGATCGACCTCGGCGCGATCCGCGAGAACGCGCGGACGCTCGCGGCGATGCAGCGGCCGAGCGAGCTCTGGGCCGTCGTGAAGGCGGACGCATACGGCCATGGCGCGGCCGACGTGGCCCGCGCGGCGCTCGAGGGCGGGGCGACCGCGATCTGCGTTGCGACGGTGGGCGAGGCCGTGCCTCTGCGGGAAGCGCTCCCGACGTCGCGCATCGTGGTGCTCGGCCCGACGACGGCCGATGAGGTCGCTGTTGCCCGCCGGGCGAGGCTGGAGCTGGCCGTCGCCGACGAAAGCGTCCCGGAGGACGTCCCCGTCCACCTCAAGCTCGACACCGGGATGGGCAGATGGGGTCTCGCCGAGCTTCCGGCTCCCGGCCGCTCGGTGGTGGGGCTGATGACGCACTTCGCCACCGCCGACAGCGACCGCTCGTTCGCGTCGGAGCAGTTCGAGCGATTCCTGCGCGCCACCGAGCCCTACGCCGGCCGCTACGTCCGGCACGCGGCGAACAGCGCCGCCGCGCTGACCATGCCCGAGACGCGCCTCGACGCCGTGCGGTGTGGCATCGCGCTCTACGGCGTCGACCCCCGTGGCCAGGACGCAACGCGATGGGGGCTCCGGCCCGCGCTGCGCTGGGAGTCGGAGCTCGCGCAGGTGCGGCGCCTCGCTCCCGGCGAGTCGACCGGCTACGGCAGGCAGTTCGTCGCGACGGCGGAGAGCTGGATCGGGATCGTCCCTGTCGGCTACGCCGACGGCTTCAGGCGCGACCTGACGGGGACGGACGTCGTCGTCGCGGACGTGCGCGTCCCCGTGGTCGGCACGATCTCGATGGACGCCTTCGCGGTGCTCCTGCCCGGGCCGGCCGAGCGCGGAGCCCCCGTGACGCTCGTCGGCGACGGCATGACGCTCGAGGCCCACGCCGCCGTCGCCGGCACGATCGGCTACGAGCTCGCCTGCGGGATTCGCGTCGCGCCCGGGCGCGCGACGCGCGAGGTGGTCGGGTGAGCGACCGCGTCGCTCACCGGCGTGCGCTCCAGGCCGAACGGCACGTCGACCTCGAGGCGCGCATCGGCCGGCTCCTCTCGCCGCTCGGCGGCGACGAGCGGGCGCTCGACGTCGGCTGCGGTACGGGCGCCCTCGCGTACGCCCTGGCGCCGCTCGTCGGCGAGGTCGTCGGCGTCGACTCGTCGGAGGAGTACCTCGCCGCCGCGCGCGAGGACGCTCCCGACAACTGCACGTTCGTGCTCGGCGACGCCGAGGCGCTGCCGTTCCCCTACGGCGACTTCGACCTCGTGGGCTGCCTCCGCGTCCTGCACCACGTCGCCCGCCCGGAGCTCGTCGTCTCGGAGATCGCGCGTGTGACCCGGCCGGGGGGCCGCCTCCTGATCGCCGACCAGCTCGGCGACGTCGACCCGATGCGGAGCCTCGAGCTCGACCGTTTCGAGCGCGCGCGCGACCCGTCGCACACGCGCCTGCTCCCCGACGCTGACATTCGCGGCTACCTCGACGCCAACGACCTGATCGTCACCGCCAACGAGATCGTGCGGGAGCGTCGTGACATGGAGACGTACCTCGACCTCGTCGGCCTCGAGGGCGAGGAACGCGAGCGGATCGCCCGGATGGCCCCGCCCGTGCACGAGGTCGAGATCGGCTGGTACCTCGCGCGCAAGCAATGAATGCCCGAGGTGTCTCCCTGACGACCACTTAGTAGTCACACAGACTACTGACTGGTAGTCTGAGTGACGCATGATCGTGGACGTCAACCCGTTCGTCTACTCCCGTCCCGTCCCGCCGGAGGACATCGTCGATCGCGACGACGAGGTGCGCCTGCTGCTCCGACATGCGATCGGTGGGCACTACGTCCGCCTCTACGCGCCGCGAAAGTACGGGAAGACGAGCCTGCTCACGCGAGCGTTGCACGACGGCGGGCGCGACGAGGGGCTCGTCCCGGTACTCGTCGATCTCTATCGCGTCTCCTCGATCGCCGACGTGACGGTCCGCCTCGAGCGCGCCTATGCCAAGCACCTCAAGGGAGAGCTGCGACGGCGCGTCGAGGCATTCCTCCAGCGCACCGGCGTCGGGCTGTCGCTCGGGGCGTTCGGCATCAGCGCGCGGCTGCAGCTCGAGCCGACTCGCGACCCGCTCCCCGCGCTGCATGCGCTTCTCGACCTGCCGCTCCGACTGGAGTCAGCGGGCGGCTACCGGGCGCTGATCGCGTTCGACGAGTTTCAGGACATCGGCCGCATCGACGGCCTGGACGGCCTCCTCCGGAGTCACATCCAGCATCACGGCGAGGTCGCGTCGTATGTCTTCGCCGGATCGGAGCCCGGCCTGATGCGCCTGCTCTTCGAGACGAAGGACCGCCCGCTCTACGGCTCGGCGGTCCCCATGCGGCTCGGGAGGCTCGCGGACGCCGACATCGCCGCCTATGTCGCAGCCCGCTTCCAGTCGACGGGTCGAGCCGTCGGCGAGGCGCTCAACCCGCTCCTCCAGGCCGGGCGTGGACACCCGCAGCGGACGATGCTCCTGGCGCACCGGCTCTGGGAGGAGGTCGCACGCGGGGCCGAGGCGACCCTCGAGGACTGGGATGCCGCCCATGCCGCCGCGATGGCCGAGCTGGACCCCGAGTTCGACGCACAGTGGCGCGGCCTCGACCTCTCGGAGCAGAAGACGCTGCGCGCGCTGCTGCTCGGTTCCGGTTCGCCGTACCGAGCCTCCGCCCTGCGGCGGCTCGAACTCACGAAGGATGTCGTCCGGCGGGCATTGCCGAGGCTCGCGGCGACGGCGGAGATCGAGGAGCGCGACGAGGGCGGCCACACGATCGTCGACCCGCTCTTCGCGGCGTGGATCGCGCGGCTCAACGATCCCGCGGGCGAGAGTGGCGACGATTCGCCTCAGACCGACCCGGGCCGGTAGTCCGACATCCCGGCGAACCGGCCGACCACCCCCGGGACGAGCGCCTGCAGCACCGAGATCGGCCGGTAGGGGAACCACGGGACCGTCACCTCGCGGCGGCCTTTCTCGACCGCGGTCAGCACCGCCTCGGCGACCCGCGGCGGCTGGATCACGAACCGTCCCAGGAGCCGGCTCTTGAGCACGCCCTTCTGCGGGAAGCCCTCGGTCTCGACAAAGCCGGGCAGCACGGCGTGGACGGCGATCCCGCTGCCGCTCAGCGCCGACGCCAGAGAGCGCGAGAACGCGAGCTGTGCATGCTTCGAGGCGGCGTACGCCCCGGCCGGGGCGAAGGCCACGGTTCCCGCAACGGAGATCATGTTGACGACGTGCGCGCCGCTTCCGCCCGACGCCGCCCAGCGGAGCCCGGGGAGGAACGCCCGCGTGCACCAGACGCCGCCGAGGTAGTTCACGTCGATCACCCGTTCGACCAGTTCCGGGTCGACCGTGAGGAACGTGCCGCGCGCGGGCATGCCCGCGTTGTTGAGGAGCAGGTCGATCGCCGGATGCCGCTCGAGCACGCGGGCGGCCATGACGTCGACCGCCTCGCGGTCGCCGACGTCGCAGACCTCGACCTCGGCGCCCGTCTCGGCCGCGATCTCCAGCAGTCGGTCCTCCCGGCGGGCGACGAGGACGCAATGCCACCCCTTCCGAGCGAGCAGTCGCGCCGTCGCCTCGCCGATGCCGGACGACGCGCCCGTGACGACTGCGACCCTGCGCGCCGCGCCGTTCGGAGGGTCCGTCGGAGCCGTCGCCATCCGCGGGAGCCTAAGCGAACACGCGCAGCGTGTTCACGTTGATCTCGACCGTGTCGCGGATGTCCTCCGCGTAGCCGCCCGCAAGCGTCAGGCAGACGGGAACGCCGGCCTGCGCGAGCGCGTCCCGCACGAGCACGTCGCGCTCGCGCAGGCCGTGCTTCGTCAGCGCGAGCCGTCCGAGCCGGTCGCCCTCGTACGGGTCGGCGCCGGCGAGCACGAAACAGAGCTCGGGCCGAGCGCGGCGGAGTGCCCGCGGTAGGACGGCACCGAGCTCGTCGAGGTAGCGCTCGTCCCCGGTCCCGTCCGGGAGATCGACGTCGAGGTCGCCGGGAACCCGGCGGAACGGGTAGTTCCGCCAGCCGTTGACCGAGAGGGTGAAGGCGTCGGCGTCACCGGCGAGGAGAGAGTGCGTGCCGTCGCCCTGGTGCACGTCGACGTCGACGACGAGCACGCGCCGC